>DATEPG010000551.1:0-49996 GCA_035273265.1 Polyangiaceae bacterium
GGGGGCGGTGGCAGCGGGGGGGGCCATACCGGTGCGCAAGAAGCGCACCAAGCGCGCGACACCTTGGTGGGCCTCTGGTAGCTTTCGCGCGCCGTGCGGACCCCCTTTCGAATTTGCTCAGTGCTTGCCATTTCGCTGCTCGCTTGCGGAGGTAAGACGAGTAACGATCCTCCTGCTGCGGGCCCGCGGATCGTGCAGCGCCCGGACGCGCTTTCGGTCGTCCGGCCCACGGCGGCGCCGAAGCTCACCGCATCGAGCATCGCGCGCGTGGCGGCCGGCACATTTGGCCCGTACTTGGGCATGCGCGCGGGCGGTGGTCTGGCAGTCTGGGCCAGCGTGCTGGAAGACACGCGTTACTGGTATGCGCGTCCGCTCTCGGCCAGCGGGGAGACGAGCGGCGACGCCGTTACCCTGGGCGAAGCCCCCAGCGAACTGGGCCTGGTCACCGTACGGCCGTTCCGCGAAGGCTTTGCGCTGCTGAGTAGTCACAAGACGAGCGACGGCGAAGTGATCGCTCTCTCGCTCCTTTCGGCTAGCGGCGTGCTGATCGCGGGCCCGATCTCGCTCGGCAACAGCGCCAAATCGGTGCTCTGGGTCGAAGCCATCCCGCATGCGCAAGGCGCAAGTGTACTGTGGGCCGCGCGCGGTGCGGGACGAGCCGATATCTGGAGCGTCGAAGTATCGGCGAAAGGCGCGCCTTTAGCACCCGCGCGGGTGCTGTCGCGCGACGTCGGTGCTTGGCAAGCCGTGTCCTTCGGCAAGGGCATCGCGCTCGCGGTGACGCACGTGGGCAAGGGCAATACGCACGGCCCCATCGAGCTGAGCTTGCTCAATGGCGCGGACGCGTCCGCACCGATCGTGATCAATTCGCAGCTCAGCGCCGATCTCGACTTGGACATCGCCGCCCTCGGCGAGCGCCTGGTGCTCGCTTGGTCTGACCATCGCGGCGGGGAAAACCGCGTATTTAGCGCGGCCGTCGACAGCGTTGGCAAGGTCGTCGCGCCTGCAGCTCCGGCCACGCCACCACTCGGTGAACAAGCCGTGCTGCGCGTGATCGCGCCGGCCGAGGGCAGCACGCGTGGCTACCTGGCGTGGGAAGCACTCGACGCGCAGGTCGCGACCTACCGCACCTTTCAGGTCGCGGAGTTCCAAGCCAACGGTCGCGTATCGAGTCCGCGCGGGTTGTTCGAATATTGGAAGATGGACGGCTCGATGCCGGAGATCGCCGCGACGCCGCGCGGCGTCGCAGTGCTCACCTTGGCGCCCGTCTGCGAGCACGACGCGGAGTGCAACAAGGCCTCACCGATAGCGCCCGAGTTCGTCGAGTTCGACGCGAGCTTCGCGATTCGCAGCACCGAACCTTTGTGGTCCGCGCAGGGCGACGCACCCAGCAGCTTGGCCTGGAATCTGACGTGCCCAAACGCGGCGTGCTTCGCGCTCACCGCGCAAAACGGCGCACCCTCGCCGGTCGCGTTGACCCGACTCGAGCACCTCTCGGGGACCTACCGCCCGCCCGCGCAACGCGTCGAGTTGCCGCCCCGACCGCGTATCATCGGCGACGAGGCGCTGGCTGAATCTGCACCGCTATCGCAAATCACGTTGACCGAGACCAACGCCGGTGTGCTGCTCGGTTGGCTCACTGATTTCGATCCCACGACGCCGTGGGTCAAGCTGAAGAAGCCGACCGCCGACGGGCGCTTCGAGCCACTCCGCGCGCGGCTCGATCTGCAAGGCTTTGCGACCAGCACGCCATTCCTGCCCCTGGGCACGGCCGAAACACTTTCACTGCGCGCGCATTCGCTGGGAGGCATCGCGCTCAGCGGCGGCCACCAACAGAAGGACACGCTGGTGGCTTGGGCGGGGCTCGACGGCGGGCAACCACAAGTTTTCCTGACCCTGGTCGACAAGGCCGGAAAAAAGCTATCCCAACGCATGCTCACCCACAAAACAGGGGATCTGAGCGACGTCGCGCTGGCGGCTGCCGGCGCGGACTACCTGGTCGCCTGGGTCGACGAACGCAGCGGCGACCCGGAACTGTACGCGACCAAAGTCAACCACGCGCTCAATCGCGTCGCGCCCGAACAACGCATCAGCCAAGCACCGGGCTCGGCCACGGATCTTTCGCTGGTGGCCACCTCATCGGGCGCGCTCGCCGTCTGGGCGGACGCGCGCGAGAGCGAACAAGCAGGCTCCGCCGATATCTACGCGACCGCTCTGCGCGCCACGGACGCCAATCGCTCAATCGCCGAACTGTGTCTGCAAAAGACACGCAGCCATTCGTTCGCACCCGTCGCGCACGCCTATGGCTCGGGCGCGCTCGTGGCTTGGCTGGAGGCCGCCTCGGACCGCTCGGAGGGCGATCCGGCTCACGTCAATTTCGCTGTGCTCGACGAAGCGGGGCGACTCGTGGGCGGCGTACAAAGTGTGAACGTGGGTAGCGGCACTCCGGTAACCATCGGTTTGGACTGCGTGCAGCAAGCCTGCCACGCGCTGGTCGCGGTCGATGAAAGCGCGCGCGGCGAGCTGTATGCGATCGGTTTTCGCGCGGGGAAAATCGAAAATCCGGTGCGCATTCGCACCAGCAACAGCGCCCCTTCCATCGTCGCGCCGATCGTTCACGGCAACGAGGTGTACGTCAGCGAGGTGGCGCAGGGCGTGGCTCGCTTGCGTCGCCTTCAGCTCGAGTGGTGAGTGATGGCGTGAGCGATAGCGCGCACGATCGCTACCTCGCGCAGCGCTACTTCGGCTCGCTCGACGGCCTGCGCTGCCTCAGCATCCTGCCCGTAATTTGGCACCACTCCACGCCGCGACCGCTGCCGGGGATTTGGGGCAAGGGCCCCGCGGGAGTCGATCTCTTCTTCTGCATCAGCGGCTTTTTAATCACGACCCTGCTGCTGCGCGAGAAAGCAGTCACCGGCCGGATCGCGCTCGGCGCATTTTACGCGCGGCGCGCGTTGCGCATTTTTCCGTTGTACTACGCGGTGCTGCTCTCGTACCTGCTGCTCGCGCTGTGCATGTCGCCAGCGCTGCCGCAACGCGCGCATTTTTTCGGCACGCTGCCGCTATACGCCAGCTTCACCGCCAACTGGTTCGCCGACTTCGGCGTCGCGCACCCGATCTTATTTTCGTTTGCCTGGTCGTTGTGCATCGAGGAGCAATTTTATGCTTTTTGGCCCTGGATCGTGCGCGCCTTCCGCGCGCGCTGGGCGCTGCTCACGATGTGCGCGCTGCTCGCCCTGGATTGGTGGGCCGAACGCAGCGCCATCGGCGGCTACACGTCGCGCATCCTCACGAGCTTCGCTGCGCCGATCGGCTTTGGCGCGTTGCTCGCGTTACTACTCGACGAACGCTGGGCGTTCGATGCGCTCGGCGTTTGGCTCGGCAAAGCCTGGAGCGCGCCGCTCGCTCTGGCGTTGGTCTTTTCGCTCTTGCTCTGGCCGGCGGCGCCGCTGCTCGTCTTTCAGGCCTCCCTCTCCCTGCTCATCGGCGCGTGCGTGATCAGTGAGCGGCACGGGCTATCCTGGCTGCTTCGGACGCGCGTCGTCGGCTACATCGGTGCGCTGAGCTACGGACTGTATCTGCTGAACCCGACGGCTATCGGCCTCGTCCGCCGTGCCTTCCCGGCGCAGGCGGACGCTTCGGGCTTCGTGTTCTTGGCCGCGCTGCCGCTTTCGCTGCTGTTCGCCACGCTCAGCCAGCGCTATTTCGAGGCCCGCTTCCTGCGCCTACGCCTGCGCTTTCACCGCCCGGCCCAAGCAGGCTAAAGTGCCTGCAGAATGAGTCATCCGCGAGCCTTGCCAGCGCCTTCGGGCCCCCTCTGTTGGCTATCCGAGGATTTATTGGAGGGGGCGATCGCTGTCTCCCAAAGCAGCCCACGGCGCCGCGTGATCCAACCGTTGCACCGCAGCGATAGCGCCACGTTGCACCGCATGTTCAACGCCGTGCAACCCGACAGCTACATTCCGCCCCACCGTCACTCGGATCCTCCGAAAGCCGAATCGTGGATCGTGCTGCGCGGCGCGCTCGCCTTCTTCACCTTCGACGATCAGGGCGCGATCACCGAGTGTGTCGAAATCCGCGCAGGCGGCGAGATCTTTGGCGTCGATCTGGAACCGGGCGTGTACCACACGTTGTTCGCGCTCGAGGCCGACACGGTCGTCTACGAAGTCAAAGATGGGCCGTACTCACCCGTGACCGACAAGGCCTTTCCCGAGTGGGCGCCGCGCGAGGGCACGCCGGAGGCGAGCGATTATCTGGCAAAGCTCCGCTCGGAATTCGCTCAGCGCTCCAAGACGAAGTCGGCGTAGTCCGCCGAGCTATCGCTGCGCGTCTGGTCGCCGTCAGTCATGATGCCGATGCCCAGAAAATCAGGGACGGACGCCGTCGGGTCGCCATTTTCGAAGTACTTTCGGAACTCCGCCCGCAGATCGACGTGCTCGGATTTCCACACGCCAAGCGGCGCGCCTAACTCGAGCACGATGGTCTTTTGCGCGACGAACGGGTTGCTCTTCTCGTCGCAAACCGCACCCTTGGTGCCGCCCGCGCCCCACACGTATTTGAGCGTGTACCAACGCAAGCCGCGCCGCCAAGAAGCGTAGATCACCGCGGCTGAGTCGCCCTTGCCGGCTTGGCACTCGTTGCCGCCCTTGGGTAACGCCAACGCACGCCAACGCCAACTGAGCGCACGCGCCGAAGCCCGGTCGGCGTCTGCCACCTGTACGGCCAGCACGGTGGTCTCGTAGGGAGGGTGATACTCGGCGCGAATGAACGGCGGATCCGCGTCCTTGTGCAAGCGATAGTAGTTCGTCGGCCCCGACTCGCGCTCGACTACCCGAAAGGCTGCCACTGGCAAGCGTCGGCGCACGACGGGCTCTGCAGCGCGACTGAACGAGAGTCCCGCACCGGCAAGAGCGATCAACGCTGCTAATCCGGGCACAACGAAACGCTTCGACGTCACGCTGGTTCACCTAGGGACCGAGCGGACAGATACAAGTGTCGGAAGGCAGCAAAAAGACGCTTCCGAGCCCGCCTAACCTGCGCTGCGAAATGGTGACCCCACTGTTCGTGCTCTCCGGCTGGAAATAGCCTACGCTTTGCCCGTGTCGTTTCGAACGTTGGTCGCGCCGTTGCTCGTCGCGCTGCTCAGCCCCGTGTTCGTGGACTGCAGTCGGCCAGCCTCTAAGCCTCGCAACGAAAGCGCGGCTGCAGCCGCCTCGAACGCGCCTAACGCGCCGCCCCCCAGCTTCCTACGCTATCCGCGCAAAGGTGGCGCAATCGAGCCGTGGGTCCAGGAACAAGTGGAGCTCGCCGAGGCCGCACAGCTGCGCGTATTGGTCTACGTGGGTGCGAGTTGGTGTGAACCGTGCCAGCGCTTTCATGAAGCGGTCGAACGCGGTGAGCTCAACGGCGTCCTGAACGGCCTGCGTTTCCTCGAGTTCGATCAGGACCAGGACGCCGCCGCCCTCAAGACCGCCGGCTACATCTACCAATATATCCCTGTACTCGCCCTGCCCGACCCAGACGGTCGCAACCACGGGAAGATGATCTCCGGCTCGATCAAGGGTCCACGCGCGGTGCAAGAGAACTTGGTTCCCCGCCTACAAGCATTGCTCAGCGGTCAAGCGATCGACTGAGCTCGCCGCATCGAGGTTCGGCTCGTCGCCGCGGGGCGCCGATGCAGGCGACGGGCGAGGGTCGCTCCCGCGCTCGGGGGTCGGCATGGGAACGGCCGCCTGCAGGGTATCGTGGGCGCCGGGGGGCCTTCGGCGTCACCTGGCAGCTCGATAGCGCGCCGCCCCTTGGGCTTGAGTGCGCTCGGCTGGTGGGCGATGCGGCGGGGGCTCAACCTCGCCCGCCGCCTGCGTCGGCGCCCCCCGGCTCCTTGTGGATCCTCGCCGCAGAGCGGCGTGCTTCACCTCCGCCGGCGGAGGTGAAACACGGCTGGACCCGCCGCAACCGCCGCACCCGCCGGCGGAGGTGAAGCTCGCCGCGACCGCCGGCGGAGGTGATTCCGGCCGCGCCAGCCGGCGGTGATCCCGCCGCACCCGCCGGCGGAGGTGATCCCGGCCGCGCCCGCTGCGCCAGCCGGCGGAGGTGATCCCGCCGCGCCCGCCGGCGGAGGTCAAAACCCGCCGCGCCAGCCGGCGGAGGTCAAACCCCGCCGCACCCGCCGGCGGAGGTGAACTGCGCGACCGTCAAACCCGAGCAACGCTACTTGACGATGCTGGGCGTGAAGCAGGCAATGTTGGTGGTGATTTTGAAATTGCTGCCGCTCGTGTGGCGTTCGGCGTGGAAGACGTCCATCGCGTAGTAGTTGCCGACTGCAATGTTGAGCGACGCCGCTTGGGCGTCGAAGTCGATGGTGCCTTCTTCAGGGCCATGCATGCTGCCAAGATCGAGGGCGAGTTGGCCGTTGACGAAGATCCACAGGTCGTCATCGCCGCGGAAGGTGAACTTCTGCGCGGGGGTGTACTTGAACTGCACGTGAATTTCCGTGGTGAAGAGGAAATTCATGCCCAAATGATTGTCCTTGGCGGGAGTAATGCCAAAGCCCTCGCTCGGGTCGAGCGGGAAGAATGCGCTGCTCTCGTAGCCGAAGATGCCGCTGCCCGGGGATGACTCGGTGAGCACGAGCTTCTTCGGGATGGCGCGATTGACGTCCGAGGTGGTGTACCACTGCTTGAACGAAGCCGCGCTGGTGATGGCCGGATCGGGAGCGATCCAGTCTGTATCGATGGCGGTGGGGCTGCCCTTGAGCGGAGGATGACCGACGCGGTCTTTGAACACCGGCTTCTGATCTGCGCCCAGGGTGGCTTCGACCAGACCGCGCCGCACGACGTCACCCCTGAAGGGCATTTCGAAGTCGGAATGTGCCTCACTGAAATCACGATACAGGACGTCGAGGGTGCTACCGCAGTCACCGGCGTCCATCACGTCACCCGGATTGGTATTGATCAACGGCGCGCCGGCCGTACCCAAGCCGGGGCCATTGCCCGAGCCGTTGTTACCCGAACCGTCGCCAAGCGCGCTCCCCGCACCGCCGTTGGAGCGCGAGTTGGTCGTGCTACCGGGCGCTGAACCAGCGGAGCAGCCGAGCGCGCACAAAGACAGCACGCAACCGCAGAGACCGAATTGCATTCCACGCATAGGTGCCAAATCGATATCACATTTCCCGGCCGGCGCCAGGATCGGCGCGCTCGAGCGCGCGTCAAGCAGCGGGCGCGGCACGGCGCAACATGGCTCGCCCGGCGAGTACTCGCTCTTCATCCAAGCCCGGCGCGTGCCAACCCGCGCTGGCCGCCAAGTGGCGCATCAAGAGAACGCATACCCACATCCTAAACGGTCGCCAACCCGCCGCGATGCGCTGAAAGGTCACCATCGAGGGCGAGCGCAGTCGATAGGCAGCGGCCAGGCCGTGCAGCACTCGCGGCTCGGCAGTGGGCAGGCCGTCGCACGGGGCAGCGCCCCGATAGTAAATGTGACTCGCCGCCCAAGGCCCCACACCGCGCAGCTCTTGAAGCTGCGTGAGCGCGCGCGATTCACCCAAATCGCGCAAATACTCGGCGTCCAAACGTCCATCACTGGCCGCCTGGGCGATCCCGCGTAGGCGCGCGATCTTCTCTTCAGACAACCCCGGAAAGCGCTCGAGCGCGCGCAGTCGCTCCGGGTCCGGAAATACGAAATGAGTCTTTCCGTTCAACTCGAGCGTATCGCCCAACTCACGCGCCAGCGCCTGCTTGATGCGCGCCGCTTGTTGCTGGTTCATGCGTGGCGAAATCACCGCCCAAGTCGCCGCGTCATAGGGCGATGCCTTGGCCGCGCTGAGAAATCCAGGGAACTCTCGCTGCAAGTCGCCCACCACCAAATCACTCTCGCCGAGTGCAAACCAAGCTTCTGCATCGGCCTCGAGCCCCAGGATCCGACTCAGCTGCTTGGCGACTGCGCCCCGCTCCGCCTTGCCCGCCAGTTCGCCCAGCAACTCGTCGCCTTGCTCACGTAAGGTCACCACCACCGGCGCAAATGTCTGGTCGAGTCGGAAGGCAAGCGTCAACCGGCCCGGTTCGCCAGCAGCCATGCCCGAGCCGGGCGTGAACTGGGAGTAGTAGTCCTGCGCAGCGGACAGTCGGAACCCCGGAGGTTTTGGCAGTGATAACATGGACATGCGTGTGCTCCTCGGTACTGAGTGAGAAGCCATATCGCACTCGAATGACAGCCTCATGTCAGGATACCCAATGAGCACGCGAGGGGCTCGCGAGCGAAGGTCGCTCGCTTCGCGAGTTGAGCGAAGAAAAACGGGCCCGCGAGTAATCACCGCGCGCGCTTGCTTCTTTACCCGGTAGCACTCGACACGAACTGTCGAAAAAGAAGCGCGGCGTGGGTGCCGTCGCGCGTGCGTCGACGTGCGCCTTGCGCACGCAAAGGAGAGCTCGCCATGTTCCGATCGCTCATTTCGAAATCCATTTTCGTGACCAGCCTTGCAGCCCTGTTGCCGTCGCTGGCAGCCTGCAGTGCTGAACCGAGCAACACTCACGAGCAAGCCGCGTCGGGCACGATCAGCCTGCCGCTGATCGCGTCTGCCAACGGGCACCAATACCGACTGAGCAACGCCTACGTTTACATCACCGGCCCGCAATACGCACAGCTGACCAGCAGCGACGATCCGAACGAGACCGCGCTATCGACCACGTTGCAAACCGGCAACTACACCGCCCATCTATACAATTGGAGCCTGGAGCTCGAAGATGGCAGCGGCACGTTCCGCCCCGTCCAGGCCACGCTCGCGTCTAGCTCCGCTGTCGAGTTCGGCATCTACAACGGCACCACCAGCACGGTCTCGTATCAGTTCGCGACGGACGGCGTGATCGTGACGGTGGGCGCAGGCGCCCTGAAAGTGGCCATCGCGGTCGACGAGGGCACGGCTACCTGCAGGCCATTCAGCGACGATTGTGGCTCCGGAGCGTGGTGTCCTCCGACTGGCCTGACTGGCGCGCCACGCGCCTGCATCGCGGCCGGTTCGACGCCGATCGGTGAGCCGTGCGCAGCGCCCAGCGAATGCGTGGCGAATGCCTCGTGCTTCGACCTCGGCAGTGGCCCGCTGTGCATCGAACTCTGCGGAGTGCCTGGGGGCGAGCTTTCCTGCGCTTCCGGCGGGACCTGCACTCCGGTTGGATTGGACTATGGGCAGTGTACGCCCCTAGCGCCGGAACAGCCGTGAGCTTCGGCGAGCGATGCCCCGCTGGAGGAGCACTCCTCTATCGGGGCGTCGAGCCGCCCGAAAGTTTTTGCTCCAAGTCGGCGATACCGCGTTCGGATCCGACCTCATAGAAGCGCTCGGTCGCTTCGAACGCGCGCAAGCAACCCGCAGCGGCCAGCTCGTGCTGGAGCTTGTCGAGCCCAAACGCGACCTGCTCCGGCTGCTGCGCGATCAGCGAGCGGCGCAGCGCGATCGCGCCATAGTCGATGTGCGTCAGCGCGCGGTCTTGCACGCCCTTTTCGTAGCGCAAGACTAGGCCGCGGCCGATCTCGCAGTTGCTGTCATCCCAAGCGCCGTGGTTCTCGAACACGCTCATCGTGCCGAGCGCTTCGGGGTGGGCCTGCAGATCGCGTAGCGGCGCCGCGTAGTCGAAGGGTAGGTAGCTGTCGCCATAGGTCACGAGAAAGCTGTCAGCGAGCAGGTCGCGGCTGAGCGCCTGCCGGATTGCTCCGCCCGTGCCGAGCAGGCGTTCGCCGTCTGCCGAATAAGTGACGTCGAGCCCGAAGCCGGAACCGTCGCCCAGAAAATCCACGATCTGTTGGCCGTGGTGACCGATGCACAGCACGAGCTGACGATAGCCACAGCGCACGAGCGCCTCCGCGAGCCAGGCCAGGAACGGTCGTCCCGCAATCGGTAGCAACGCCTTCGGCAGATCACGGGTCCGGGCGCCCAGCCGTGTGCCGAGCCCCCCTGCCAAAATGACCGCCTGCATCAGCAGACCTCGGGCGTGAGGAAGCCGGGGCGAGTCCGGGGATCAGGCATCGGGTGGATTGCGTTCGGTACGAACAATTGTAGGCTCGCTGCTTGTTTGCTGGCGCTTTCGCGCGTTTTTCGGGGCCAGGTTAAACCGCTTCAGCGCGGGGCAGGAGCCCGAATTTCGAGCGCTCCTGGGGCGCATGTAGGCAAGTCGCGTTGCCTACAAAAGGGCGAGCCTTTCGCCGCTTTTGTCAGCGCTTCGCAAGCGGGGCCGGGAAGGCTGTGGCCCAGCAAGCCAGAGCTGCTATATCGCCGAACCTCGGCCACCTTGGTGGTGGCGAAGGGCGAGAAACGGTGAGAACGGCGCGATGGAATCGATAAAGCTATTTTCCGACGGTGCGGATCTCGCGTCATTGCTCGAGATGGCGAAAAATCCTCGAATTTCCGGGTTCACGACCAACCCGACCCTGATGCGTAAGGCGGGCATCACGGATTACGAGGCCTTCGCTCGTCAAGTCTTGGCCGAGATCAAAGATCGGCCGATCTCGTTCGAGGTCTTCGCTGACGAATTCGAGGAGATGGCCAAGCAAGCCAAGAAGATCGCGGCTTGGGGCAAGAACGTCTACGTCAAGGTACCGATCACCAACACGCGCGGTGAATCCTCGGTCGAGCTCGTGCGCGACTTGTCGGTGAACGGCCGGGTTCAGTTGAACGTGACGGCGCTCTGTACCTTGGAGCAGGTTCATCATACGACTCAGGCACTGCGAGGAGGAGCCCCCGCGGTCGTGTCCGTGTTCGCCGGGCGCATCGCCGATACCGGCCGCGACCCAATCGCGCTGATGAAAGCGGCGCGGGCAATTTGCGATGCCTCGGGCGCCAGCGCCGAGCTGCTCTGGGCCAGCCCCCGCGAGCTGCTGAACATCGTGCAAGCCGAGCAGGCCGGCGCGCACATCATCACCGTGCCCCCGGACATGCTGAAGAAGATGGCTCTCTTCGGTAAGAGCCTGGACGAATACAGCTTGGAAACCGTGCGCATGTTTTACGGCGACGCGGTCGCTGCGGGATACACGCTATGAGCAGCGCATTCACGGCTGAATTCCTGAAGGAGAGCGCGCAGCTGATCGGCGCCTTGGACGGCTCGATCATCGATCGCGTGGCTGACGGCCTCGGCGCGGTGCGCGACAGCGGTGGCCGGTTATTCATTTTGGGTGTTGGCGGCTCGGCCGGACATGCCAGCCACGCCGTCAATGATTTCCGAAAGATCTGCGCGTTCGAAGCGTACGCGCCCACGGACAACGTGTCCGAGTTGACCGCGCGCATCAACGACGAAGGCTGGGACACCAGCTTCTCGGAATGGCTCAAGGGCTCGCGCCTGTCCGCGGCGGACGCCGTGCTGGTGTTCTCCGTAGGTGGAGGCAACCGAGAGAAGAACGTTTCGGTGAATTTGGTGCGCGCGCTCGAGCACGCCCAAGCCGTCAAAGCGCGCATCTTCGGCATCGTGGGCAAAGACGGCGGCTTTACCGGTCAAGTAGCAGACGCCTGCGTGATCATTCCGACCGCCTCCCCCGATCGCATCACCCCTCATACCGAGGGTTTGTGCGCCGTGGTCTGGCACTTGATCGTCAGCCATCCGTCTCTGAAGCGCGTCGCAACGAAGTGGGAATCGACCAAGTGACTTCAGCCTGGATCAACACGATCAAAGATACGCGCTTCTTCATCGTGGGCGGCGCGGGCTTCATCGGCGCGCACTTCGTCGACTATCTGCTGGGTGAAGGCGCGGCGAGCAAGGTCACGATCTACGACAACTTCTCGTCCGGACGAGAGTGGCACGTGGCGAAGCACGCGAACGACCCGCGCTTCGCCATCGCGCGCGGCAACGTGGAAGATCTACCGACGCTGCGTCAGGCAATGGAAGGCCATCAAGTGGTCATCCACTTGGCGTCGAACCCGGACATCGCCCGCGCGGCGGTCGAGCCAGATATCGACTTTTTCCAAGGCACCGCGCTGACCAACTCGGTGGTCGAGGCCATGCGCACCACCAGCGCCAAGCGCATCCTGTACGCCTCTGGCAGCGGGGTTTATGGGGACTTCGGCCACAAAGAGATCCCGGAAGATCAGGGCTCGCTGTTGCCGATTTCCACTTACGGCGCGAGCAAGCTGGCCGGTGAAGCGCTGATCGCCAGCTACTCGTTCATGTTCGGGCTCTCGGGCTGCGCGTTTCGCTTCGGCAACGTAGTCGGCCCGCGCCAAACCCATGGCGTCGGCTTCGACTTCGCGCGCCGGCTGCTCGACGATCCGTCGCAGTTGCGCATCCTGGGTGATGGCTCGCAGAGCAAGTCCTACGTGCACATCTCGGACATCATGGCCGCGGTCTTGCGAGCGCACACCGAGACTCAAACCGCGTATCAGGTTTACAACGTAGCCACGGGCGACACGATCACCGTGAAAGAGATCGCCGAACTCGCAGTCGAGTGTGTCGGCCTCTCGCCGGCAGCCGTGCGCTTCGACTACACGGGCGGCGATCGCGGCTGGAAGGGCGACGTGCCCGTCGTCCGACTAGACACGAATCGCATCCGCGGCATCGGCTGGAAGTGCAAACACACTTCTCGCCAGGCGCTGGAGAAAGCGATCCTGGCCATGCTGCCGGACATGAAAGCGGGGAAGATGTGAACGCCCCGTCGATTAGCCGATCTTAGCGTACATCGAGTCACACAATTCAGCGACGCGCACGGCTTCGACGAGCGTGGCGGGATGCGAGGAGCCGGAGCTCGTCTTACCCGTCAGCCAGGTCAGGGCTACCGCCGACATCTCGTCATCCAGGCTGATATTGGCGGGGCCGAAGTCGAACACCTCTTCGGTCGCCCGCTGACTCCTACCAGAGCCGTCGTTCCAGCCCCAACGCCGGCCCAGCCGGAGCGTTTGGGAGCCATAGGTTCCGCCACGGCCATCGACCAGCGCGTAGCCATCTTCGCCGACGAATTCCAGGCGGAAGGTGTTGACCCAGCGAATCAACGAGACGCGCACGGAAACGAGCGCGCGGCCGCTGGCCAGGATCGCCGAGACATCCTCTTCGATGCCGGTTTTCCAGAACCCGCGCGTAGCGGCCGCCGCCGAACACACCAGATCGGGCGCCACCTGAAGGGCCAGGTCGAGCAGATGAACGCCGGGATCGATCAGCACGCCGCCGCCGGCCTGTTCCGGACGCAGCTTCCAGTCTTCCGTGGAGCGCGGGTGCCCGCCATGGCCAATCATCATGTCGACGCTGCGCAGCTCGCCGAAAAAGCCAGCTTGCAATCGTTCGAACACCTTCTGCATCGTGGGCAGGAAGCGGTAATTGTAGCCAACGAAGCTCGGCAGCGCGAGAGGCTCCGCCAGAGCAGCGATCTCCTTGGCCCCTGCCGCATTGAGCCCCAAAGGCTTTTCGATCAGGATCGGTTTGCCAGCTGACAACACGCTTTTGGCCGCTGCCGCGGCCAGGTGATGCGGAAGCGCGATCACCGCGGCGTCGAACGAAGCCTGGGGAACCTGGCCCAAGTCTGCGTAATGAGGCGCGGCAGGAAAAAGTTCAGCAGGACGAGGTACGGGGTCGACCGTGCCGGCGAGCCGAAGCCCTGCGTGCGGCTCACTCTTTTCCAGCGCAGCGAGCGCGCGCGCGCGTTGCTTGCCGATCAAACCGTGACCGATGACCAAAACTCTCATGATTCAATCCGTCGAAGCTTCCAATGGTCCTGAGACAACGCGGCCGCGGACTCGCTGGTCCATGTGTCGCGGACATGCACGAAGCGACCGTGCAATCCCCGAGCGTCTTCCAGGAGTAGACGGCGCACGAGCCGACAAGGCTCGTCGATCGACACCGTGGTTTTCACGATCCCGCCCGCTTTTCGGACTTCGCTCAGCATGTCGGTGTCGTTCGCTCCGGGCGCGATGATCGTCACGGTGGGTCCGTCTTGGCCGAGTTCCATGGCCAGCGTCTCGGCGAACCTCACCAAGGCCACCTTGGTCAACGCGTAGCTCATGAAGTTGGGATAGCCGTAGGCCGCGCCGCCGCCGCCGAAAAGCACCAGGCGACCTGCATGCTCGCGCGTCATGCGCGGCACGGCTGCGTGGACCAAGCGGATGGTTGCGCCCAAGTTGGTTTCGATGGCCTTCCAGCAATCATCGATGGACGTCTCGGCGAATGGTCCCGTGGGGCCGAGCGTGCTGGCTGCGTGAACGAGGCCAATCGGCCCCTTGGCGGCATTGATGGCCGCATACAGGTCGTCGCGTGGTGAGCCTGCCGCCGCCAAATCACAGGGCATTGCGCGTGCAGCGCCCGCCCGGATGGCATTACATTCGGCAGCGACGACCTGACACGTGTCCGTACGACTCACCAAAACCAGCGCTGCCTCGCTCGTCTTCGCCAAATCGAGCGCGATGGCGCGGCCGATCCCTCGACCCCCACCGGTGACGAAAATAGTCTCGAGCAATGTATCGTGGGCCATCAGGGCTTTCGTCTGGCGACTGCGATGAGCTGTTCGCCCCAGCGCGACGCATTCAAGTAAAATAGTGGTTTGAGTGCTTTGCCGAATACGGTGTAGGCGCTGCCGAGCAGGCTCGAAACCGCGCCCTTGGAAGCCTCTGAGCCACCCGCACGCTTGGCCTCGCCGGGCACGGTGAATCCAGAAGCGACGCGAACCGCGGTTCGGTAAAATGTATGAAAGGGAAACCCCCAAGCGAGGGTCTCCAAGACTTCGAACCCCTGGCGGGCGAGCATGGCCTCGAGCATCTTCGGCGTGTAGTGCCGCTGATGTCCGATCACCTTGTCGAAGGCCGACATCTTGCCCCCGGGGACCGTGACGATGGCAATGCCGGACGGGCTCAGCAGCTCGAGCAAGCGGCGAACCGCAAGCTCGTGATCGGGAACGTGCTCCAGCACTTCGGAACACACCAGAAACTCGCAGGAGGCCAGGCGCGCCGCGTATTTTTGCGCGAAGTGCTCGTGAGTGAGGTTCAGCTCGAAGAGCTCGAACGAAGGATTGCGCCTGCGACTGTCGACGAGAGACTGTTCCGAGAGATCCGCCCCGTGTACGGATGCACCCGGGATGGCATCCGATAGCTCGCGCAGAAGCTCTCCTTGACCACAGCCAACATCGAGAATGGTCCTGGCATGCGCCGCATACCGCTTTGCCAATTGAACGACGACGCGTCGGCGATGGAAGGCGGCTGGACTCACCGCGTCGAGGTGGCCGTAGTCCTTCCACATCTGGTCGTAAAAGGCCTGTGAATCGGATGCCGCTTCAACCACGCGATTGTCCTTCTGTTGACTCGTTGACTCGTTGACTCGTTGACTCGTTGACGAACTCACGCGTCAGGCTTACGCCCCGGGCCCTCGATGGGCACGGCCAGTGTCCGGGTCTTGTCGACCACGCGCCCACGCATGAAATGCTGGAAGCGCTGATAGGCCATGAATCCCAGTACTTCGACGCCGGTCGCCCAAATGGTCACGTTGTGGGTCTCCCCCACTCGCTCTTCGAACGGGATCACGAACTCGGCAAAGCCAGCAGGGTTGACCGCGTACGCTTCGAGTTTGATCTCGTTGGAGAAACACCAACCATTGGTATGCAGTTCGAGCTTCTTCAGGAATTCCTTGCGGAACGCCCACATGCCGGAAGAAATATCTCGAAAAGGGTGGGCGTAGAGCAACGTGGCCGCCAGGCTGAGCCCGACATTCCCAATCCTGTTCCAGAAGCGCATGGCCTTCGAGTCGACCAAGGGCAGGCGCGAGCAATTGACGAAGGAGAGCTCGCGCTTGACCAGATAGTCGACCACGTAAGGAAAGAGTTCGATCGGATAAGTTCCGTCGGCGTCGGAGGTAACGATCACGTCGCCCTTGGCCTCGGCAAAGCCGCGCTTGTAGGCGAGCCCATAACCGCGCAGAGGTTCGACCACCACACGCGCGCCGTTCGCTTCCGCTAGCGCCACGGTTCGATCCTTGCTGCCGCCATCGACGACGATGACTTCAGTGATCTCCTTGGGCACTCGCTTGAGCGTAGCGACGATCCCGCTCTCTTCATTGAGCGCGGGAATTATTAGGGAAATTGTCGGTCGAGACATCGGCGCCGAGTCTAGTCGACAGGCAATCGCGAGTCGAGCGGGTCAGCGTTGAAAGTAGGCCGTGATATCCGAGCCTCGACCCGCAGCTGCCCAGGCGGCGATCTGCTCGGAGCCGACGAAGCCGGACAAAAGATGTGAGCTCGAGGACACCTGCAACGTTCGCAGGCCAGCCAACCGTGCCGCTTGCTCGAGTGACCGCGGAGTGAAGTAGACGAGGTGCTCGCGCTTGAGCGAATGGTAGTAGGGGCCAAAAACTTCCGCCTCGGGGCAGTCCAAATTGGGTGTCTTGATCGCCACCACGCCCCCCGGAGCCAGACAAGCCGCGATGCGAGAGAGCAGCGCGACTGGATCGGCGACGTGCTCGATGACGTCCCACAAGGTGATCAGCTGGTAGCGGCCGTCGAGCTCGCTTCCGTAGTCGTCGAGCGTGCCGCTCATCGTCGAAAAGCCGTACAGGCTTTCGGCGACTTGGCGCGCATGCTTCGAGATCTCGATGCCCTCGTGCACGAAGCCGGCCGCGGCCAGCGCCGCGCGGAAGTAGCCATAGCCGCTCCCGAGGTCCAAGGCCCGTCCGTTGCTCACGCCGCTGACGGTCTGTAGCTCGCGGAGCTGCCTGGTCGCCTTCTCGAGACGCCAACCGGCTTGGGCTGCGTACTGCCCATAGCCGCCCGCTTGCTTGGCATCCCCCTCGAAGTAGCTCTCTTCGTACACGGGCGGAACCGTTTCGAACGACCAAGCTCCGTTCGCCTCACGCACCAGCCAGCCCCAGGCGCCGTCTTCCGAACGGGCCACGCCAAAGCTCGGGTTCTCGGCAATTTGCGGGTACCAGAGCTTGCCCGGGTTACCCAGCGGTCCCGCCTCGACGGCGCCAGTGCCAGCGCCACGGCCCCCGACGAGCTCGCCGCGAACGGTACGGAAGCCGTCTGCGAGACGTGCCAGGAGTTCGCTCGCGCCACTCTGCTCGCTGTGGCGGAGCCACGAAGCAAAGCCTTCGCGATCGAGCGCGAGCAGTCGCAACAGCCCGTTCTCGAAATGGTCGCTCGAATCTTGGTACTGAATTTGGCCGTGAGGGGATTCGAGGCTGACGTGTTCGCTCATGAGCTTTGGTTACGATCGATGAAAGTTAGCGAGGATTCGAGCACCGTCGAAATCGAAACGGAAGCGGAGTGGTCGGAGGCCACGCGCCACCAGCGTCTCGGCGACGCGGCGACGCTCGGTTGGGCGCACGTAGAACATGAAGAAGCCACCGCCACCTGCACCCATCAGCTTGCCGCCGATGGCGCCTGCCTTGAGCGCTGCCTCGTAGTGCTCGTCGATCGACGGATCACTCATTTTGGCGGCGAGTTTGCGCTTGTTGGTCCAATGCTCGTGCAAGAGCTCGCCGTAGCGGTCGATTTTGCCGTCCAAGAGTAGCTGGCGCGTCTCGTAGCCCAGGGCCTTGATGCGATGCATGCGCTGAACCGCGTCGTTCGTGTTCTCTTGGATGGCTTTGCCTTGTTCGGTCAACACCGCCGACGCCGAGCGCTCGACGCCTGAGTAGAAGATGAGCAAGTTGGCTTCCAACTCATCGACCGTCTCGTCCTTCACGGGCAGGCGCTCGGTATCGACCGACCCGTCCTTGTTGAAGGTGAAGGCGGTGATGCCGCCGTAGGCCGAGATGTATTGATCCTGTTTGCCGATCGGCTCATTGAGGACGTCGATCTCGATGTGGCAGGCCGCTTGCGCGAGTTGCTCGGTGGACAGGTATTCGCGTTTGAAGGCGTGCAACGCATTCACCAGCGCGACCGTGAAGGTACTCGAAGAGCCCAGCCCCGAATTGGCAGGTACGTCGGCGAAGCTATGCAGTTCGAGCGCCCGCTCGAGACCCGAGAAGCGCAGCGCTTCTCGAAAAATCCGGTGCTCGATTTGATCGATCGAGTCGACCATCTCGAGCTTGGAGTAGGCGAGGCGAATGTTGTCGTAGAAGCGACGAGCCACCGACACGAACACGAACTTGTCGATCGCGGCGGCGACCAGAAAGCCGCCGTGTTCCCGAGAATAGCTGAGCAGATCAGTGCCCCCGCCTCCCAACGAAAATCGAACGGGCGCGCGCGAAACGATCACCTGATGCCTCCCAGCACGAGGTCTTGAACCACCATCCCCATTCGTCCTTTTTGCGTGCTCATCGGTCTGCCGAGCCACTCGGTAGCGCGTCTGTGCAAGTGGAGCCAGAGCCTTCGCCAGAAGGCCGCCAAAACAACTCTCGTGCGCCCCGAGACGCTTGGCTTCCGGCTAAATTGGCGCGCTGCGTGAAAATTCGGCCGGGGCTCGCGGGTCGTCGCGGGCCCGTGGCCGTGGCGAAGGGGATCAGCTCGTGCTATCGCCACCTATGCGATTTGGGGTGGAGTGGGTAGTGGTGGGCACGCTTTGCGGATGCGCCGGGAACGCGTCCTCGACGCAGGATTTCAACGCCGCTGGTGGTCGGGACGCTGGCCGCGGCGGCGCCGGAAGCTCCGGCGGCGGCGCTACGAGCGGCGGCTCAGCCGGTCACCGGGAGGAGGGCGGTGGGGGTCGAACGATCGGCGGCAACGGCGGCGGCTCCGCTGGAGGTCAGCCAGTCACCGCTGGGCTGGGTGGCGAGGTAGGGCAGTCGGGCGAGGCAGGGCAGTCGGGCGAGGCAGGGCAGTCGGGCGGAGTAGGGCAGTACGGCGAGGGCGGTCATCAAGAGCAGCACAGCGCCTTGTGGAATGGGCTGCTCGACCCCGGATTCAAAGGGGTGCCCGCGAACACTTGGCTGCTTTCTCCGGATGCGGCCCTCGAGCCAACGGCCGTCACTCACGGAGTCGATCCAGGCCAGCTAAAAGGCAACCTCTGCCACGGGTCATCAAGGGTCACCGCAACGGCAAGCCAGCAATTCGATGCTCCCTCCTTTGCGGCGGCGGGCCCCAGCGCACTCGTGGTGCGTTGGCAGGCGCAATCGGGGTTCAACGCCCAACTGGCTGCCCGCCTTCGCGGACGCAACCTGCTGCTCCGCCAAGGGGAAAGCGCTTCACAGTGGGCGATTCAACGCGGTTGCCTCGGCGAGAGCGCCTACGGAGCTGGGCTAAAGCTCGAACTCGCGCTCAGCGGTAGCTGCTTCTCTCCCAATTATGCGTTGATCGACCGAGTCGATTTCGTCTTGGATGGCGCCTGCCCGAGTCCGGGGCTGGTGGCGAACGGCGATTTCGAGTCGAACGACGGCTGGAAGCTCTGGAATCAAGGGATCATCACCACTGAAATCCTCGACGGCATCGGACCAACGGCGACCCGAGCTTTGCACTTCAAGACGACCGCTCCGGATCAATCAGGGGGGGCGATAGGCTCGATGTCGGTACCGCTCAGCTCGTCGCTGCAAAACCCCATGCTGCGCATGAAAGTGAAAGGCACGGTTGGCTCGATGCCACTCAGCCTGACGGCTGGTGTTTCGCACGCCGTCATCAAAGGGACCGGCTCATTCGAGTCGCTCGGCCTCTGTCTGTTCGATTACGAAGCGGGAACGGTTTCGGAACTCGCTTTCGACTTGCACGGAGCTGGTGACTTCACCGTCGACGACCTGACACTAGAATCCAACGCTGCGGCGTGCCCAAGCCCCCTCCTTATCGCGGACGGAGGCTTCGAGCAAAGCGGAGTGATCAGCACTTGGGTCACCTCAGTCGACGGCGCAGCGACAATCCAAATCGAGTCCGATGCCACGACCGCGCACTCGGGCAGCTCCTATCTCCATATGAGTATGACCGACGAGTGCGGTGGACCAAGGGCGTCTACCAGCGTCGTGGTACCCTCTCCCACAGCCAGCGCCGGCCCTGCGCTGCGCCTCTTCTACCGACGGCCAGCACCAGAAGCGCACAGCGTCTATACAATTACGATACCTCCGGTCAGTCCTGCCGGCTATGACACGCTGCTGCTGCCGCCAACCGACGTTTGGAAGGAGAAGATCGTGTGCTTGCCTCCTGGCAAAGCGGGCGAGATCGCGACCGTCAATTTCATGGCAGGAGGTTCCACGTGCGGGAATGTGCCTGCTGAAGATCTGTTCGTCGATGACATCACCATGACGACAGATCCGAGTTGTCCAGCCCAGTGATTGGCAACGCTACGGCAGCAAGTGCACTCCCGCCAGGTGTAAGTAATCACGCTTCGCAACGTAGAGCTTTACCCAGCGAGCCTGTTCGGTAGAGAAATCCGCCCGCCAGGTAGTGAACGCTCCCTTGCGGGTCGCCACGGTCTTCCAGTGCTTTTGGTCCTTGCTGACTTGCACGACCAGCGGCACGGCTCGCTCGCTGCAACAGTCCGGACGATTCTCGACCACGACCGCGGACAGCGATTGAACACGGTGCAGATCGAAGATGATCCATGGTTGGTTTTCTTCCAGGGTGTGGAAGAAAAAGTTGGGGCATTCGCTGCACGATTGCTCGGGTGACTTGCACGAGCAGTCCTGGATCTGCGAGCTCGCCTTCCACGACGCAGAGGGCGCCAAATCCAGCGTCATGTCGTGCTCGTCCTTGAGCGATTTGCCGACGAAGAGGAGCGCGATCAAAACCGCGGCCGCCGCCACCAGCAATGAAAACCGTGTGGCCCAAACTCGTTCTTGCGCTCGCTGAGGATGCGCGAGCGGCTCAATCAGGCGCTCCGCGAAGGCGTGCAGGCGCTCGGCGATAGCGGTTTGGCGCTCGGGGCTGAGCTCCGCGAAGTCGGCGAAGGACTTGCTCAGCAGATCGGCGCGCACTTGCTCGGCCTGAGCGGAGCCCCCGGCCGCTCGGTCGAGCAGTTCGCGCTCGGTCTCCGACCAGAGCGCTTCCAACGTGCTCGGATCGCTCGCTGGCGAGCTGGCTTCAGCGGCAACTCGAGTGTCAGGCTGCGCGAGCTCTCGCAAGGCCAAGAGCGCCCAGTAAATGGCTTCGCGCGCGAGCTCACAGGCGACCGCGTCAGCGCCCGGGAAGGGCAACGCATCAGTCGGACGAAAAGTGCGTTCAGCGAGCAGATTCGCCAGTTGCGCGCGACCAACTAGCGTGGAGCAACGGGGCGAGAGCGCCGGGACGTTGGCGCCCGCTTTACCTGCGCCTGGAAGCAGCCAAGCGAGAGCTTGCCAGCGACTAGCCAAGTTACCCTACCCGTGGCGAGCGGACTGCGCTCGTGTTGAAGGCCGCGCTGGTGTCGTGCACACGATCGATCTCGAACTTGCTTTCCAAGAATTCCCGGATAGAGGCTAGTCTACAGCCATCAATGGATCAAGGGTCTGCTCCCATCAGCCAGCGGCGAGGACTGCTCCGCTTCCTCTCTGAACGAGCGCGATCAGCGCTGCCACCGCTGCCACCCGGGGGCAGGCTCGCGGCGAGCGTCCAGCATCTGAGATCGCGGCTGTGGCTGCTGCTCGTGCTCTTGGCCTCGTGCGCGGTATACGTCTACTTCGTCTCCGCGGGCGGCCTGAAGAGCTGGCCGGTATACGGCGTCTACCTCGATTGGCAGGCGGACGCATTCCGTGCTGGTCACACCTATCTGCACCTCAAACCCGCGCCCGAGTTGGTGCGCGCCGCGGATCCTTACAACAACGTCAATATCCGTTATTGGGCGCTCGATCTCAGCTATTTTCGCGGCAAGTACTATTGCTACTGGGGTCCCATCCCGTCGCTGATCCAGGCAGCCGTCAAGGCGCTGCTGCGCATCAACCGGGACATCGGCGATCAATACATCGGCTTGTTTTCCGCTTGCCTGACCGCGGTCTCCGGTGGGTTGATCATCGATCGCATGGGCCGGCGCTTGTTCGGAGCCGTGCCACGAATCCTGATCATCTTCGGCATATTGGCGTTCGCCTTGGCCAATCCGATGCTGCACAGCGTCACCACCGCGGGCACCTATCTGTCGGCCATTCTCGCGGGGCAGGCCTTTCTGATTGCGGGTGTGCTCGTCGCGTTCGACGCAGTCTGGTACGCCGGCACGAGCTCCGCGCGCCCCCATCGTCTGCTGCTGGCGGGCTTGCTCTGGGCATTTGCCACGGCATCGCGAGTCACCGTGCTGCCGACCGTCGCCGTCTTGATTGGCACGACCGCGCTCGCCGAGGGCTGGGTATCGGAGCGACGCTGGCTGCGTGTACTCGTCAACTCTCTTTGGTTGGGCATGCCGGTAGCCATCGCTGGGGTCAGCCTGCTCGCCTACAACAAGCTGAGGTTCGATGATCCACTCGAATTCGGCTTGAAGTTGCAGCTGTCGGGCTATCCGCGGCTCGAGCGCTTCGAAGCTCGGTTTTGGCTGCCGAACCTGTATTCTTATGTCCTGCGCCCGTTCGCATTCACCTGTCAGTTTCCTTACGTGTATCAGGAGTGGCGGGTAGACCCGGCCAACGCTTTTCCTTCGTTCATTGCGCTGCCAACAGGCAACTACAATATGGACGAGCCCGTCGTTGGCTGGCTGCGCGCCGTGCCCATCAGTTGGTTCATCGGGTTCGCTGCGTTGCTCGTGCCGCGCCCCCTGGCACTGCGGTTTCGCCACGGCCGCGTGTACCTTTGGTGCTTGGTCTCTTTCGCCGCCCTGGCGAGCCTCACCGGTCTCACCGCTCTGGGGGTGTACGCCACGACGATGCGTTATCTGGCTGACATCACGCCGGGGCTGGTATTGCTCGCGCTGCTCGGCGCCTTCGCGCTGAGAGCAAGTCGGTTTGGTCAGGTGGCATCCAAACTCACGAGCACTGCCATCATTCTACTCGCGTCGGTGACCATCGTGATGGGCTGTTTGCTCGGCTACCAGGGCTATAACGGACACTTCCACAAGTACAATCCCACGCTCGATGCAGCGTTCGTGAAGGCGCTTTCTTTCTGCGGTGACAGCAAGCCGGACATGCCGCGCTTCTGGCCTTGACTGGCCCAGGCGACGGTCGGGGCGCCGCCCGCTTGGCTCAAGACCAGAGCGCTCGTTCGAGCTGCGCGGCGAGCGCGAGCGCCTCGGTGCGGGAGGGTAGGCCCGCCAGATCCGCAAAGCTGGGCTCGGCTTCGTTCGCGATTGAGCTCGAGAGCTCGCGGGCGGCAGCAAGCTTCGCGCGTTCGACGTTGCGCTTGGCATCGCCATCGAGTCGCGATTCGAGCCAGCGAGCCACGCTCCACGACAGCGCGGCGTGGCGCGTTTCGTCGCGGGCGATGCGCGTCATCGCCGCCTGCACTTGCGGGTCGCGCGCGTGCTGGGCCTGGCGCGTGGCCACCAGCGCGCCGTAGGTTTCGCGCACGCAACCTTCGATCGCGTTTTCGATGGCCATCGCTTCGAGCGAGCGGCGCGGGACCCGCACCAACGACGGTGTTCGCGGCTGTCCACCGAAGCGACGCGCGAGCGCGCCGGTCGAACGCGCGTGGCGAATCTCATCGCGAGCGGCGCGCCCAGCGGCGCGGACCAAGCGCTTGGGCGCGCCCTGCTCGCGAAGCTCGTCGCGCAAGATGCGAAACGCCGTAACCGACGCCGCTTCGAGGCGTGCGACTTCGGCGAAGTAGTCACCCAATGCGTTTGGCTCACACGGCGCGGGCGCGCCGAAGCCGGCGGGGCGACGGCCAACCGCGCAGCCCGGATCGCACGACAGCGAGGCCATGCCATCCGACTCGAGCGCGGTCACGCGGCAGCCGGACGCGCCCAGACTACAGAGCTCAAAACACTTGGCTTGCGGCAGTGGCGCGCCGATGACGACCAGGTCGCCGATGCAGCTCGCGGGCACTTTGACCGTCACGAACATGCAAGCCGGCGCCAGGTTGCCCTTGCATACGTTGGGTGCGCCCCCCGCGCCCGCGTTGCCTGAGCCCGCCGTGCCCGTCCCCGCACCCGCTGTGCCCGTCCCCGCACCCGCCGCAGCGCCTGCGCCTCCCTCACCCGCGGTAGCACCACCTGCTCCAGCGCCTCCCAGGCCCGAGCCTGCCGCGTTGCCTGCACCTGCAGTCGTGCTGCCTGCGCCCGCAGCCACCCCGTTAAAGTCCTGCACCGAACCGCCGCACGCCGCACCAAGCATCGTCAAGGGCAGCGGCGCGGAGAGCAAGATCACGCGGCGCAATAGTCGACCCAGCTGGTGCTCGTTCATGGCTGCTAGCTAGTGCATCGTTCGTACCATCCAGGTAACCCCGAAAACAGCGCGTAAATTCCGCGTTGTCGAGCCGGGCTGGCGCAAGTTGAGCCACCCCGCCGATCGACCTGTCATGGACGCCTTCCGGGGGGAAGCGCCCGCGTCTACAAGGCATGGACGCGGCTGAGGCCCGCAATCTAGGATTTTTCTCGCTTCCCTGAGCGCTAGCGTCCCAGAATCACGGGGTCCAACAATGACGAGAGCACAAACGACGGTCCAGTTGCACGGCCGGAGCAGCTCGCACTTTACGCGCGTCGCGCGCATCTTCGCGGTCGAGCTGGCGGTGCCACTCGACTTTCGACCGGTTCTAGATCTCACGACGCTCGAGCCGAGCGCCTACGCCGGAAACCCGGCACTCAAGATCCCCGTCTTGGTGGACGAGCAGGGGCCGCTGTTTGGGATCGAGAACATCTGCCGAGCGTTGCTCCGTCGATCCGGGAAAGCCGCGACCAACATCATCATGCGTGGTGACCTGGCGGAGCGCGCGATCGCGAACGCCGAAGAGCTGACCCTTCATGTGATGTCGTCCGAGGTGTCGCTGCTGATGGCCAAGGCAGCAGGCAACGTCGCGCCGCCCAAGGCACCCCAGAGCCTGCACAACAGCCTGCGCTACCTGGATGAAACGCTCGGCTCCGCGCTGGCAGAGCTGCCCAGCGACCGGCTCCTCAGCTTCTTGGAGGTGACGCTGTTTTGCGTCGTCACTCACCTAGAATTCCGCGAAATGGCTGACGTTTCACTGTTTCATGCGTTGCGCGAGTTCTGCCTGCACTTCGGCGAACGCGAGAGCGCCAAGGCGACGCCTTATCGCTTCGACGTTGCCTGAACCGTTCGCTGGTGAACCCAGGCGCCGATCAGGAGCCCGGGCTACCGAAGTGGCTGCTAGGGACCGCTTCGGCATCGACGGCGAAGGCCACGACTTGGCCAGCAAAGTCGATCGGCATGCTGCGAAGAATTCTGTGCGCAAGCTCGGCGCTGACCAGTGTATCGATGCGCACGTTCGCGCCGTCGAGGAATCCGGATCGACGGCTCCCGTGCGCACCCCAGCCGTCTGCCTTCGATCGCGTGTAGCCGCTGACGCCGAGCGTGCGCAAGTGGTCAGCAATGCGATCGCCTAGGTGAAACGAGCCAACCACGCTGACCAGCTTCACCTTCGCGATTTCGATACCGTCAGTCATGAGTGCAATCCTTTTGCCGAGAGAGCCGAAATGGCGCTACGCGACGCCTGAGCTTGTAGCAGCAATGGCCGGTAGCGCCCGCGGTCCTAGAGCCGAGGTAGGCGAATAGGCGCCCGAAGTGTATGCCGCGGACTCACCCTGACGGGAGGATCGCAGTGCTCGGCACAACTGGTGGCGCAGCGGCTCGGAAACGCCGTGCTTTCCCGTAAAATGGGCGCCTTCCAGGTTGGCACGTGACGTGCTCTAGACGTTTCTAGCACTGGACGACCCCGTTCTTGAGGAGACTGATCGATGCGCACTTACTTGACCTATCCTTCGCTGCTGGTTCTCGCTTTGTTGGGCTTGGCGTCGCGATCGGCACACGCGCAAAGCACCTGCAGCATCGACACCGACTGTGTGAAGGGCTGGACGTGCCAGGTGACGGGGGGAAGCTCGTGCGGGTCACCCGCGTGCGCGCC
Source organism: Polyangiaceae bacterium (assembly GCA_035273265.1). GTDB lineage: Bacteria > Myxococcota_A > Polyangia > Polyangiales > Polyangiaceae > PMG-095. Next base: position 25,780 of record DATEPG010000551.1, read on the forward strand.
GGGCGAAAAGTGCGAGCAGTTGCCGAGCGACTGCGTAAGCGAAGAATTCAAGTCGTGTCGGCCCGGAGCGTGTCGCGCGGACAGCGACTGCGCAGAGGACATGGTCTGTCACTCGCACACCGAGAGCGATTGCGCTCCGAGCGCCTGTGCGGCAGGGGAAGAGTGCCCGCCGCCGCGCTGTGAGCTCAAGACCGAAAGCGCGTGTGTGCCCCGCTACGTTCTGCCGTGCACCACCGCGAGCGACTGCGGGGCTGGCTTTCAGTGCGAGTCCGGCGGCGAGGAATGCGCGTGCAGCGGCAGCGACCCAGGGGGCAGCGGCGCGAGCGACGGCAGCGAACCGCCACCCACACCCTCGAGCTGCACCTGCACCACCGCGGCCTCGCGCTGCCAAGCCGTCGCCGTCAGCTGCGAGCAAAACAGCGATTGCTCGGGCGGGTGGACTTGCGCCGTGGTCGCTTCGGCCAGCGATTGCGCGAGCACGGCTGGGCCTAGCCCGACTCCCGGCAGTGGTGCTCGAGACGGCGGCGGCGGCGCCCTGCCGCCTGACTGTCGTCCTTCCGCTGACATCAAGCAGTGCGTCCCGCCCTATTATGGGTTGGTCGACGGCTTCAAAGGCGTCGATCTCGATTCGTCGGATGGTCCCAACGCGGGCGGCGGAGATGCAACCGCCGGCAACGCAGACGACGCCTACACGCCCGAGAACGGGACCGCCGATCCGACCTCGAGCGCGGGTTGCTCGGTAGGGCACGGCTCGCGCGCAGGCTCCACGCTTGCCGTGCTCGGAGCTCTCGGTCTGTTCAGCGCACTGCGCCGTCGCCGCGCGCGCTGAACGGCGCGCGAGCCCAGTGATCGGCCTCCGGCGGGGATCACTAGGTCCCTAGCTCAATACGTGCCGCTGGCCGCGACCGACAGGCTGTTGGGTGCAAGGGACGGGACAATGCGGAGCGAACTCAGCAGCCCATGATCGGCGCCCTCATCGTAGCGGTGCGGATCGTCGCCGACGACACGAAGTACGAGGCCTGTAACGAGCAACGCGCCGCCCACGCCGGCCGCCGTCAGGCCCAGCGTACGACCGAGACTCAGGCCGTTTACACGCGAGACTGCCTCGTCCAAATCTGACGCACAGGAGCTTTTGACCGCGGGCGAGAGTTCGAGGGTGGCGTCACAGGTTCGCCCTGAGTGCGGAGTTCGATCTGCCTCGACGGCTGCGAACTGGCGTCGCGCCTCGGGCAGCTTGCTGTTCTCGATCACGGCCACAGTTGCGCCTCCCACCGCCACGAGCGCGCCGACACCCAGGGCGGCGTAGCTCCAGAATCGAGTTTGCTCTGCGCCTGCCAGGTATTTAGCCCGCGTTTCAGCGGTGGGCAGGAGATGGACGTTGATCGTGCGTGTCATTCTCGAGGGCACGTCGACGTCCCGCTCGACGGGCAAGAAGCCATTCCGTTCGAGGAGTAAGCGATGCGGCCCCCGCGGCAGTAGAATCGGACCTCTCAGTAGGCCGTGTCGCGACCCGTCGATGGTTGCTAGGACTTGAGCTTCGCTCGCGACCACCTCGAGCCGACCGCCCTCGAGTGCGAGGGCGTGCGGATCCACTCGCAGCTCCAGCGACAAGCTCGCTTCGGCGCCCTCTTGAAGCGTGAGCTCCCGCGCATCCGGAAGGTAGCCTCGGCGTCTCAGCTCGAACCGGTGCCTGCCCGGGATCAGCGTCAGGGTCGCGGGCAGTGGCGTCTCGCCCACGCGTTCCGCATCGACGAATACGTCCGCGGCAGGCACGGCGCTGGAAATTCTCACGTGGGCGAGCAAGCCATCGATCGCCGTCAATTCCAGTGAAATTGACGAGCTTTCCCGACCACTAACCAAAATCTCACGGTACAGCGGCGCGTGGCCGGGTGAGATGATGCCCATCACGTGTACGCCGCTCGGAACTTGCAAGGGCCCCGCGAGCGGGAGCGTCGCAAACTCGACGTTGTCGAGCACCACCACGCCCCGTTTGACGTTCGTCGACAGCGTCACCTGACCGATCTTGTCACGCTGCTGGCGCAAGAGTGTGCGTGCTCGCTCGACTTCCGCCGGCTTCAACGCTGCGGGCTGCGCCAGCGCTTGCTCCAAGTCGCGCGTCGCAGACAGGGGACGATTCAGCGAAGCATTCAGCAATCCGAGATTGTAAGCCACCACGACGGACGACGGCATGAACGCGCGCGCCCGCTCGAATTCGACCAAAGCACCCGATGCGTCGCCGTCATTGATCAAACTTACGGCGCGTTCGAAATGCAGGGCAGCGCCAGCCTGGGGGCTCGGCACGGGCCCCGCCGCTCGCGCGAAGGACGGGAAACAAACAATGACGACCCACGCGGCGCACGCAAAAAGGGCGATCCGCCCGCAAAAAGCTGCCGACTTCGTCATTGAAATGGGTTGACCTCACGGAGCCCGAGCCGCTCTGCCGCAGAAAGCGCAGGAACGCTCGCGGCCGATGCGGCCGGTTGCGCCACAGTGGCGCTACTCTTGGGAAGTGCCCCCTGGGTCAGGCGCTCTCGGCTTGCACCACGCGAGTGCTCGTCCCTTTTGGTGCGAGGAGTCGGCTCGATTGTCGAAGCTGGCTCTCGGTGCACCACCGCTGGCTGAGGCGGGCCCGCGACGCTGGCTTCCGCGGCTGGGGGCTCGATCGACGCTGGCTTGGCGGCAGGAACGACCGCGGCAGGCACGTCCGCGACAACGCGGTGCGCGCTGAGGCCGTGGGCACGTTCTCGAAACAGCACTCCGCCCGCGATCAACGCCGCGAAGAGTACGAAGGCGATCAGCACCGCGCGCAGCAACGGGCGCTTGGGCGAGCTCTGCGGAATCGAACTTTGAGGCCGCGCGAACTCTGTCTGGGTTCGCGTAAAGCTACTTTTCCCGCCCTCTGCCAGTGTAGCCAAAGGGGCGACGCGCCGTGCGGCCGCCCCGCGAAACGATTGCAGCGCCTGAGCGAGCGCTCGCGCCGAGGGAAAGCGCTCGCTCAGTGCCGAAGCGAGGGCGCAGGCAACGATCTGCACGAGCGCCGGCGGTAGATCGGCGCGCACCGAAGTGAGCGGTCGTGCATTGCCCTGGAGTATGGATGTCCGCAAAGACTCGAACGAGCGCTCGTCGAACGGGCGTTGCCCGGCCAAGCATTCATAGAGCACCACGCCTAGCGAAAATACATCCGCTCGCTCGCCGACTGCTTCGCTACCCTCGAGCTGCTCAGGGGCCATATAGGCCGGAGTGCCGTAGACCTGCCCGACTGCAGTCTCCGCCAACGAGCTTGCGCCCGAGCGGAATTTAGAAACTCCGAAATCGAGAATCTTCACGAACGGCGCGCCCTCCCGCTGCGCAACGAACAAATTATCGCTCTTGATGTCGCGATGAACGATGCCCGCTTGGTGCGCGGCTTCGATGCCTTCCGCAGCTTGGGCGACGAGCTCGCAGGCGAGCGCCACGTCGAGCGGCCCCTGACGCCGAACCAACGCAGACAACGTCTCTCCGTCGAGAAACTCCATCACCAGGTAGGGTTCACCGGTCGGCAGAGTTCCGCCATCGAAGGTCTCCACCAAGTGCGGGTTTCCAGCGCGGCCCGCAGCGGAAGCCTCGTTCAAGAACCGGCGCACGATTTCAGGAACCGCTTGCGAGCTCGTGTGCAAGAGCTTCAAGGCCCGCTGGTGATGCGTTACTTCATGCCGGATCAGGTACACGGAGCCCATGGCACCTGCCCCGAGCAACTTCACGATCCGAAACTTGTCGGCCAGCAGCGTGCCTGGCTCTAGAATCGACGAATCGGCCATTGGTCACTCACGGAGGTAGGCACGAGACGACGATCCTGGCGACAGTATACTCGAGATCCCAAGCGCACTCTCCGATCGTCAAGCCCACCTCGAATTTTTTCCTGTATTGATAAGTGTCACTCACGGGCGTGGAATCAATGCTGAGCTTGCAATCGACGGCCACCCCCGACTGGCAGTTGAAGAAGTAGCTGGCGGGTAGGGCCCAAGTTTCGCCGATCGCTGAGAATGTCGGTGACTCGACCGTGTAGACTCGAGCGCACTGGTCGTAGAGCAAGGGGTTATTGTCATCGCAGTCATTCACGCTGCATTCGCGCTTATAGGGACTCCCCACATAGCCGCAGAAAGATTGCGGATTGGCCAGCTGGCAGGCCCCGTCTTGATCGACATCCGGATAATACTTGAGGCTATTCACGCAGCTGCAAGCAGCGTTGCTGCAGTCGGGCGTCGCGCCCGAACAAGCCGTGGTGATGACCTCTTGGTAGTTGTTGTTGCACTTGACGACCGCGTTGTTGCTCGCGTTGCAATGCGGCGCTGCGTTCGGGTCGCAGGCTCTGCATGCCCGGTCGATGCACAAGCACGAGGTCGGGCTCACCGTCCACTCGCCGCCGTCAGTTGGGCAAGTTGCGTGTCGGTCGCCAAAGCATTGCTCGGTGCCAGGCTGGCATTTCCGGCACTTGCCGGTATTGCCATTGCAGCCATAGTCACAGCTCGTGGCGGCCGCCCACTGCCGCTGGCTGCACAGCTGAGAAGCATTGTTCGTGCAGCGTGACGAGCCTTCGCTGCAGCCGCACTTTCCATCTTGGCAAACCGGGGTGTCCGCTGGACAAGCACTCGACGACCACTTGCCCGGCGTGACGCACCGGCGCACACTCCGCTTGTCGGGGTCACAGCTATCCGTGACTCCTACGACGCACTCTTGGCAGGCGCCGTTCACACACGCGACGCCGCACGCGGGGGCGAGCGACCATGCGCTGCCGTCGCTACTACAAATGCCCGGCTGCTTGCCGATGCAGGTGGTCGTGCCGGGCGTACACACTGGCGCGCTGCCACCGCCAGCAACGGAACCCCCAACACCGACGGAACCCCCAACACCAACCAGGCCCCCGGTGGCGTCCTCGCCGGCCGAGCCACCTGAGTCGTCCTCGCCACCCGAGCCGCCCAAGCTCGTGTCGACGACGCCGCCAGCTCCGAGTTGATCGACACCCGCAGCGCCAGCGCTGCCCTCATCGGGCCGTCCGCCCAGGCCCAGAGTCGGCTCTCCAGCGCCGGATCGCCCTCCATTCGCCGATGGCGCACCACCGCTGCCGAGAGTCGCCGGAGGCGCGACCAGCACGCCATCGCGCACCTCTCCCGGCTCGGCGCAGTAAGCAACGCCATTCGCATCTTTGCCGCAGACGCGTCCGGTGATGCCGAGGACATTGCAATCCGCGTCAGAATCGCACAAGTTGCGGCAACGGAAGTCAGAGGCGCAGGCGAGCGGCGCGTGACAATCAGCGGACCGATCGCAGGGAGTGTTCTTCTCTTCCTTCGATTGACAGACCGCTTGACCGTGCGCGTCCGTGACGCAAGAGCCTTCGGAGCAATCCTGTGCGCCGTGGCACTTGGAGCGACATTCGCCCAGAGCGCACACCAGAGTCTCCGCGCAGTCACTATTCAACGAGCACGGGCCAAACGTCTTGGGTGAGACCTCGCTGCAGCCGTGTGCCGCCCAGACCAGGGTCGTGGCTAGGGCGAGCGTCCGCAAGTAGCGCAGCCCCCGCACGTTCGACATTCTTCTGCGCTTCACATTCGATATACGGGCTATCACGCTGCGGCGCACGCTAGTCGAGTCGGTAATTCGAAACCAGACTCATCCCGTACGATGCTCGCCGACGGGAGCAGCCATTCACGAGCGGGATGTCGGAATTCGACAGCGCGCGATGAAGAACTTTTCAGGGATGATAGCTCTGCTCTTGGTTCGCTGCGATTTACCGCACCCGAGACGAAAGCGAGATCAGAAACCCGACCTGGCTCCATGCCTGTCTATTACGCGCAGGTCGCCACGACTTTCAGCCAACCCACTTGCATACTCAAAGGACGCAGTCTCTCGTAACTCGATAGTTTAGTCGAGAGTCGCGCAATCTGGCACGCAGCGAGAGCAAGGGCTGCCCGTCGCTAGGCGTAGGCGCGCCGGACGACGCGAGCTCTCATTGCTTCGGAACGCAGCGCAAGTAGGTCGGCGCGTGAGCGCTCGGGGGGCGCTTGCGTCGCCAGGGCTGCGTGATCTTCGGGCGAGAGAGCGCACTCTGCGTGCTGAGCCGCCCCCATTCCGCTGTAGAAACGCATCTGCTGGGTCGGGAGGCCGAGCAGACGGACGACGAAGTGCAAGAACAGCTCGCCGCTGCCTTGGGCGATGTGCTGGCCTGGGAAGCTAACCGAACAGTGATGAATGAATTCGGCTTCTCGTCGACTCACGGTGTACACGATCGCCAGCCCGACCTCGGTTTTCAGCACTCGCGGATCGCCGGCGTCGTAAATGGCCTCCGTCTCTGCGTCGATGATTCGAGCCAAGGCGGCCCGCTTCAACTCCGGGGCGCGGCTCGCGATCGACAGGAAGTGCGCATCGGAAAACAGGCCCCCATACCTCCGGATGCGCGAGACGAGCGCCCAGAGTAAGCACAGTCCCATGCCCCCTAGGAGCCAACTCAATACGCGATCCACGGTGAGAAAAGCTAGTCCGACGCCGCTCACACGACAACTGGCAGCGGGATACACCGCATGAATACGCTCTCGGCGCAATAAGAAGCCCGTTCCCGAAGCACTCGCGTTCGTCATTCATCGTTCGCACCCCCTGCCGAGCATCCCGCTGCGTCGCCATCGGCTGCGCCCGCGTCTTCGCATGGGGAGCCTGATTGTCCCCCAGCGCTGGGCGCAACACGGGTGATGGTAGGCGGGGGCAAGCTTTGCTCCTGATCAGTGAACGGATTTTCCTTCGCGATGCACGCGACCAAAAGACAGCCAACAACGACCGCTGGATGAATTAAACGAGATGACATCGCCCGGTTCAGGATGCGTCCGACGACCGCTTGCATGGCCGTCGACACTGCGCGGGCGGACTCGATGCAACGCACAAGCCGATGCTCGTGGTGATTTCACACAGCGCGGTCAGGCACTCGCCGGGAGCTCTGCAGCGCACTTCGCGAGCACTTCGCTCCCTGAGCATGCTCCGCGACCACCCTCTGCACGAACGGCATCGCGGCGTGCGTGCCTGCCACATCGGCGCGAACCGCCACGAGGTCGGAGCATCGAGCTGCGGCACATCACCCGGCTGACCGCGTGTTAGTGTCCGCAAATGAGCGGTGAATCAGAGTCGACAGCAGCGGGGCGCGCCGCACGCTGGCCGGGAGTGCTCGCGGCGGTCGGACTATTCCTGCTGGTTTGGCTCAGCTGCTGGTACTACAAGGCCGCGCTGGTCTCTTGGGTAGCGCAGCCCTTGGTCAAAGCCTGGCCCCCAGAGCTCATGGGGTCGTCCAATCTCGTCTATCGTGGCCCGAACGGCCTATTCGCTGGCTACGTGTGGGTGTGTACGGCTCCAGCGCTCGTCACCAGTGTCCCGCTCTTGACGCGAACGCTGATGTTCCGGCAGCGCGTTCCTACGCTTGCTTTCATTGGTCTTTCCTATGCGGCAACGGCACTGAGCTTCGTCTACGTTCGATTCTGCCTCACTCCGCCAATGCTGCAATGGATGGTGTCAACGGCTCGGGCCTGGCATTCTTCGGGATTCGGTTCGGTGGGCTACCCTTTGTTAGACTACTTGCGCCTCGTCACCAGCGTGTTCGCCGTACAAGCGATCGGCGCGCAGTTGGCCGTGGTCTTGTTGTTTTCGACCATTGCTGAGCGCGGGCGCGGTCAAACGCGGCGCCGTGCCGCCCTTCAGCTGCTGGGACTCAGCGGCGCGGCATTGCTGGCCGGTGTTCTGCTGACAACGCCCGATCTGTGGTCGCATTTCCTGTTCCTGCTGCCGCTGATCGCGCTCTATGCATTAGCGACGCTGGCGGGACGCGTCTTCGGCAAGAGCTCAACAGCCGCGCTGGTCACCTCGACGACTTGAGACTGCCCACCCGCTCGACAACTGAGCCAACCGCAAACGGCCGCGCACGGCGAAGCGCAGGCAGCAAGCCGTTTAGGTTGGAAGAGGCGACGGCATTGAGGCATAGGACTCATCCCCCATGTCAGCGTCACTCGCAGCCCGATTGGAAGCCACTGTTCGCCGTTTATCCAGTGACATCGGGGAACGCCACTTCCGCCGTTCGCACGCGCTCGACGAAGCGCTGAGCTTCATCCGTGAAGAGCTCGGTCGCGCGCAGGTGACAGCGACCGACCACCCCTTCGAAGTCTCGGGCCGCCAGTTCACCAATCTCGAAGTGATCGTTCCTTGCCGAGCGGGCGCGGTCGAACGCGGTTGCATCGTAGTTGGAGCTCACTACGACACAGTCCCGGGTACACCGGGCGCCGACGACAACGCGACAGGCGTAGCGGCCTTGCTCGAGCTCGCCCGACAACTCGCTCACGAGCGCTTCGAGCGCAGCTTGCGCCTGGTGTTCTTCCCGAATGAAGAGCCCCCGTTCTTTCCCGACGCAGGCATGGGCAGCGCCGAGTACGCAGCACAACTCAGGCGCGCTTCGGTCGACGTGCACACGATGATTTCGCTCGAGATGCTCGGCTACTACAGCGATCGACCCCACAGTCAGCGCTACCCCCCAGGCCTCTCGCTCTTGTACCCGAACCGGGGCAACTTCATCGGCTTCGTGAGCAACCTGCAATCGCGCAAGCGCCTGAGCGAGCTGAAGCGCGCCTTCATCGCCAGCAGCGACTTTCCTTGTGAGAGCTTGGCGGCGCCCGAGTGGACCGTGGTCGTGGGTTTGAGCGACCACAGCTCCTTCTGGAAACAAGGCTATCCGGGCTTGATGGTGACGGACACCGCGTTCATGCGAAATCCGCACTATCACCAGGCGAGCGACACCGCGGACACGCTGGACTTCAAGCGATTCGCCAAAGTCACGGAAGGGCTCGTGGGGGCTGTGAAGCGCCTGGCTTCAGATATCACGGGCTGAGGGACGAGATCGACGATCATCACCCCTCGTGACATTGGTACTCGGTTAGATTGGCCGCCAAGTGAGACCGGCGTTGGGGAGCTCGTGACTGCGCGCGTCGACCTCGAACGTGCAGCTCTCATAGCCGGTAGCAGCGATCTCGTTGAGATAGATCGAGAGAAATTCCGAGAGCGAGCCAATGCGCTCGAATTGCGCGACATGACGGCATTCGTGAGACAGCAGACGGCGCGATAGGCGTCCTCGCCGGACGAAAATCGCATAACCGAGCGCAAGCCCGGCCGTGCTCGAGCCGAGAAACCCGATGGTTGCCGCCGCGGTTGCCAGTAGCGAGTCATCCGGCGTTGGGATCTCGTCGACCACGAGCAGACGGATCCTTTCCGGTTGCTTGACTCCCACCGCGCGCGCATCTGAAACCGCGCTCGGCTTCAAGGGAAAGCCCTCGGCGGACGCTTTGGCCGAGACCCTCTCGCACCAGTCGATCGCGTGAGGCAAGAGAACGGGCAGAAGGGCTTTGATGTCCATGACGTCGAAGCTGAGTCTGCAAAACGTAGCAGATTTCAGCTGCGCTGGGAGCCGCCGTCGCCAACCGTCCAACAGCCGCGTTCTGCTAACGATTCATCATTCTCGTGGAGAGCGTACTCTCGAGCGCGTCAGCGCAACTGGCCGCCGGCGCGACCGACTCGGAGCTCGAGGCCGAGCTTCGGCGTAGGTAGCGGAGCGTTGGAACGCCCGGCTCCGGCTGATCGGCACCGCACGACGCGCAGCCGCAGCGTAGATCGCGGAGTGATTCCCCCTCTCCACCCGATTGAGGAGCGGCGGAGCTCGCGCTCGGCGGCGGGCGAGGTTGAGCCCCCGCCCCGTCGCTCCCAAGCCGAGCACCACTCTGCGCGAGCGCGAACTGCAAGGTGACGCCGCCAGGCCCCACGCATCCCACGGCACCCACTAGGCACCGTCCCCGCGCCGCACCATGAGCGCGGGAGCGACCCTCGCCCCCCGCCGAGCGCGAGCTCCGCCGCGACGGTCAACCCGCTTCAGCGCTCCCCCAGAGAGCGGTTCGCAGGGCCGCATCTCCCAGAGGGCCGCCAAGCGCTTGCTCGCGCCGCTTGAGCCGCATCATGTTCTCGCGATCAGTCGCAGTCAGTCGATCGGCGGTGTACCCGGCTACGGGCGCATATCCGGAGAGCAGGGCTTTCAGTTCCGGGCTTTCGAAGCTACCGCCGCGCCGGGCAACGATCGCGTTCCTCAGGACTCGCAAGCGCGCACGGGATGCGCGCTCAATGAGCCGTTCCGGCAAGGGGCCGTCGAGCGCGGCGAGGTGCTTCAAAGGATCGACGAATTCCGGCACGCGCGGCCAGGTCGGGTCCGGCGATACTCCGAGCGCGCGCGCGAGCAAGGTCGCTTCCCACAGCTCGTTCTCCGGCCAAGGTTCGTGGCCATGAAATGACTCGCGGCGTTTGCCCGACGAAGTGTCGAACAATTGCAAGCTCCCCCCCTGATAGGCGACCAGCGCGAGCCTGCCATCCGCGGAAAATCCCAGCGCCGTGGCGGGATCGGGGCTCACTTCCCGCAGCGCCGGAGGCTGGTCTTCTGCGAGTTCGCCCATCCATGGAGCGTTCAGTTCGTCGCTGACGTTGACCGAAGTATCGAAGCGACGACGGTCGCTTCGATCGCGCCAGAGCGTGCGCGCGCCACTGGCGACTGCCCAGTGCACGACACGGCCAGCTCCATCGGCCGTGAGCAAGGCAGCACCATCCGCTGAGAAGGCAGCGTGAGAGGTGCCCGCAGAGCCTGAGAGTACGCGAACACGCTCGGCGGTCTGGCCCAAGCGCCAAAGCTCCACGTCACTGGCCTGTCCGTCGACCCTTTGATCCCAGCGCGCGATCCAAGCACCGTTCGCTGAGATGACGCTCTTGCCTTTGGGCAGCGACACCGGGGCGACCTGTCGCGAGCTCAGGTCGATGAGGAACGCGGGACCGAACTGAGCTGCCGTGACGAATACGCGTTGCGCGCCGATGAAGCGACATTCACCCCCGGCCAGATTGCCGAGGCCGAGCGAAAATGACGTCGCTAGCTGGCGCGTCGTCAAACTCCAACTCGCGACTTCGCGCTCGCGCGGCGCTACCGCAATCGTGCCGTCCGGCGAAATGCACGTCCAGCCCGGTGGAGGCTCCCGGGAGCCACTAGGCTCGCGTTTAGGGCCGATCATCAGCGATAACAGCGGAGCTGACGATTGTGCTGCGGAGACCCGCAGATCGTAGCCGTCGACGAGCACCAGACGGTCGCCTGCAAATTGGAGCGCAGTGAACTGCCCAGTTGCCCAGCGCACGCTGCGAACTCGCTCGCCAGTGGCCGTCCGAAAAAGCGAAAGTGGCCAATGCGGCGGCAACAGCGGCGAACTACCGACTGCGACGACTGTGCCGTCTTCGGAGAAGGCCAGTCGGTGTTGCATCGCCCCCCCCGCCGCGTATCCGTAGTCGGCCAACAGCTCACGCCAGCGCTTGCTTAGCTCCGCTCGGGGGATGCTCGCTCGATAGCGGGCGAGCGTCTCCAGATTCTGCTTGTCGATGGCTGTCAACCGTGACGGCTCGTACTTGCCAGGCTCGTACCACGACGCGCCCGCCAGGAAATCGCGTATCCACCAATCCAGAAAGACCAAGCCGGCGCGCGCCTGGATCGTCGCTCGCATCAGCTCGAGCTCACGCAGCGTTTTGCCGCGCAGCTCGCCGACTGCGATTGCCCGCTCGAAGTAAAAAGGAACAGCTGCGCTCGAAGCCGCGGCTGCGGCGGCGTGTACCCCCAGCGCGATCGTAACCGTCGAGGTGAGCAACCAGCCCTTCATGTGCTGCGGATTGTCGCGCACACCGCAGTGCCGCGCAACGCCCGCGCAGGAACCGAATTCATCGATGCAGCCAATGACCCTTGACTCCACCGCGGCCGAGCGCGTGAATTGTCCTGTTCAGCGGTCGGCACGCAGCAATTGACGAGCCCGAGATCAGGTGCCATCGTTTCTGCGAAGTGAAGAAAAAACGCCGGGTTCGGATCTGCGGTTTCACTGCGACGCCAACGCAGCTCGCAGCGGGCTGCCACTGAACCAGTGAGCTGATGAGGCGAACGTGAGGCCGGTGCTTTTCGTAAGCATGGCGCTAGCACTGAGCGCCTGTCGCACCACGCCCACGAAGCCAACAACCAAAGCGACGCCCAGCGAGACAGCCGCCAGGGCCGCGGTGAACTCAATCGCGGCCCCGGCTTCCGCTGCCTCCGCGGGCTCCGCTGGGCCAGACTCCGCGCCCGCCGTAGCAGCGACATCGAACTTCATCGACCGCGGCTTCCCCAACGAAAACCAGCCGGAATTGGTGACAGCGCGGCGCTTATTTCCCAGCGCGTTTGGGTTCGACGATGGGCGACCCCAGACGGATGTCAATCATGCGCTCATCTACTCGAGCCGTCTGTTCGATCACTTGCCGAGGCCGCCGTCCTATTGCTTGAACTCCGTCGCGCAGCCCTCCATTGCTGATTTGCAGTTGCACCTGCTTCTCGGCACCAACATCGATGAGACCAATCGAACATTTACCTTCGAAGAATCGCTCGTGCTCAAGGACCGCTCGCAGCATTACGTGATCGCGGTGCCGAAAGGCGCCAACGGTGTCTTGATGTTGCCTCCGCCGGCCCCGAGCTTTGGCCGGCACGACAACGACCCCACGGACGAGAGCTTTTCGGTCGTTCTATCCGATGTCACCGTCATCTATCCTGATGGGCGTTCACTCCGGCTGCCGCCCGGCGAGAATCGATATGCCGGTGGTGCCATTCTGGTGGTCACCGACCGGATGCGCGTCAGGCTGTGCGCCAATGATCCGCGGTACAAGGCCAACGGTTGCCCCGACAGCGATCCTCGGGTGCGAATGCCCGACCCACCACCGCGCGATTTCGATCTGCGGCGCTGCGAGCCCGGCTGCGAGCAGGCGTGCACACGCAAGGAGCTTCGCCAACCTGCCTGTCCCACTCCGCCCTCTCCCCAGTGCTTGGGCGACAAGCAACGAGTCTTTCTCGATGGGCGCAACGTGGGCGGGTATTGTGTGTTCGAGGAGTGGGATATCCACTGCGAGACAGGTTGCAACGACGCCCAATGTGCCAGCGCGCCGCGCCTGGCTTGGTCGCGAAAGATCGGCGAGGGCTATCTCGCGTTCGCTTTGGATGCGCAAACGCTTGGGCTGACGGAAGGAGACGAGCTCGTCACGATCTCCGCCGAAGGCGCGCTGCTGCACCGCGACAAACCGTTCAAGAGCAAGCTATCTCGGCTCGCGTCAGACGCGCACGGAACACTCTTCACACTGGATATGCTGAACGTGCTGCGCGCTCACGGCAAGCAACCGTGGTCGCTCCAGCTCGACGATGCGGCGCCAGCGTTCGAAACAGGACTGCGATACCGCAAAGACCAGCTCTACCTGACACGCGCGACTGGGGTTACCTGCTTGAACCCAGCCGACGGGCGTCAACGGTGGCACGTCGAAATCGGCTCCAATACCAAGTCCCAGATCGCGGTTTCGGAGACGTCGCTCGCAGTACTAACCACAGGCAATGAGGTCGTCGTCATCGATCTCAATGGGATCATACGAGGTCGTGCCAAGTTACCCGCCGAAGCCTTGGGGCGATTTGTCGTAACGGGGGATACGGTTACGGTCTATGTGAAGACGGGTGAAGTGCTTTCAGGCCGCTTCGACTCGTTGAAGGCGATCGCGACGATCCCACAAGCCGAATGGATGCCGGTCGGCCTTGCGCAGTTGAGCGAACAGGTCGTGTTGTTGAATCGGGGAACCGACCATCACGACAAAACCACGATCCACGCGCTGCAGTTGCCGACAGGGCGCACCCTTTGGACCTACGCGGCCTCGGGCCAGCTTCAGTGGGATCCGCCAATCGATCGCCACGGCAACCTCTTCTTGGTCGGACGCCGGCTCACCTCGCTCGCCCCGGACGGCAAAGAGCGCTTCCAAGTCGACTTCCGGGGCGGCCCGCAATCGGAAGCAGCTGCAACGCTCGGACTCGACGGCGCGAGCCTCTACGTGCGGGACCATCGTGGGCTGACTAAGTTCACGGGATTGTGAAACCTCACTCACCACCAACCGTAATGGGCAGCCGGTCGTGAACCGATCGTCGTGCGCCATGCAGATCCACGAAGCAGGCTCACCTTGGCCGAATCCCGGCAGTGCCCCGGGTGGATCCAGGGGAGGATCGTTGGATCACTTGTTCGACGCACAGAATGAACGCATTCGAGCCGCATGGCTCGCGTCCACCAGCCAACGAGCGTAGATGACTGCGCTAAGCATCGCCTCTGTCGTTCCCTCTTCGCTACCCGCCATGCTCTGCCGCGGTTGAAGGCCACTGCGCTTTTGGTCCAGTGGTGGACGCGCTGACGAGGTGCCTATTGAAAACACCTTTGTTCATCGCGCGCTCCCGCCTCATCGCCTCCGCGTGGCACGCACGTGACGGTACCACTGTACTCGGAGCACTTCTTCTTGTCCCGATGTGCGTCCTTAGCAAATGCTTGAGCGCAAGCGTGCGCATTCGAGAAGCAAGGTGACGCGAAGTCGCGACCGTGCACCCAAGAGAAACAGAACCAAGCTTTGACGGTACGGGTCTCTTCGATCGCGCCGGCACCGCCTTGTGCGTCCTTTGACCAGGTCGCGAGCGAAGTGGCCTGCGCCCGTGGAGCCGATGCGGGCGCTCTCGTACAACCGGTGCTGAAGATCATGAGCCCGAGGGCGAACGCGCGAACGCCGGTCGTCATCTGGTCTCTGTCAACTGCCTGACTTTGAACCTCACGATTCGTGGAGTGAGCGGACTACGGTCGATCGGAAACCTTGAATCCGTACCAGGGCTCGACAACCGAAACTCCCAACGACGGTCCAGGAAATTACACGCGAAGTCTTCATGGTCGCTCCAGTCCGACGACCCGTCCGTCGGCGAGCGACTCCCATAGGCAGCGATCGACGATTCGGTTGCTGATTCATTTTGCCGCTTGAGACTGCCACTGATCGCACCGCTACTCGACGGAGGCTTTCGATAAGGGTCTCGACCAAGGCCAGCAGGTGTCCAAGATAGTACACTTGAGAATTGGGCTTTTGAATCGATAGCTGAACGATTGCGTCAGCCGCCGCGCGGTCGCCGCGCTGAGTGACTTGCACCCTTTGACGCTTGGAACTTGTCGCTCATATCCCGAGTCGTCACCGCGCTGGACGTCACGTCTGCCCAACTTGCCATGCAGTAGATGTAACAGCGACGGCGCGGAACGGTCAACCTGAGGCGCTCGGCCCGGAGCCGCGCTGAACACCGTCTCAGCGTCTCCACTTTTTTTTCACCGACGGCTCTTCCGCGCGCAATTACCGGTCGTGCGCGCAGAGCTCAAATAGAACCAGGACGTTCGACTTCCAGTTACAAGCGATAACCAGTCCCGAACCGAACGACGGTTACGTGCTCGCCCCGCCGACGTGATTCCCCTCCCCGCTCTTCAACGCAACTGGCCGCTGACGCGACCGACTCGGAGCGTGTGGTATATTCCCATGGTCATGACCGACTCGTCCCTCGCCTCGCGCCCCAAGCGAAGCTACGTGCGGCCGCCGACACCGATTCACTTTCCGGAGTCCGAAGAGGTGCCTAAAACAGGCGTGCGTCGGATCCGCGGCAATGCCTAGCGCCCGATCTGATCGTGCGCATCGGAGCGCCCCGGGGCCCCTTTCCGACCTGGAAGACCTGGGAACGAGGGGCTCCGCACTTGGCAGTGGAAGTCGCCAGCGCCTTCGATGCCGGTGAAGCCGAATGGCACCAAAAGCTCGCCCGCTATCGCAAGTGCGGAATCAATGAGGTCGCACGATTCGATCCAGAGGACGCCGAACGTCCCCTGCGCCTTTGGGACCGGCTCGAGGGCGACTTGGTTGAACGCGACCTCACTGGCGAGCACGCGCTGCTCTGCGACGCGCTCGGCGTCCATTGGTGTGTCCGAGAGGACGCGACGCTTGGCCGCGTGCTGCGCCTTTCTCTAGACCCTCTTGGGCAGACCCTCGTGCCCACGGCGGCCGAGCGAGAACAGGCGGCAACCGAGCGAGAACAGGCGGCAACCGAGCGAGAACGGACGGCAACCGAGCGCATTGCACAGCTCGAGGCCGAGCTTCTGCGGCGGTAGCGACCACGTGATCGCGCTCTCCTCCCGATTGAGGAGCCGCGGAGCTCGCGCTCGACGGCGGGCGAGGTTGAGCCCCCGCCGCATCGCACCAAAGCCGCGCGCGACTCGGCGCGATCGCGAACTGCAGGTGACGCCGGCAGGCCGCGGCACCCATTGGGCGCCCAAAAGAACTGCTGCACTCGCTGCCGCAGAGGGGCAGCCTCACAAACGGCCGCCGAACTCACTGCGGGTGCTGAGATTCAACTTGGTCTGCGTCCGGATTCACCACGGACATGGTTGCCGGAAGGGATAGCGCATAAACAAAGCAGACCGAGGCAGCGAATGTGATGACCAGCGATGATGTCACCAGCACTAGGCCCGGAGCACGCTTACTGCTCCGCATGCACACAACTGCGGCACCAATGAGTGCCGCGCCGATGACTTCGATCACTACCAAGCTTTTAGCGCTCATCGCAAGCAAAGTGGCTGAAGGAACTGCCATAGCAAATTCAGCAAACGTGGCGCTCATCGCGGGTACCACAGTAAAGTGCGCCACCGCGAGCGACGCGAGCATTAGAGCGCTTAAGGCGAGAGCAAAAACGTCGACTGTCTTCAGCGGGCGTGACATCTTCTGGAACAGTCGCCTCTTACAAGGAACCCACGAACGGCGTCGACTTCGTTAGCATGCGCAGCGTTCCGCGTGTCGCAGAAGCCACAATCACACTGAAGCCCGCGCCACCGCTGATTGGAATGATGCGTGGATTGACCAGAATCACGCGTGAAACGAGGCTTCGACTCTCCATCGACAGTCGAAAGAGACCGCCAAGAGAGCCAGGGCCGAGCGTGATCCCGGGATCCTGGAACAATTGGGCCGGACCGTCGAAACTTGCCCGGACCGGAGGCTACCTCTCAGGGATAAGCAAGATCGGATAAATAACAGTAACGCGCTCACCCACGCCGAAGTCAATACTGTTGAGGCGCGCAAGAATGCAATCGACGGTGCCCCCGTCAGCGAACATCGGGTGCTGGACGCAACTGCCTTCGACCCGGCCTGACTCATTGATGACAAAGCGAAGCCGAACGCGTCCGGATGCATCCGGCTTCCTCCACAAGGCGTCCTCGTAGCAGGCGCGAAAGTCAAGGTAGCTCGAGTACATCGCTCTCCGAATACTCGATGGCGCGCGTCTCGCCGCCGACGAGGACGGCCTCGAGTCCAATGACGAACGAGGCTCGGAGCACACCGCGCTAGCACTGACTGGTCGTGGTGATGGCCGAGTGGTTCCTGCGGCGAGTCCGGAGCAGGACTGGCAAAGGAATACCAGCGACACGATCACGTAACACTTCGTCATGGCAAAACTTCTGCCAACATAGCGCAAATACAGCGCGACATCATCATCCGACGAACGCAACCATTCCGGAATTGCATGTTCGATTCGGCAGCCAAGACTTGGCCGTTCACCACGTTCACATCACGAGCAGCGCGTGAGCTTCGGGCGAAAATCCCTGGATCGCGTTGCCACGTCGGCTCAGCGAAGACCCCAAACAAAACAATTGTTCCCCGGCAGCTGTTTGCCGCAAGGTGCTCAGGGCCGTCGATGTCCCCTCTGCGGCAATGAGCGAGCCCGACGCGACCTCGATCACCGCAAGGCGATTTCCGTGATGATTTTCGCGGGCTGCGGCACTCAATCAACCGTCCGGTTATGCTCTACAAAGTCAAAACCCCGGACAGGTGCTTTTTGTCTGCGCATTTTTCGCTGGATTGCCTTGCAAACACTCGCGAGCTCTTCGGCAAATAGCTGTGGCGCATCTGACCGATTCTGTCGCCACCAAGTATCGATGGCTTCAGCGTCCTGTTCGGCCTCCGTCCGAAACGATGAGCTTCACGATCGTGATATTAGCCGGCGGAACACTTCGTTGCCGTCCACAATACGACCCGCCTGCACGGACTCGATCGCTGCATCCAAAGCCCGATGCAAGCGGTTTCGATCCTCCTCGTCGAGGTCGTCTCCAGTATCGACGACCTGCAGGCTGCCGACTTCTAGCTCGGTGTCTTCAGGTAGTTCGAGCGGATCGTCGAGCACGACGCGGCCGTCAGCTCAACGGGTTCCGATACACGGCTTCGACGGAAAGCGTGCAACCAATCTCGCCGAGCACGGCCGCGCCGTCGCGCGTCTCGCGCAGCGTCCAGCTGCCGTCGGCGTTTCTGCTGAACACCTCTAGCCGCTGCTCCTCCTGAGAGATGAGCACGTAACTAGCGAGGCTCGGGATGCGACGATAGTGCGAGAACTTCTCGTCGCGGTCGTAGCGCTCGGTGCTCGGCGACAGCACCTCGACGATTAGCATCGGGTTGGTCGCGGTGTTTTTGTCCGCTGGGTCGCGCTCTAGATTGCCGCAGAACACGCTGACGTCCGGGTGCGTCGCTAGCCCAGTCTCCAGAACGCGCAAGCGAAGATCAGAAGTGAACGCCTGGCAAGGCTTACCGGCCAGCTGGGCACTCAGTAAGCCAATCACGTTGGAAGCCAAGCGACTGTGATCTGGCGAGCCCTTCGACATGGCATACACGTACCCGTCGACGAACTCATGGTGCTGCTCGGAGCCCTTCTCCAGCTCGAGGTACTCGAGGAAGGTGAACTGGCGGTCCGTAACCGAGGTCATGACCCGCCAAAACGGTAGCACGGAGGTTGGCGGATTGGCTGCGGCCCGTCTCAGTCCTAGAGCGGTTCGCTGCTCCCGGCTTCGGCGCGCCATTTCAACAGCTGCGCCGCGAACGCTTGGCTCAGCGGATCCGGGCGGGCAAGTGCCGCCAAGGGTCGAAATTGCTGAACGCTACGTCCAAGGGCGTCGACAATGAAGTCATCGAGGGTCCGTGCTCGAGAAAGGCACAGTCAGTTGCATACGTCCTCCTCGTCGCAGGCACAGCCCTGCCCCTTGTGACAGTTGAAGTCGGCTCGAATACAAGAATTGCCGCACGCTTTCCCCTTGCTACACACCCTGCAACACTCCTCTCGAGGAGTGCATGCGTCGCGCAGTTGGAGGGTTTGGCTCGTCGCAGCGCCCGCCGCTGTACTCGCCTCCGCCTGCCTTGGTGGCCCCCACGCACCAACACAGACAACGGCAATGACTCCTCCCAGGAGCCGATTCAGGATCACCTTGGACCTAGGCATGAACCTCCAAGCGTAACACTGAGTTCGAGCCGCCGACTACTCCGCGCTACCAGGCGGAGTTTCGTGGTTTCGAATTAATGACTATTGCGCGAACCGGATCCCCGAGTGCAGCGCCCGCGCTGGGAATTCTCCAACACCGCGGCAATGGCGCAGGTTCACCGCACTCGAGCTGTTGGGCCAAACTTGACGCCCCCTAGCGATCCGCGGAAACATCCTAAACAATGGCCCGGCGTCTCCCTGAAGGGCTCTATGAGCGCGTGGTGACGAGCGCGCTCGCGGAGGACCTGCGCGGCCTCGAGCCCGGCCAAAGCGCGACCACCGAGCCGCTCGATCCCGCCGACTCACACGTGGCGCTGGCGCGGCATTTGGCGGCAGAAGTGCAGCGCGCGCTCGAATCGGTGCGCGGAGAAGACAAGCCCGGCGCGCAGGTAACGCTCGTCAATCGCCTGCTCGAAGCCCTGCAGGGCGAAGAGCGCGTGGAAGCGCCGGGCACGGAGCTGCGCTCGATTCACCGCGCGGCAGCCTACGAGCGCCCGCACACGCCGCTCGCCACCAGCACCTTGCTCACGCGCAATCGCGCCGAGCCTAACCTCGGCAGCGAACTCGCGCGCGAAGTGGCCTCGGCCGATCGCATCGATGTGCTGATCGCGTTCATCACCGTGGGTGGCGTGCGCCTGCTACGCGACGCACTCGAGCGCTTCGCCCAGCGCGCGCCAACGGGCTCCCAGCTGAGACTGCGCGTGCTGACCACGGTGTTCACCAAGACCACCGAGCTAGCGGCGGTCGAGCTGCTAGCGGCCCTGCCCCACGCGCAAGTCAAAGTCTCCTACGACGACCGGCGCACGCGCCTGCACGCCAAAGCCTGGCTGTTTCGCCGGGAGACAGGCTTGGATACCGCGTATATCGGATCCGCCAACCTCACCTCCACCGCGCTAGGCAGCGGACAAGAATGGATGGTCAAGGCGTGTGCGGCGGACCTACCCGATGTCATCGACCGCTTCAAAGGCACGTTCGAGAGCCTGTGGAACGACAGCGAGTTCGAAGCCTTCGACCCCACGAGCGAAGCCTCCCGCACGCGCCTCCGCGACGCCCTCGCGCCCGTCGAAGCCGGCGCTGGCGCCGCGCGCGTCTTCTTCGCCCTCCGCCCCTTCCCGTTCCAAGAAGAGATTTTGGATCGCCTAGCCGCCGAGCGCGGCGTCCACGGCCGGCACCGCAACCTAGTGGTCGCCGCCACCGGCACAGGCAAAACCGTAGTGGCCGCGTTCGACTACGTGCGCCAACTCGGCCCCGCGCAAATCCCCCCGCGCCTCCTCTTCCTAGCCCACCGCAAAGAAATCCTCGAACAAGCCCGCCAAACCTTCCGCCACGCCCTACACGAAGGCGCGTTCGGCGAGCTCCTGGCCGACGGCAACGAGCCCACGCGGTGGGACCACGTGTTCGCCACCATCCAAAGCGCGGCCAGCCGCGACCTACTCACGCGCTTCGGCCCCGAACACTTCCAATACGTCGTACTCGACGAGTGCCACCACGCCCCCGCCGACTCCTACCGCGCACTGATCCCGCACCTGCGCCCGCACATCCTGCTCGGCCTCACCGCCACCCCCGAACGCACCGACGGCAAATCGCTCCTCCCCGACTTCGACGGCCACATCGCCGCCGAACTGCGCCTCTGGCACGCACTCGAGCGCCAGCTACTCGTACCCTTCGAATACTACGGCATCTCCGACACCACCGACCTCCGCCAAGTCCGCTGGACGCGTAGCGGCTACGACGCGGCCGCCCTGGCCAACGTGTACACCGGCAACGACGCGCGCGTCGATCTCGTGCTGCAACAACTGCAGCGCCGCGTGGGCAACCTACGCTCAGTGCGCGCCATCGCCTTCTGCGCGTCCGTCGAGCACGCCGAATTCATGGCCAAAGCCCTGACCACCCGCGGCCTACCCGCCCTGGCCGTACACGGCGACACCCTCAGCGCCCACCGCAGCGAAGCGCCCCGCCGCCTACGCGAGCGCGAAGTAAACGTGCTGTGCACCTGCGACCTGTACAACGAAGGCGTCGACCTACCCTACGTCGACACGCTGCTACTCCTGCGCCCCACCCAAAGCTCCAGCCTCTTCCTACAACAGCTCGGCCGCGGCCTACGCCACCACCCGCACAAAACCACCTGCGTAGTGCTCGACTTCATCGGCCACCACCGCGCCGAATTCCGCTTCGACCTCACCTACGCCGCCCTCACCGGCCTGCCCCGCGCGAACCTGCTGAAAGCCGTTGAGCACGGATTTCCGATGTTACCGAGCGGATGCGCGCTGCAGCTCGATGCCATGACCCGCGACCAAATCCTCAGCTCCCTGCGCCAACACCTCAGCCGCCGCAACCGGGTTGTTGATGACCTGCGTGAAGTGGCCAAGGGGACGCCAGTCACGCTCGCCACGTACTTGGACCAAACCGGCCGCGACGTTGAAGACGTGTACGCCGCGGGCGGCTGGACGACGATTCGCCGCGAAGCTGGCTTGCTGCCGGAGCGCGCCAACACGGACGAAGACAACACCAGCGAGCGCCTGGGCCGTCTACTGCACGTCGATGAGCCGACACGGCTGCGCACGTGGCTGAGATACGCGCAGGAACCACTCTTGAGCGTCGCAGAGAACGATGGGAAGCGGCTCACCATGCTCGGCTTCCAACTGCATTCGCGCGGCATCGTGCGCGACGCAGCGGAGACGTTGGCGCCGCTCCGTACGGCGGCGCTGACCGAGGAACTGAAGCAGTTGGTGACGGTGCTCGAAGACCGCGTCGCGCTGCCCCAAGACATCTACCCAGTGCCCGACTGGCCGCTCGCGCTGCATCGGCACTACACGCGGCAGGAGATCGCCGCTGCCGTCGGCTACGCCAAGCCCGGCGCCAAGGGCGGCGTGCCGCAGGCTGGTATTCTCAAGGTCGACGGGCAGCGTGAGCTGCTGTTCATCACTCTGGACAAGTCCGCCAAGAGCTTCTCTCCCACCACGCGCTACCGCGACTACGCGATCTCGGCCACGCTGTTTCACTGGGAAACGCAGGGCGTGGCCAGCGTGCACAAGGAGAGCGGGAAGCGGTATGTGGAGTCACCCGGGAATGGGTGGAGCTTCTTCCTGTTTGTGCGCACGGGCCCGGAGGCGCCGTACGCATTCTGCGGGAAGGGCGTGTATCAGTCGCATGAGGGGGACAGGCCGATCGCGGTGACTTGGAGGTTGGAGAGCGCGCTGCCAGCGGGGTTGTATCAGCGGTATGCGACGTTGGCCGTTGGGTAACATGGCGTCGACAGTCGATCGGCAACATCGCACAAGAGGAATTCATCGCCCTAGCGAGCGGCGTTAGCGGAATCAAGTTGGAATGAGATATCGACTTCGCATCGCCGAGACTCCTCACCAGCTTGCATGTACGATTCTCGAACTGAGAAGATCGTCGTTACCGATCTGGCGCGTAGCAAAAAACTGAAGGCATAATCAGCCGATACGTAAGCACACCGATCATCCGCGCAGCTGTGGATAACTTGTGGTGCCAAACCCCGCGCGATCTGGGTGTCTAAGTTGCACTTGCGTCCCCTACTTCCCACGTCACAGTGCGGAACACACGCGCAGTCAAAGCGACGAATTGTTCGCCGCGGGGCGTGCGCCGTTCCAACTGGAGAACCGATGGCAAAAGCAAGGACCTGGAGAGTTGCTCAGTTTTTTGAAGACGCGCACCGCCGGCGACATCGTATCTGAACACGACATTCTGTCGGGTGTTCCGTCATGGAAGAAGGTAACGCTCGACACCTATCGCAAGAAACACAAGCTTTCCTCGAGCAACCCGAGTTACGAGTGGAAGACCTGGAATCGCTCTGCCCTGGCGTGAACCGACGCACCCTGCAGCGTGATCTGCAGTCGCTCGTAGAGCGCGGCGTACTGAAGAGCTCCGGAGCCGCGCGCCTGGTCAAATACCGTCTTAAGATCATGAGCGTGGTCACAAAGATCGATGGGCTCGTGGTCACGTTTTCTGATGGTCAAAACGGCAGGTCGTCGTCGAGGTCCCGGGCGTCGATGGCGTCGTCAGCAGCGGCGTTGTAGCGAGCGACGAGAGATTGCAGTTCGGCGAAGCGGGCCAGCAGGAGTTCGGCGAGGAGTTCGGTCGGGGGTGGTAGTCGGCCTGTATCCGGCGGTTCGAGATCAAGGCACGGGTGTTCTATGCGCAGCGCCGAGTCAGCGAGATCGAGCGCGACGGCGAGCATGGCGAGGTGGGCCCGTTCCGGGAGCAGCCGAAGTCGATCAAGAGCAGGCAGGCGAAAGGAGTGCACGTCAGCGCTTCTTAGCGGGTGCGTTTTTCTTTGGCTGCGGCGGCGCAAAGACCTCGAAGAACAACTTTTCGTCGAGCTGAGGTTGGTCGCGCTCAGCCGCGGCAGCGAGCAATTCATCGGCGAGATTCATGAGTACGCGGTAGTTTCCGGCTGCATGTTCAGCGAGAGTGGCTTTGAGCTCGGAGGTCATGAGCGCGGGATTCCCGGCCGTTTCGAGCAAGTGATCGAGGCAAGCCAGGAGCTCGTCGCGCGAAGCGTAGTCGAGAGTGAGCCGTCGACGGATGCGGCTGCCGAGCGGCAGAAGTTGTTCCTTTCGAAAACGATCAGGCAGGCGACTATCGCCGGCAAAGACGACGCATAGGAGCGCGCGGGAATCGAACTCTTTGCTGGAAAGGAGACGGAGCTCATTGAAGACGGAGTCGAGCATTTCCTGGGCTTCGTCGACGATCAAGACGGGGCGCACGAGAGTCTGGGCGATGTGCTCACTCCAGCGCGAGCGCAGTGCCTTGAATCCGCCCCAACGGTTGTGCGTGGCGAGCGTCAGGCCGAACACATCACCCAGCTCGCGATAGAAGTCGGAGACGCGACTCTGGGGGTGATCGATGGTTGCGACCATGACGTCGCGCATTCCGCGCAAGCGCTGGGTCAGCAGGCGCAGGGCGACGGACTTCCCGGTGCCGGGGTCTCCAGTGACCATG
>DATEPG010000552.1:0-22603 GCA_035273265.1 Polyangiaceae bacterium
CGCCAGCGCGGTGTTGGCGGCCGCCGCGCGCCGCGGCTCGTCGCTTTCGTTCGCCAAGAGCGACACCGTCTCGTCGCTGACTTTGCGGCTGCGTTTGCTGCGTGAACACTTCCCGGAGCTCCAATTCGCAGCGCTCGACGAGAGCTCAGTCGATGCCACGCTCGACTTGATCTGCGCAGGCTTGACCAGCTTTGCCGAGCTTTCCGCGGTCGACGTCGCGAACGCGCTGTTGACCGGTCTGAGCGTTGCTCAACGACGCGCGCTCGAGCACGAGACGCCGGAGCGCGTGCGCTTGCCGGGTGGACACAGCGTTCAAGTCCACTACGAAGCCGATCGCCCGCCCTGGATCGAATCCCGCCTGCAGGACTTTTTCGGCATGCCCGAAGGGCCCCGGCTGTGCCGAGGCAAGGTCCCCCTGACCTTGCATTTGCTCGCTCCGAACCAGCGCGCGATGCAAGTGACCACGGACCTGTCCGGGTTTTGGGAGCGGCACTATCCCAGCATTCGTCGCGAATTGATGCGTCGCTACCCGCGCCACCCTTGGCCCGAGGACGGCCGCACGGCTACGCCGCCCGAGCCGAAGCCGCCTCGTCCTCGGCGCTAGGGGCGCTCCGCGTACGCCGCGGCCCGTTCGACGATCTGCTGCAGGCCGAGTTCCGCAGACAAAGTGAGCGCGTCCGTAGGCGGCTCGAGATCTCGATACTGGCCGTCCAGCAAACGCTCGAAGTCGCGCACGATGGCGTGCTGACCGCGCCGCGCCTCGAGCCGGCGCTCTGCCTCGGCCCGAGACAGCTCGAGATACACCACACGCGGCGCGCGGATCCGCTTCAGCAGCACGTCTCGGTACGCTTGCTTGAGCGCGGAACAGGCCAAGACCGCGCCGCCCTGTGCTTCCCAAGACGCGCCAAGCTCCGCCAAATGGGCGAGCCAAGGAAAGCGATCAGCGTCGCTGAGCGCGATATCGGCTGCCATTTTTTGGCGATTTTCTTGCGGGTGGTAGTCGTCCGCGTCGTGGAACGCGAGCCCCAGACGGGCGGCCAGCAGCTTTCCGCTCGTCGTTTTGCCAGAGCCGGTAACTCCCATCACGAGCACGAACATCCGAGCCTCCTTGCGGAATGCGTTTACAGCTTTTGCTTGAGCCGCGCCAGGAACTGCAATGCTTCGAGGCCCGTAACGCGATCGAGGTCCAAAGCGCGCAACGTTTCGAGCACCTCGGTGTGCCCACGGGACTCCGCCGAGCGCGCGCCAAACAGCGGCAATTGGTCGGTATTTGCCCGGGTTTTGGCGCGGACCTTGGGCACGTCGAGCGCGACGCCGCCGCCTTCCAAGGTCGCGAGCAGCGCGCGCGCCCGGGCCAACACGGTCTCCGGCAAACCGGCGAGCTTGGCCACCGCGATGCCGTAGCTGCGGCTCGCCGCGCCCGCCACCAAGCGATGCAAAAACACGACATCGCCGTTCTGCTCGCGCGCGCTCACGCTGTAGTTCGCGGCGTGACGGCTGCCCTCCCCCAGGGCCGTGAGCTCGTGATAGTGCGTCGCAAACAGCGCGCGACAACAGATCGCTTCGTCCAGATACTCAGCCACCGCCCAGGCGATCGATAGCCCGTCGAAGGTGCTCGTACCGCGACCGATCTCGTCCAAGATGACCAAGGAGCGACGGGTCGCGTTCTGCAAAATTTCGGCGGTTTCCCGCATCTCGACCATGAACGTGCTCTCGCCACCGGCCAAGTTGTCGCTCGCGCCCACGCGCGACAGCACGCGATCGACCACGCCGATGCGCGCCGAGCGCGCGGGCACGAAGCTGCCCATTTGCGCCAAGATCACCGACAATGCGACTTGCCGAAGCAGGGTGCTCTTGCCTGCCATGTTGGGCCCAGTGATCAGCCAAAGCCGCTCACGCTCCAAATCGAGGTCGACGTCGTTGGGCACGAAGCGGCCCTGTGCGGCTAGGCGCTCGACCACGGGATGTCGACCATCGCGAATCAGGATTTGATCGGAGGCGTCGACCGTCGGTCGCGTGTAGTCGTAGCGGTGCGCGGTGTGCGCCATGCTGGCCGCGACGTCCCAGCGCGCGACTTCGCGGGCGAGCGTCTTCACGCGCTCGCTCTCGCGCGCGGCTTGGGCGCCGAGCTCGTTCAGTAACGCGAGTTCGCGTTCACGGTGCAGCTCCTCGGCGTGAGCGATGCGATCGGCCAACTCGTCGAGCTCCCCGGTCGAGTAGCGCTCACCAGTGGCCACCGTTTGCTTGCGCCGGTACGACTCGGGGACGCGCCCGCTCTGGCCGCGGCTGACCTCGATATACCAGCCAAAAACGCGGGTAAAGCGCACCTTGAGCGTGGCAATGCCGGTCTCTTGCTTGAGCCGCGCCTCGAGCTCCACCATGCGCTCTGTGCCGCTCTTGCGCAACTCGCTGAGCTCCGCCAACTCGGCATCGAACTCCGGCTTGAAGATCTCGCCGTCCTTGGCTTGGGCTGGCGGCCGCGCGACCAGCGCGCGCTCGAGCAGATCAGCCAGTTCGGGCACGGTATCCAGCCCTGCTGCGGAGACCCCCAGCGTTTCGCGTAGCCCAGGATCGGCGACGCTCTCCAAGACATGGGTCGTCGCGCGTGCGGCCAACAGTCCGTCGCGGAGTGCTCCCAGATCGCGCGGCGTGGCGGCCCGTAGCGAGCTGCGCACCGCCAAGCGCTCGATGTCGCCGACCTGTCCGAGCTCGCGGGTCAGCTCTTCGCGCAAGCGCGCGTGCACCACGAGTGAGTCGACCAGATCCAGCCGGCGCCGAATGCGTTCGACATCGGTCAACGGCGCCAGCAGTCGGCGCCTGAGCAGGCGAGCGCCCATCGGCGTATTGGTGGCGTCCAGCACGCCCAGCAACGTAGCTTCACGTCGGCCGGACACCGACTCGACCAACTCCAGGTGGCTTTGGGCCACGCGGTCGATGGCCAGCAGCGTGGCCGGTTCCCAACGAGCAATGCGCCGCGCCGGTAGCTCGACCCCTGGGTTGCAGGCCCGAGCAAAGCGCAGCGCCCGCGCGACGGCGCGCCGCGCGGAGATGGGCAGCGGCGCGGCATCCTCGCACAGCTCAGCGAGGGCCTGCACCGCATCTGCCTCGGTCAGCGGGGCATCCTCCCGCAGTGCGGCGCGGCCGAGCGCGCTCACCGCCTCGAACACGCCCGGGCGGGCGGCGTCTGATTCGAAGCCGACCAAGATCTCGCGCGGCCGCGCGCGGCTCAGCTCCGCCAAGGCCGAAGGAACGTCGGGCAGCTCGGCCGACAGCAGTTCACCCGTAGAAAAATCGAACAGCGACACACCGACCGCAGCTGAAGTCACTTCGAGCGCGGCCAAGAAGTTGTTGGCACTCGATTCGAGGTGTTCGCGCTCGGTGACCAGGCCCGGCGTGATCACGCGCACCACTTGCCGAGGCACGATGCCTTTGCACTTGGCCGGGTCGGCCATCTGCTCGCAGATGGCCACCTTGTGCCCGAGAGAAAGCAGCCGCGCGATATAGCCCGCGGCGGCATGGTGCGGGATCCCGGCCAGCGGGATTTCGTCGGCTTTGCCCTTATTTCGGCTGGTCAGCGTGACTTCGAGCAGCGGCGCGGCGAGCACCGCGTCGTCGCCGAACATCTCGTAAAAATCGCCCAGACGAAAAAAGACGATGGCATCTGGGTGGGCCCGCTTGGCCTCCGCATGCTGCTGCATCACCGGCGTGAGGCGCGCCGACATGACTCAGTAGTACGGTGAGGGCAACACGACCCCGAGCGAATTCAGATTGAACAAGGCGAGCCCCACGGTCGAAGCGTCCACCACCGCCAGCCAACCTCGCTCCGGCAGATAGCCCAAAGATTGTGGGCTCACCGCGCTCGATAGTGGCAGGAGCGTCAGCGCCTGCGGCGCGAAGCCACCGGTCGTCTGCCAGCCGAAGGCCATGCCGCGAACGGTCGCCTGCGGGCCGCGATAGACGACGAAACGCGAGGTCAGGTTTTCGAAGATACAGGCGCTGGCCGGCCCGCCCGGAATGACCGGGAGCTGGCTGCCGACGCAGCCCACCTTCGGGTTGGTCGCCTCGCAATTGCTGATCGTGGTGACATTACCCTCCGCGTCGGTCGTCGTCTCGAACGGCAGCGCCGGATCGCAGACCTCGAACGCACGCTGCTTGAAGTACTGCTTGCGGCGATCACAAGTCGCGGTGTGCTCGCAGCGACCGTTCGGACCGATGGCAATGTCGTGCAGACCCTTGAGCGGTCCGGAAAGCAGCCATTGCTGCGAAGCGCGCACGGTGTAAGCGGTGCCAGCCGGGAAGCAGCACGCCAGCTGCTCCAGGGCGGCCGCACAATTGGCTTCGTCGCCGCAATGGCGAGGCGTAACCGCCAATTGGCCGCCATAGGCGCTCAAGATGGACAAGTCTCGGCTTTCCTTGAGCACACCCGGGATATCGAGGGTTCCGAAGGTCTTGATGCATGCATCGCGGTTGCCCAAATTCGGCTTGCCCAATACTTCGGCGCATTTCGCGCCGTTGCCCACGAGCCAGTAGCTGTTGTTGGACGCCGGGTAGTCGCCGGTGATTTGCACGTAATCAGCGTGCTGCTTGGCCCACTCGTCGAGGCTCGAAGCAGGGACGCCGAGCGCTTCGCCTTGCGCCCGGATCGTGTCGCTGTCTTCGACGCCTGCCGCGCAAAAGTTGGCGTCTGGATCGCGAAGCGCACCCTGGGAGGCGCCCTCCTCGAACTGCAAAAAGCCGCTCTTGCGATCGGGGAACACGCGCCCTTCGAAGACCAGCGTCGGGGCCTCGTCCGTCACGTACGAACGAGGCTCGATCAAGGGCAAGGTCAGGGAATTTTGTACGCCAGCGAGCGTCGGATCGATGGACAGCTGCTGCGCGCTGCCGTCGCAGGGCGGCGCTTGATTCTGGTCCGGGCAATGAGCGTACAGCTGTGCGCTGACGTTCACTTCGGCCGGTAGCGTCGTCCCCGACATATCCGGATTGGCAAAATCAGTCGCCAGCATGTGCGGCTGCCGGTCCACGCTGACGACCAGCGACGGATCCGGGTTCGAGAACTGCGGAAACGTGCGCAAGGTCGGCGCGCGCAGGCCGGTGGAGGAGCTGGAAATCGACAGCGAAGCGGAGCGCGGACGATGCGGCTCGACGATCTTGCAGCTCGATTCACCCGTGACGGTGCGCACGCCGTCGGCATTCTGGTAGCTGGTCAGCGAGTCTCCCTTGCAGCCGTGCAAGTCTTCGTACGTTCCCGGATTCCCGGTCACGGGACGTCGACAATCCTTGTCGAAATCCTCGACATCGACCACGGCCACCTGGCCATTGGTCAACATGGCAAAGGCGAACAACCCGCGCAGATTCACGGGCCGCGCGCCGTCGGTGAAGTCACTGTTCGGGCGGTAGCCGACGCCCGGTCCGCTGGAGTTCGGATCGGGATCGCAGCTGACTCCGAATTCGCCCGCGCCGGTTGCGCCGGACACCGGAAAGTCGCGCATCACGAACATGATATCGCGCACTGAAGCGTTGAACTGCAGGCGATCGGGCGGCATGTACTGCTGCCGGGGCGCGCCTTCGAAGATGAGCGGCGTGCGCGTGTTGGGGTTGTTCGCTTCGATCTTGCCGAGATCGAAGACCATCACGCTGGCCGCGGGCTGATCGTTTTGGTCGATCGCGTACACGAACTGCTTGCCAGCCGGCGACAGTGGGCTCACGGCCACGCGCGAGGTCGTGACCACGCGCTCGGGAGTGCTGTACGAGTACGGCAAGAGCGGCGGCAGCTCCTTGTCCGTGCACGGGTCGGAGACATCCAACACGTGCACCACGGGCTTCGTGCTATCTGACACGTACACGCGGTTGCCCATCGCCGCGAGGCCTGAAGGCGTCGGCAGAACGCTCCCGTCGGATGCCGGGTAAGACGGCGTGACGCAGGCGCTCGTGTCGGTGCCGGGCGCCAGCTTCAGATC
The DNA here is from genome assembly GCA_035273265.1 of Polyangiaceae bacterium. GTDB lineage: Bacteria > Myxococcota_A > Polyangia > Polyangiales > Polyangiaceae > PMG-095. The sequence continues at coordinate 5,958 of DATEPG010000552.1, forward strand.
GTCCGGCAAGAGCGGCGAGAGCGGGGTACTTGGTGAAGCCTGGTCGAGCGCGAACGTTGCTTCGACTTGGCACTCGGGGAAAGCCCCGGCCTCCTGATCGAGCAGGCGTTGTGCGTCCACCAGCACGAGCTTGTGCTCGTCCGGCAGCGCGACCAGCAGCTTGCGCCGACCTGCCGGTCCGGATTCCTTAGTCAGATCAGCTAGGCAGCCCTCGAACTGTCTTGGCGGGAGGGGCTCGAGCATCACTCCCGGGCAAGTCGTACGCGGCTGCTCGCCGTCCAGCGTCGGATCCACAATCACGGCGATGTCGCCGGGGGCGGAGCTCAAATGACAGGCCGCCCAGGTCGTCAAATCACGCGCGGGTTCATTCTCTACGGGCTGCAGAACGCAGGTCGTCGGTAGCGCGAAGATGCCGTTCTTCTCCAACCCGCTCACGCCCACGAAGGTAGCCGCGCCACCAGGCGTGGTCACGATTGCGCCTGGCTTCGCCCCGACGCGCAGGAACGAGTAGCCGGGCGTCGTCTGATCGATGTCGACGATCGACTGTCCGTCCAGATCCACGACCGCGACCTCGTTGGTTGCGGTTTGGGTGACCAGCGCGAGCGTGCGACGCGTGGCAAATTCATAGTCGGGGCATTCGTCGAGTTTGTGACCCGCGGGAGAGTTGTCCGCGCCGCGACAAACGAAGCTCACCCGGCCGCTCGTTTGCATCGCGTGCAGTTTGACGGTGATCCGTCTTTGGGTGCAGGCCCCGAGCAGCATCGTCCAAGCGCAGACGCCGAACAGCGCTAGTTTCAGCGGATCGATCGAGGAGGGCAAAAGCCGAGAAAATATCTTCACTTGGAGGACCGAGGGGACTTAGGAACACCGACACTCGCGACGATCGTCGCGTAAGTTTTGGGAAACCGCTGATCCAAGCTGATGACGCCCAGATACGAGTCGGTAAAGTGACCCACGTAGGCCAGCCCGCGCTCGCCGTCCAAGGCCAAGGCGAACGGACCACGGCCGGTGCTGACGATCGCGTCAATCACGCGCCTTTTCGGGTCGTACACGAAGATGCGTCGCGAATCGAAACAGACCACGAACACGCGGCGCTCGAGCTCGTAGAACCCGCGGCTGTCTTGGAAACTCTGCGATGTACCCGGCACTTTGACGTCACCCACGACCACCCGTGAGGGGCCAAAGGTGAGCGAGATGGAATCGGAAAAGGACGGCAGCTCGCTGGTACCAGAAAGGCTGAGATCGTTGGTCATCGCGCCCACCAGCAGCGAAGCGGGGGCGCGGCTTGCCACGTAGACGGAAGGCTGATGCACCGAGCGCAGGCAATCTGCCCGGCACTGCAGCGGATCGGCGACCGCGTCGCATTCAGTCGATGTTCGGCAGGCCTGGTAGTCCAGCTTCCGCTGGGAATCGTCGATGGCGATCCCGCGCGAATCGAAGCCGAGCGAGTTGGCGGTGATCGGCACGGAACCGGCGCGGGTCAGCGCATAGCGGGTGTAGTTCGCGGCCCCGCTGTTGTTGCTGTCCGCCTCGTCATCGCGCACGCGTAGCAGGTCGATCTGCGCGGCACTTCGGTAGGTGATCAGAAAGCCCGGCGTGTGCTGGGTTCCCTCCTGCGCGAACTCGGGTTCGGGCAGGGCGGCGATGCCCACCGGAGCGAGCGGCAAACCGGTCAAAATGCTGACCAGCTTGGGGCCGCCGGTGCGAGCCCAGTCGTTGGCGAACAAGGAGACGCTGCCCGAGGTCTGATTGGTGATCGCGACGAACTCGCCGTTAGCGGTTGCATCGACCGCGAACGGCTCGGAGGGCTGCCGGAGCTGGTCGAAATTGTCCGAGGTGACGTCGCCGGAACGGTGCTCGGGATCGCAGCCGTTGTCGTTTACGCCCTCCACTTGGCCGCACTGGAACGTGCCAGCTTCTGTCACGTCGATCCAATGCAGCGTCGAGTCGCCGCGCACTGGCACGAATAGACGCCCTGGAAACTGCGAGGTGGCGCGGGGATCTGCCGGCCGCCAGATCACATCTGTGGCAAACGCACCGATACCGACGGAAGAAACCACCAACTTCCGCTCCGGGTCGATCGGGTCGATCGCGCCGTTCGGGTTGATCGAGTCGCAACGCCCCGGGTTGAGCACCCGATCCGCTTCATCACGCTCGCCCACCGCGCCGCAGGGCAAGGTCGTGATCGGATTGACACAATAATAGCTCGGCACCCGCGTGGGGTCCGTCGGGATGCCCTCGACTCCTGGCGCATCGCAGATATCCCCGTTCTGACAATCCGCGCTCGCGTTGCAGCTTCGCGGCACGAGCCGATGCAGCACATCGAGATTGTACGAAATCAGCGAAGCGGCGCGGTACTGCAGGTCGAAGTCGCTGTTCACGACGTACATGTACTTGGGCGCGCGCGGAGTCTCGCCATCGGGGTCGCTCATCGATGCACGATCGAGCGCTAGCCCGGTCGGGAAATACAACTCATCCAGCGGTGGAGGTTTACCGTCGCCGGCTGAATAACAAGAGTTCGAAAGCAGCGCCGAAAGGGCTGCCAGGAGTACCAGGGGTCGCATGCGCGGGCGGAGCCTAGTGGCGAGCGCCACAAGTCGCAATCACTCGCGTCGCCTGCTTGCGTTGAGCGTCGGATGGACCAGCTCAGCGAGTCAGCGCGTCGGGTGCGCGGCGATGCTAGTCGGCCTTCGACGCCTCACGCGCGCCGACTGCGCTTGCTCTGGCAATAACAAGCCGACTGCGCTTGCTCTGGGAAAAGAAAGTGTCAGCCGAGATCGAGGATGATCACACCGCGTTCGATGTCATCTTCACGGGGCTTGGGTTCCGGCGCCGGGTGGTACACGTCGATCGGTAGCTCGAGGCGGGGGCGATCGAGTTCTTGCCGACGCTGCACGTCTTCTTCCCGCCGCCGGATCTGATCGATAATGAACGGAGGAAGCATCGCTCGAGTCCTCGCTTTCTGCAGGGCTTGCGCCGGGAATACTATTTAACTGTAGCCACGCCTAGACTTGGGTCAAGCCTCACGCTCGGGATCCAAGTTCATGGGAAGGTTGAGCTTTTCGGTCGGTTCTCGCACAGGGACGTCCTACCTGTGGGGCGGCAGCCCGAAAACGCTCAGCTGCGCTGCACGCAGCGCACGGGTTTTGCTACTTTTGTTACTTTCACGACTAGGGTACGGCCAGATGGCGAATTCGTTAGCACCGGCGAGACTAAATCGGCCGCCGGGCGGATTTGACCGGCGCTGGGTCTCCATTTCGGCTGCAGCTGCACTAATTTTGCTGTCCCTCGCTCGAGCCGCGCCCGCTTCGGGCAAGGCCTTCGAGGTCGCGGACACCAGTTGGGAGGGAACGAGCGAACTGTACGCCCTGGCACAACAAGAACTCGGCAAGGCAAAGGTCGAGGTTTTGGCCTCAGCCGACTTCGAACACCTCGGCAAAGACGACAGCGTGCTCGTGCTCCATCCCGAGCGGGAGCTCGACTACAACGAATTTTCCGCCTTCCTACGCGCCGGTGGGCGCATGGCGGTGCTCGACGACCGCGGCGAAGCAGCGCTCTTCCTGGCTCGCTTCCAGATCCATCGCGTGGAGGCGCCGCGCAGCCCCGCTCAGTCGTTGCGTGACAATCCGAGCTTCGCGATCGCCGTGCCCGCAGTCGAACAGGTCGCGGGCCAAGAGCAGAACCGGCATCCGGTGGTGGCGGGGGTCGATCGCGTGGTGACCAATCACCCGACTGCGCTGGTGCACCCGAACTTGACTCAGGTCCTAAAAATTCCCGCCCTAGGCGAGCCCGACGCAACGCTGGCGGTGACCGGCATCATCGCCAAGAGCGGCCGCTTGTTCGCGATGGGCGATCCCTCCGTCGTGATCAACGAGATGCTGCGCTACCCGGGCAATCGCGCCTTCGCCAACGGCCTGCTCAAGTATTTGGCCGAAAACGACGCGGGCGGAAGTCGCGGCGGCAAGCTGTACATCCTAGCCAACAATTTCAGCCAAAAGGGTCACTTCGGCGGCTCGCGCGGCGCACTCGGGGAGTTGGCGAACCTGTCCGAGACGCTCGCGGAGTTCGTGACCGACCTGGAGAAAAACGGCCTGCCCAGCGCGCTTTCGTTGGCGCTGGCAGTTCTGGCTGGCGGGGGCGCGTTGGCTTGGGGGCTCAACTACAGCTCCCGCCGCTATCGTCGCTCGGTGCCTCGCTATGCGCTCGCGCCACTGTTGGTCGCGCAAGGTGGGCTCGCCGGCCGTGCGGCCGTCCTAGCTGCGCCAACCACCGATCCTGCCCTCGTGCTGCTCGAACTGCGCTCGGCGCTGAGTGAAGCGCTGGCGCATCGGCTGGGCTTGTCGCGGCTCGCGTCACCCGAACAAATCATCGCAGAATTGGCGAAAAAGCCGATCTTGAGCGCCCCTCGAGTGCGGGAGATCGGCGAGCTGTTCTCTGCCTTGGCGGCGGGGCAAGCGCCCATCTTGGCCCGCAAACGCCTGAAAATGGGCAGCGAACGCCTGGCAAACTTGGCGCGAAAGGTGATGGTGATTCTCGACGAAATCGAGGAGCGTAGCCCCATCTAATTCATGCAAGCGTTGAACGTCAGTGAGATCGAGGCCGCCCGCGAGCGGCTCGCCGAAGTTAGGCGACAAGTAAGCCGGGTTTACATCGGTGACACCAACTCGATCGATCTGATGATCGTCGCGCTGTTGGCGCGCGGGCACGTGCTCTTGGAGGGCGTCCCCGGAATCGCCAAGACCACTTTGGTCAAGGCTTTCGCGATCACCCTCGGTTGTTCGATCCGGCGCGTCCAGTTCACCCCTGATCTGTTGCCCGCCGACATCACCGGCACCTACGTGCTCAATCCCAAGGACGGCACGTTTTCGCTGCGCGCGGGACCGATCTTCGCCAACGTGCTCTTGGCCGACGAGATCAACCGCGCTCCGGCCAAGACTCAGTCCGCGTTGCTCGAGGCCATGCAAGAACGACAAGTGACGATCGAGGGCGATCGCTTCGAACTGCCCGATCCGTTCTTCGTGCTCGCCACGCAAAATCCGATCGATCTGGAGGGGACTTATCCCCTGCCCGAGGCCCAAATCGACCGCTTCTTGGTGCGTGTGCCCATGGGCTACCCGAGCGAGCGCGATGAAGTGCAGATGCTCCGTTCCCACGGCATCATCGCGCCCGAGCCGTTCGTGGTGCTGTCCGGCGCGGACGTGCTGCAGCTTCAATCCATCGCGGCGCGCGTGCACGTCGAAGAGGACTTGTTCGAGTATGCGGTGGCGCTGGCCAGCTACACGCGCGTGCACCCGCGCGTCGTGCTGGGCGCCTCACCGCGCGCGTCGCTCGGACTACTGCGAGCTGCCAAGTCGCACGCCGTGCTCAGCGGTCGCCCCTTCGTCACGCCCGACGATGTACGCGTGGTCGCCGCGCCCGTGCTCGCGCACCGCCTGATCCTCACGCCCGAACTCGAGGGCGATTCGCGAGCAAGAACCGCACTGGTCGAAGAAGCGCTAGCAAAGGTCAGCTACCGGAGAGCAGTCCGCCCGGTCTAACCCCCGTGCCCGTGCCGATTGATGGTCAAGCGTTGTCCCGCGTCCGTCTCAGCCTTCGGCGTCCGAGCTCGGAACCCAGAATGAAGAGAGGTGCGCTGCTGGATCGCGATCGCCCACTCTTTGATCGCCGCGGGTGAGGCCATTGGCGTCAGCTCCGGGACTGGCGCGACCAGGCTCCCGTCGTCCGACGAGCTGACGCTCGGCCACTCGACAGGCGGAAGAGCAGAATCCCGAAACGAGCACGGGGCGTTAGACGCCCGTGCCGATCAAGCTGCTGCCACTTCGAGCCCGCGCAGGCCGCGGCGATACGCGCCAGGGGCGGAGCCGACCGCGCGTTTGAAGGCTTTGCTGAAGGCGGCCTCTGAGTCGTAGCCGACTTGGGCTGCGACCTCGGCCAGGGTTTGCTTGCCCTCGCGCAGCATGCCCGCGGCCTTTTGCATGCGCCAACGGGTGACATAGGAGAGCGGAGGTTCGCCCACCAAGCGCATGAAGCGGGAAGCAAAAGCCGAACGCGACATGGCAACCTTCGATGCCAAAGATTGCACGGTCCAGTCTTGCTCGGGGTTCTGGTGAATGTGCCCGAGCGCGGCGCCGATTTGCGCGTCGGCCAAGGCGCCCAGCCAGCCGCTTCCGTTCGCGGGCAAGCTGGCCAAGTGCCCACGCACGATTTGAATGAATAGGACGTCCGCCAAACGCGCGATCACGGTTTGCGAACCGGGGCGCCCGGACGCCGCTTCACAGGCGATGAACTTGAGCGTGGGCTCGAGCCAAAGCACCGACTTGCCCTTTTCACCCTTGAGCGTGATCACGGGCGGCAAGACGGATAGCAGCGGGTTATTTTTGCGATCTTCGAAGCGGAAGCGACCACTGACGATGGTCGCTGACTCCCCGCCCCCACCGACACGGAACACGTTGCCGTCGCCGCGAGCGCGACAGACCAACAGCTCTTCCAGCGGTTCTACGGAGGTGATGTTCGGGTCGTCGAGCAGCGAATGCGCGTGGCCATGAGGCAGCGCGACGATGTCTCCGGCGTTCAGCTCGATTGGCTCATCGCTGCCATCGACCAACAGCCGGGCGCGCCCTTGGAGCACGACGTGGAACTTGGCGTCTTCACCGGCACGGATGCGGATCCCCCAGGGAGCGGTCGCTTCCATGCGGCCGTAGCAGGCGGCCACGACTCGAACGGTGTCCAATACATCGGTAAGTACATCCATGATTGCCTCGCCAAACGAACGCTCGGACAAGCCAGGTGCGACAAACGCGCTGACCGTCCAGTCAGACGAATACGCATGCCATTAAGACAGAACCCACCTGACCGTCCAGTCAGATTCTCTCAGACAATAAACGCGCATGATTTCAGTCAGTTCCGGCGCGAGGTCCAGGGTCGGCCGGGGAACCGGAGAGGGCGCCGTCGGTTTGGTCCTCGGTGAGCCAGGAGCCCAGATAGCGGAGCCCGGACGCGATCGGCTCCCGATGCGCGAACTTGAGCTCCAACGCCAGCAGCTCTTGCGAGAGCTCACGCTCGAACGAGCCGCTCTCGCCAGTGTTGCCGACCTCGCTGCGCTCCCCCCATTTGCACAAGCACTCGAGCAAGTTCCAACGCAGCAGCCACTCGTTCGGAAAGCCCTCTGCTAGCTCGCGGTGAATGCTGCGGAACACGGGCAGCGCAGCACTGCCCGCGTGGTTCTTGAAAGCTTCGATCGCGCGTTCGTACAGGGAGAGCAGTGCGCGCTCGCGCGCCGCCAGCGTCCTCGGCTTCGGCACACTTCCGCCGAGCGGTTCGTTAGCTGGCTGGAACTCTGGATCTTGAGTGCCAGCGTGAGCGGTGAGCAACTCGTGAACGACGAACAGCAGGTACTCAGCGCCGCTCTCGCACAGCCCCGCGCGCTCGGACTCGAGGCGGTAGTCCAACAGGCGCGCGCTCAACAAGCGTCCGCCCTGGTCGCGCGAGGTGCTGGCCAGCTCGCCTTCCAGCAGCGCGCCGGAGGCGAAGCGCAAACGCACCCGCTGACCGATGGCGCCCAGCTCGCGCAGCTCGCGCAGCTCGCGGCCGTCTGAAAGTGGGCCGAACGGCAAGTGATAGCCACGAACGCTCGCGTCGAAAACTTGCGAAAGCCGCCCCCGCTCGCCCAGGCCGACGCGCCCTTGAAACGTGAAAACGCCGCTCGCCGCAGCCCCAGCTACGGCTCGAAGCGTGCCCGTAACGAAGCGCTGCTCGCGAAAATGCAGCGTCGCGACGTCCTCACTCTGCAGCGCGGCGCTCAGAGCAGCGTCACCGCCCTGACGATGTACGAGCGCGGCGTCGACTTCGTGCAAAACCGAAAATAGCTGTTCGAAATCGCGCGCCACGAACAACTGCGGTTGCGTGCGGGTGATGTCGTAAGCCTGCTCGACGCACTCCGCGCTGAGCGGCAGCTTGCGAACGGCGGCGGCGTGGCAAGAGTGGCTCTCCCAGAGCGAGGACAGCAGCCCGGCGCCGTACAGGCGATAGTCGCGCGCTGTTCCGACCAAGCCGTACTCGGCCGTCCACCAATACAAGCGTGACACACGGCTGGCTTCGCTCACGGCTTTGACTTGCGAAAGCGCGGCCGCTAGCCGTTCCTCCGCCCGCCGCAAGAGTTCGGGCGGCGCGGCGCGCGTCTCCTTGACCTCGGACAGCTCGAAGATGGCGGCGTAAACGCGGGCGTCATCAGGCGACGAGAAGGCCTTCTTGCCGACCTCGCCGATCGCTCGCAGGTAAGCCGCGTAGCGCGCGTCCGGCAAAATCGGCGCGTGTCCCGCGGCTTCGTGGATGATATCCGGCGCCGGCGTGTAGGTCAGGTGCTCGATCGAGCGCATGTCGGCGGCGATCGGCAAAATGCTGGCGGCCTGGAAATCCTGAAAGGCCCGTGGCGGAATGAAGCCATCGACGCATACTGCACTCCAACCAAAGCGCGAGAGGCACTCGCTCATCTCTGAAATGCGCGGGATGCGCTCGACCGAGATGCCGGTTTGAGCCAGGCCATCTCGGTACGCCGGGTGTGCGGTGTGCTGTAGACGCTGATAGGTCTGAAGCAAAACGAAGCGCCAGACCGCTTGGTCGACCTCGTTGTACTGCGCGTAGTCTTGCTCGACGACGAAACGCCGGAGGTCGTGCGGGACGTGCGAGAGGTTCTGCATCGAAAACCCCAAATCATAGCACGGCGCTAGAGCCTGTCCCTTGCTGGGCACCCGTAAGCGTGCCCGTGCCCGAAACAGGCAACGAGGGAGGCGGATGAACGATAGGGTCGGATGGATCTGGGATCACGAGCGGTTGGATGTTTACCATCTGGCATTGGACTTTCTGGTTCTCGCCAGCGAGATCATTGAGAGGCTGCCGCAGCGATCTTCGCCCACTTCCCGATCGTCCAATTGGAGCCGAACCATCGACTCCCCTGAAGCACACGCACCATCCAATGAAAGCCATTTCCCACCTTCCGGGCACGGGCACGTTTACGGGAGGACCTGAATTCTGGGACAGACCTAGAGCGTCTCGGTCATTACGCTCGGCACGGGCACCGCCGGCATGCTGAAGGCCTGACCAAACGACAGGAAAAAACCGCCAGGAAAGGTCGAGTAGCCGGGGGTCAGGGGGAAGCCCCAATCGACCCGCATCACGATCCGGTCGAACTCTGGGAAAAGCACGCGTAAGCCCAAGCCCACGCTTTGTTTGAGCTGGAAATAGTCGCTCTTGGCTCCCGCTTTGCCCGCCCTGTCCCAGGCGTCGCCCACGTCATAGAAGGCGGCCGCGCCGACCTGAGCCGACAGAATGTCGAGCGAGCTGCTGCGAAACTCGGTATTCACGGCCAGGAGCCTGGCGCCGGTGAATGCGCCCGGCTCGTAGCCGCGCAGCCGATTGTCGCCGCCCAGCGCATAGTAGCGATTCGAATAGTTGCGATAGCGATCGAAGTATTCAGCGTCGATCATCAGCCGACCGAAGCCCAAGCGCGGCGAGACGAAGCGCGCCGCGGTTTGGATCAGGGCATCGTCGCGATTGCGCGAGGCGTATTCGATGGTCGAGCTGACCACGGGTCGAACGAAGCCGTCGCCGATAGGCAAAGTGTACGCAAGTGACGCTTGTGAGCCCACGAGGTCCCGGGTCGAGCCGAGCGCGCCGATGCCAGCGTACATTCGCAGCACGAGATCGTGGCCACGCCGAAAATCTTCCTGCAAGCCGAGGGTCTCGACTTCCAAGAGCGAGCGGTAGTCCGTGCGGTGGGCGTGCAGTTGCACGAACGGGCCGATCCTTTGATCGGAGCGCGGCAGTTCTGCGGCAATGAATTGCGCCACTTGACTCGGCGAGTAGGCTGACGAATCGAGCATGCTGTACACGCGGCGATCCGCCTCGACGCCGACCGAGAAATCGTACTTGAAGCGGCGACCGAAGGAGCGCACGAGTTCGTAGCCGCCGTACAGCCGATCGCGATTGTACTCGACCGGGATCCCCCCAGCGCTGATCGCCACGTTATAGCCCTTGAAACGCCGACCGATGTCCGTCCGCCACAAGATCGAGGTACCCCACGACCACTTGGTATCCAGCGAGTACAGCGGCTGGCCGTAACGAAACCCGCCGAATGAGCCCTCACTCACGCCAGTGTAGCGATTGTTGATCAAGCTGGCCGACAGCGACACTTGTTGGCGGGAACCGAACAGACGCCGGTGTCCGACCGAAAAGCCCACGGAATACGTGGCCAGATCCATGATGAACAGCCCGCCAACGACCGCATGCGTGCCGAACAGATTCTCTTCGCTTGGGTTCAGCACTAGCGAGTTGACGTGGCCGTTGGATAGATCGAGAGCCCAATTGAGGCGCAAGCTCCAGACATCTTTGGTGATCACCAGCACACGCACGCGGTCGGGCCGGCTGCCCTGGACAGGGACCACCAACACGATCGAGAGCTGTTGAATGTTCCGCAGGTTGCGGGCCGTCTCGTGCGCGAACGAGGCGCGGTACGGCTCGCCTTCGCGGAACAGGAGCTCGCGCCGGATCACCGGCTCGCCGGTAGTCGCGTGCAGCACGTTCACGAAGTCCGGCATCGGATCGCGCTCGTCGAACACGTCCAGCGTGACGATCTGGACTTCTTCGATCAGTTTGCCTTCGGGCGTGCTCTCCAAGCTGAGCCCTCGTCCGGATAGCTCTTGCCGGATTACGTCCCGCTCGAGCGCGGAGTACCCGTCGTGTTCGGGCGGCGTGGCCTGCTGAACAGGCTGAATGGGCTGAACGGGCCGAACGGGCTCGGCGCCCACCGCGGGCAGGCTGACGCTCAGGGCGGCCGAAATATATCCCGCAAAAGAAAGGCCGAGCCAGCGGTTCAAGTCTACCTGAAGCTAGGATAGTCTGTCCGTTCCGTGCAGGTCCACCCGACTCGCACCAGCATCGATCTCGCAGGGGCAGCCCTGGTCGCGGTTGCCGCTGGGCTTTTGATGCAGAGCGGCCCCGTCGTCGCTTGGGCGGGCTCTTTGCTCGTGGGTCTCGCGCTGGCACGCGCGGTGACCGAGTTCAGCGTGAACCGCATTCGCAACGCCGGCTTCGAGATGCTCTGGCGCGGCGAGGCGCGCAGCGCTCGCACCAGCCGGGGCGAGCTGCTCGAGATCGAAGCGGAAGTGCGCAATCGGGACTCACGCGCGGCCCGCTTCGTCGGCTTGCGCGCGGTGTTTGCGCCCGAGCTCGGTATCGAGATCGTTCCCGCGCAGGGCGAGGTGCCGGCGGGCGGGCGCCTGCGCGTCGTGCTGCGGGTCTCGGGCCGACGAGTCGGTCGTTTCGGCATCCACGGCTTGTCGCTCGAGGTCCAGGGCAACCCAGGCTTGTACGAGGTGCCGCTGACCTTCGCCAACCCGTTCGGGGTGGAGGTGATGCCGCGTGCCTATCACGCGTTCGCGCACCAAGCGCGCGGCGGGCGCAGCCACCGCGCCGCCGATCGCGGCCGCCCAGGCCCGGTGGCTGGAGACGGCGAGCAACTGCGCGAACTGCGCGAACACCGCGCCGGCGACGCGCTGCGGCGCGTGGCTTGGAAGGCGTCCGCCAAGCGCGGGCGGCTGATGGTGCGTGAGTACGAGCGTGAAGAGCGGGACGTAGTCTGGTTCGTGCTCGACGCTTCTATCGAACTCGGCGCCGGCAATCCTGGCTACACGCCGCTCGATCGGGCGATCGATGAAGTGTCGGGCTATGCCACGCGCCACGCGGCGCGCGGCGATCGCATCGGGCTGTGCGTGGTCGGTTCGCGTACGCTGAATCTACTCAAGCCCGATCGCGGCACGACGCACACCACACGCGTCTTGCAAGTGCTCAGCCAAACGGCGACCTTCGTCGACGCCGACCGCAGCGGCCTGGACGAAGCGGACGTCGCCGCACGCGTGCTCGAGCACATGCGCCCGCTCGATCCGGGAGCGGCCGAGCGGGTGCGTTCGAACGAGCTCGATCGCATTGCGCGGCGGGCCGATCGCTTGCGCGCCCGCGCGCCCTTCGAGCCACACGAGGTGCTCTCGGGATCGCGCCGTGAGCGCAGTTTGCGCCGCTATTTGCTGGCCTTTGGCCTCAGTTGCCCGGCGCGCCTGGAGCCCGATCGACTGCGCACCGATCAAGAGCTGGTGCGCGTTTTGTCCGAGCTCAGCCGAGGCAAGCCCCGGCCCAGCCTGATCTATGTCTGGTCACCAACGCCCGACCCGAGCAGCCGCGGCCTGTTGGAGCGCGCGCTCGCGCAGCACGCCCGAAGGCGCCACGAGCTACGCTGGGTGCCCATGCGCTTCGATTTGGACTTGGAGCGCGCGGCACCCGGTAGCTCCGAGCCCGTGCTCACTGCGCTCGCGGTGCAGGCTCGGGCGGCGCATGAACGCGGCGTCCGGGCGCTCGGGCGCTTGGGGATCAAAGTGCTTCGCTCGGGCTCAGCGGCCCGCGTCGATCTCTCGCGCGCGGAGCCCACGCGGATCGAACACCAACACATCACGATCGATGACCGTGCGCTCGTCGACCTTGACCCGCACGTGCCAGCTGCCGAGGACCTGCCCCTGGCGAAGTAAGATCGGCACGTCGAGGCGCCGCTCCCCTACCCGGGCCGCTGCCTCGCCGACCTCGGTGACGCGCTCTGGACCCGCGTCGGTTCGGCTGGCCTTGGCGTTGAGCGGCCGCGCGATCTCCCAATCGAGGCGCACCGAACGAGCCAAGGGCTCGCGAAAATCGACGCGAATGCCGCAGCTTTGCTTGGCTGTGTCGAGCTCGAAGGGCAGCTCTTTGCGATCCTGGATCTGGCCCCCGAAGAACACCCCGAACGCCGCGCGTTCGACCAGCGGATCGCGCTCCGGTTTGCTCTGACAGCCGAGCAAGCCGAAGCAGCAGACGGCGAGCACGCCGCCGAGTCCCCTCAACGCTCGAACTCCGCGGCCATCCGTGCAAAGTCCGCGACGGTCAGGGTCTCGCCACGCGCGTCGAGATCGATCGCGGCGCGCTCGGCGCGAGCAGCCAGCGTCTCGCGATCGGCGCCGCACACGTTTTCCCAGGCGTTGCGTAGCTTTTTGCGCCGCTTCTGAAACGCGCCGCGCACCAGGGCGCGGAAAGCCGTGGTCTCGGCCACGCGCGAGGCGCGCGGTTTCAAGAGCACCACCGCGGAGTCGACCTCCGGCTGTGGATAGAACGCGCCCCGACGAATCACCAACGCGCGTTCGACCTCGAAGGCCGCCTGCACGAACACCGACAGCGCGCCGTAGTGCTCGGAGTTGGCCTTGGCGATCAAGCGATCGACCACCTCCAGCTGGAGCAAGAAGATCACGCGCTCGACCTCGCCGGCCATGTGCACCGCGGCCTCCAAGAGCGGACCCGAAATCTGGTACGGCAGGTTGCCGGCCAGCACGAACGGCCGTGGGGCGTCGGCCAGCAATTCGCTGACGCTGACCGCTTTGGCGTCCGCCTCTTCGACGCGCAGCTGCCCACTCTCGATTTCGGGCGCGAACAGCTCGGCCAGCGCCGGGACCAAATCGCGATCGCGCTCGACGGCCACTAGCCGCCCTGCGCGGGTCAAGAGTGGCCGAGTCAGCGCGCCTAAACCAGCACCCAGCTCGACCACGCTCGCGCCCTGAGGCACGAGATCCGCGATTTTCTGAGCAAGCTGCTCGTCAGCGAGGAAATTCTGACCGAAGTGCTTTTTGGGACGGAGCCCGCGGCTTTGCAGCTGGGCCTTCGGGCTCCACTGACTCAATGGGCCGGCTTTTGCTCGCTGGCCGCGTCGGACTCTTCGGCACTATCTTTGGCGAGCGCTGCGTAATTTTGCTGGCGACCGAAGGACAGTTCGTCCAGCGTGCGCATTCGCGGTGGCGGCGGATCGCCGTACACTTCCAGCTCGGCGGCGGCCCACAGCTCGCGCGCGAGCAGGTCCGTGTACTCGGGGCCGTTCAGCTCTCCCTCGTACTTGTCGAGTGCTTCGTCCGCTTCCTTCAACTCGAGACGGACGACAACCGGGTCGATGTCCTCTTTCTTGATGAAGCGATCGGTGATCAAAAGCGCCTTGTCAGCCGTCACCTCGGCAAAACCGCGACCAACGGCCACGACCTGCTTCTCACCGCCGATTTGGTAGGTGACCGTGCCGATGGCCAGCGCCGCCAAGAGCGGCACGTGACCCGGCAACACGCCAAACTCACCATCGACGCTGGTGGCCGTGAACTCGCTCACGTCCGCGGCGAGCTTCAGACCGTCCGGCGTCACGATCTCTAGATGGATCGTGTCAGCCATCACGCAGCCGCCTGCTTCAGCTGCGCGGCCTTGGCCTTGGCCTCTTCCACGCTGCCGACCATGTAGAACGCCTGCTCCGGCAGCTCATCGAGCGAGCCGGACAGGATTTCCTGGAAGCCCGCGATGGTCTCTTTGAGCGTCACGAATTTGCCGGTCAAACCGGTGAACTGCGCGGCCACGAAGAACGGTTGCGAGAGGAAGCGCTGCATCTTGCGCGCGCGCGCCACGACCAGTTTGTCGTCTTCGCTGAGCTCATCCATGCCCAAGATGGCAATGATGTCCTGCAAGTCCTTGTAGCGCTGCAGGGTTTTCTGCACTTGGCGGGCGATGCCGTAGTGGATATCGCCGACGATCTGCGGCGAGAGCATGGTGCTGGTCGAGTCGAGCGGATCGACCGCGGGGTAGATGCCGAGCTCGGAGATTGCGCGTGAGAGCACGGTAGTGGCGTCCAAATGCGCGAAGGCGGTCGCCGGGGCGGGATCGGTGAGATCGTCAGCCGGCACGTAAATGGCTTGCACGCTGGTGATCGAGCCCTTCTTCGTGGAGGTGATGCGCTCTTGTAGACCACCCATCTCGGTCGACAGCGTGGGCTGGTAACCGACGGCGCTGGGCATGCGACCCAAGAGCGCGGACACTTCCGAGCCGGCCTGCGTGAAGCGGAAGATGTTGTCGACGAACAACAGCACGTCCTGGCCCTCTTCGTCGCGGAAGTACTCGGCGGCGGTCAGGGCGGACAGCGCGACGCGAGCGCGGGCGCCCGGCGGCTCGTTCATCTGGCCGTAAACGAGCGCGGTCTTGCTGAGCACGGTCTCGCCGCTCTCCAGCTTGGACTCGCTCATTTCCAGGTACAAATCGTTGCCTTCACGGGTGCGCTCGCCGACGCCGGCGAAGCAGCTGACGCCGCCGTGCGCCTTGGCCACGTTGTTGATGAGCTCCATGATGAGCACGGTCTTGCCCACGCCGGCGCCTCCGAACAGGCCGATTTTGCCGCCCTTACGATAGGGAGCCAGCAGATCGATGACCTTGATGCCGGTCTCGAAGATTTCGACGTTCGTGCTCTGGTCGACGAAGGGCGGCGGTTCGCGGTGAATGCTGCGTGCCTGCTTGGCGTTCACCGGACCCCCACCATCCACCGGCTTACCGATGACGTTGAGAATGCGACCCAGCACCTCTTTGCCGACCGGCATTTGAATCGCTTCGCCGGTGTCGGTCACTTCCGCGCCGCGCACGAGGCCTTCGGTCGCGTCCATGGCGATGGCGCGGACGACGCCTTCACCGAGGTGCTGCGCGACTTCGAGCACCAGGTTGTCCTTCTCGCCGTCGATCGAAGGATTGGTCAGCGTCAGCGCGTTGAGGATGCGCGGCAACTTGCCCGCCGGAAACTCCACGTCCACCACCGGTCCGATGACCTGGGTGATTTTGCCTTTGTTGCCGGCCGTGCTCGCTGTCGTCGTCATGTTCGCTTAGGTCCTGCTCGTCGGTGGGGGCTCGGTGCGCTACTGCGCGCCTGTTACTGGGTCGCTAACCCGGGCCGCGTGTACCACGAGCCGCCCAGCCTGCCAACGCGCTCGCGCATGCTCGAAAAACTAGCGGGATCCGAGCCTCGACCTGCTGCACTTCCGCAGGTCCCCATTTCCGCTGACAGCGGTTTATAGTCCGCGCGGGCGACCATGCTCCCCTCCAGAGACCGCGCCGCCCCAATCGCCGCCATCGCCCTTCAAGGTTTGGGCCTGGCATTGTTCATCGCCTGTGCGTGGTTCTCGTTCCGTCGTCATCTGCACATCGACGAGCTGTCCGCCCTCTATTCGATCCAGCTCGGCGCAGCCTTTGGCCACGCGGAGTACGCCGCGGTGGAATTGAGCAGCGTACTGTTCCGACCGCTTGCCGGCTGGCTCGACGCCAGCCACGAACTTTTCGTCGGCTTCCGGGTGCTCGCGCTCACGCTCTTGTTTACGCTGTGCTGGAGCATCGCGCGCGTGCAGCGCGCGCTACCGAGTGCGCTCGGGCGCGCCAGCGTGTTTCTGGGCGCTGTCTCGTTCGGCCCCCTGTGGCGACACGGCTTCGAGCTACGCCACGATATCTTCGTGGCCTTCGCGATCGTGCTCTTGGCCTGGGCAGCGGAGCGGGCGCGCCGGGGCCGGCTCAGCCTGTGGGCGGCCAGCGCGACCAGTTGCGGGATGCTCATCGCGCAAGCCAACTCGTCGAAGGCGTTCACGATTTGGCTGCCCGGCCTGGCGCTGTGTGCGCTGCTCGCCGCCCGCGGACAGCAATCGAAGCTCAAACACTTTTTCTTGGCCGGCGTGCGCTTCGTACCCGGCATTTTCCTCGGCTGCGCGCTGGTTGCCGCCGTGCTCGGCGCAGCCGGGATGCTC
>DATEPG010000553.1:0-12233 GCA_035273265.1 Polyangiaceae bacterium
CTGGAGGCGCTGTGCGCGCAGTCCTCGCCCGAGATGTTGACCGACCGTGCGCTCGAACTTGCGGCCGCATACCTTTCGATCGACGCGCCCGACAAGGCACGGACGAGCCTGGAACGCGCGGTCCCGATCGCGGTCAACGCGCCCGCGCTACGCGCGCGGCTCGCGACCTTGTACCGCGAGGCGGAAGACTACGGAGCGCTGGCCGCGTTGCTCGCCGAAGAGGCCGAGCGCGCGACGGATCGCAAGGCCACGCTCGCTTTGCTGCGCGAGGCGGCCGCGCTGCACCTCGAGCAGCGCTCGGATCCGGGCGCCGCGGTGCCGCTATTGGCGCGCGCGATCGAGCTGGAGCCGGACGACCAAAAGCAGCGCCTGCAGCTGGCCAATGCCTTGTTTTTGGCGCAGCGATACGAGGAGGCCACGCAGGTGTTGGTCGCTCAAATCGAGCGCTACGGCGCGCGCCGGCCGAAAGATCGCGCGCTCGCGCACTTCCTGATGGCGCGCGCGCTGCTCGGCGCGAAGCGCGATCCGGAAGCTTTGCTCGAGCTCGATGCCGCGTCCAAGATCGACCCCGCGCACCCGGGTATCATGCAGCTCTTGGCGCGCATGGCGCTGGAACACGGACAGTTGGATCGCGCCGAGCGCATGTACCGCTCGCTGCTCTTGGTCTTGGGCCGCGACGACTCACGCGAAGGACCGAGCAAGGCCGAAGCCTTGATCGCACTCAGCGAGATCTCGGCCAAGCGCGGCGATGCGGTGCGCGCGGGTGAGTTCATCGAGTCCGCATTCGAAGCGGCGCTCGAGAGCCCGGCGGACGCTTCTGCGTTGGAGAATGCCCTGCGCAGCCAGCAGCGCTACGATCTGTTGGCGCGTGCGCTGGAGAGCCGGCTCGGTCGCGATTTGCCGCCGCCCGAGGCGGCGCGCGCATTGGCCGATTTGGTCTTTTTGCATGCTGAAGGCCTCGGCGACCTGTCGCGCGTCAAGGATGGCCTGGCCAAACGGGCACGCGCCCTGGAGGCGGGCCTGGATGCGGCTTCGTCGTTCGACGACGCGGCCTGGGCGGCGCTGGGCCGGGTCTATGATTGCCTGGGCGAAGCCGAGCGCGAATCGCAGGTGCTCGAGCGACGAGTCGCGGCGCTGCTCGAAGCCGGCGGCAAGGGCGCCTCCGACGGTGATCTGTTCTATCGCTTGGCCCAGGTACGTCTGGCCGATCCCAACGGCGCTGAGCAAGGCTTGGAACTTTTGGAACGCGCGCTCGACGCCGCGCCCGACTTCGAGCGTGCGCGGAACTTGCTCGCCGAATCGGCCGGTGGTCTCGAGCCGGCGCGCGTCGCGGCCTTGCTCGAGCGCATTGCGCGAGCCACCGGCGACGACCGCGCACTGGCCAACGCTTTGGCAGGGCAGATCGCCGCGCCTGACGCGAACTTGACCCGTGTCCGTGAGGGCGTGGCAGTCGCGGTGCGCGTGGGCGACGCCGAGCTCTGCGAGCGCTTGCTCAAAGCCGGGCTGGCTCTGGACACCAGCAACGAGACTCCCGCAGATGCCGCTTGGGTGCGGCTCGAGCTGGCGAAGCTCGTGGAGAGCTCGGGGCGAGAAATCGAAGCCCTCGAGTATCGCGCGCAGGCCGCGGCGCACCTGCCAGAGGGCGAGGCTCGCAGCTTGCGCCTGACGATCGCGGAGCGCTTCGCGGGCACGCCCGAGCTTTGGGGCCGTGCCGCCGATCTCTATGAGCTGCTTTTGGCGCCGGACCCCGCGGACCGCTCAATCTGGCAGCCGCTGCTGGATTTGCTGAGAAAACTCGGGGATTCGGAGCGACTGGTTCAGCTCGTCTCGCGCATTACGCCCGTGGTCGAGGACGCCGCGGAGCGCTCGGCGCTGCGGATCGAGCAGGTCAACGCGCTGCTCGGCCAGCCCGCCCGCGCCGGTGATGTCATCACCATCTTGCAAGACATCATCAGCGACGATCCGTCGCAACGCGACGCCGCGCGCGTGTTGTCGGAACTTTTGGAACGCGAAGGGCGGAGCGGTGAGCTGTCCACGCTCTTGGCCAGCCAGATCGACCAAGCCAAAGATCTCCGCGATGTTTCGGCGATTGTGCAGCTTTCGCTGCGCTTGGTCGGCAATTTGGAGCGTGAGGGACGCCTGGTAGAAGCGCTGGACGTGTGCCGTGCGGCTCTGGAATGGGAGCCGATGCAGCCGGAGCTGCTGCAGAGCGTGCTGCGCTTGGCCGAGGCGACCGGTGACGCGCTGGCCATCTCGGACGCGCTCGAGGGGCTGCTGCGCACGAGCCAGGGTGAAGCGGCGGCGGTGCTAGCGCGAAAGCTGTCGGCAATGCGCGAAGAGCTCGGTGATCCGGAAGGCGCCGAGCGTGCGCTTTCGATGGGCTTCGAGGCCAACCCACGCGACTCCGCGCTGCGCGATCTGCTCGTGGTGCGCTTCACGGATCGCCTGGAGTATAGCCGCGTCGCCGAGATCTTGAGCCGAGCCTTGCGTGACCGGCCGAACGAACGCGAGCTGCTCGAGCGGCTGATGGAAGCCCACCGCGCGGCGCAAAATCCGGAGGCTGCGCTGGGTGTGATCGAAGACCTGCTGCGCGCCGATCCGGACAGCGTGGAGCTGCAGCGCAAGCGCGCCACGGTGCTCGGCGATCTCGGTCGAGACGACGAAGCGGTGGTGGCGTTCGAGCGAGCGTATGCCGCCGATCCGAACGTGGTCTCGGAGCTGATCGAGGCGATCGAACGCGCGATCGTACGCGCCGAACCGAACGAAGAAGCGCGTCTGACCTTGCGCTTGGTGGAGGTCTTCGAGGGCGCGGGCGATCTGTCCGGCGCGCGCGCGCGTTTGGCCGAGTTCGTTCGGGCAAATCCCGACGATTTGGCTGCGTTGCGGCGCTTGGCCTCGCTCGAGGCACGCACCGGGAACATCGAAGGCGCGATCGATACGCTGGCGCGCTTGGTGGACGTGGAGCAAGGCGAGTCGTTGATCGAGACGGCGCTGCGTTACAGTGAAGCCTGCGAGCTTGCCGGTCGGCTTGCGGATTGTCGATCCGCCCTCGAGCGTGCGCTGTCCGAGAATCATTTGCACCCGGAGCTTCGGCAGCGCTTGGCGGTCGTGTACGACACCCTCGGTGCGCGCCGAGAGCTCGCCGATCTGCTCTTGGAGGACGCGAGCAACGAGCCCGACGCGGCGACGCGCGTGGCCGGGCTACTGCGTGTGGGCGCGCTGCTCTTGGCGCCCGAAGGGGACCCGGCCGCGGCGGTGGAGGTGCTCGAGTCGGCTCGTCGCGACAACCCCGACAGCGTCGAGGTCGTGGTGTTGCTCGCGCGCGCCTACGCCGGCGCGCACCGCGCGGAGGAGGCGCTCGCCCTTTTGAACTCGATTGCGGAAGCCAACAAGGGCCGACGCACCAAGACGCTGGGCGGGATCTTCTCCACGATGGCGCAAATCCACCTGGACGAGGGCTACCTGACCGACGCCTTGGCGGCTCTGTCCAAAGCGTTCGAGCTCGATCCGAAGAATGGCGAGCTGGCGATGCGGCTCGGACAGCTGGCCGTGGAAATCGACGAGGACGACGTGGCGCAGAAGGCGTTCCGGGCGGTTGCAATCATGAAACCGCCGGCCCCCGGCAGCACCGACGGTGCCCCCGCCGAGGCCAAGGCCGACGCCAACTACTACCTGGCGGTTCTAGCCAAAAAGTCGGGCGATGCGCGCAAAGCCAAGCTGCTGCTCGCCAAGGCTCTGGCGGAGAGCGCCGATCACGTCGGTGCCCGTCAGCTGCTGGCCGAGCTGTCCGCAGAACGCGCTTGACCCCCAGTCCCCAGTTTGAGTTAAGTGCCGCCACGATGCAGCGAAAGAAGCGCCTCACCAAACGCGAACGCAAAGACCAATCGCCAGGCCCGAGTGGTCAGCAGCAGGCGCATATTCACTGCATCGCCTGCGGTCGGCACTTGGATCCAGAGGAGTTCACGGCGGACCCGCCCACCGCCAAGCAGCTGATCTGCGAGCATCAGTCGCGCTTTCCCGCATGCGTCGATTGCGACCTGCTGGCGCGCACGCTGATTGCCGACCACGACCGGACTGGTAAGCCGATCGCTCAAGCCGCCGCCTGGCACTGACGCGCGTTTAGCGACGAGCAGCCCGGGCCGAGTCGGCTCGGGCGCGCTATTGGCGAGCGACGCGGTCCGCGTGCTCGTCCTTGCTCTTGTTCTTGTGCCGATTCTTCTTGCCCTTCGCGTCGCCGCGATCGAGCCAGGCTAAGGCTTGCTGATAGAGCTCGGGCTTGCGGTCGAGTGCCAGCTCGTGGCCCATGTCACCAGGCGTTACGACACGCGTATCGACGCCCGCGCGCGACAGCCACGCTTCCACCTGGTGAGTGCCGTCGATCACGCCGTCGTGCTCGCCGGTAATCAGGAACACTCGGCGCACGCGCTCTTTCGCGGTTTGCAGTGCTTCCATGCCGGGACCACCCCAATACTGATCCGTGGCGGCCAAAATGAGCCAGCGATTGAAAACGTGCGGTTCACGCACGCCGACGTTCATGGCGGCGTACGCGCCCTCGCTGAAGCCGATCAAGGTGTTGCCGTAGAGCTGGACTCGGCGGCCGTACTTCTTGCGAAGGACTTGAATGGCCGACATGGTCGCGGTGTGCGCCGATGGCCAGTTGTTGTCCCAGGCCCGGCCGTCCCCATACGCCGCTGGACCCGTTGGGCAAACGAGCCAGCCGAGTCGGCGCGCGACCGGCGCCCAGCGCCGGCAGTCGCGCTCCGGATGACCGCCGCGGGCATGCAGATAAACCAAGATCGGCCGCATGCTTTGGCGACCGGGCCCCGTGGGTTCGAAATAGTAGGCAGGCGCAGCACCCTTTGGGGTGACGACGTGCATGCCACCGGAGAGCAACGTGTCGCTCTTGTCGACGGCGTCGTTTGCTTTGGAGTCGCCATCGTTACGGGCTCTGGCCGACGCGCTCTCGGCCGGGTCGGTCGCGCTCTCCTCACCGACCACGGCATCGGTGCCCTCGGGAATGCGGAGCTTGAACCCCACTTTGAGCGGCGCGCGGCGCTGCAAGCCATTGGCCTCGCACAGCGCCGCGATGGTCACGTTGTAGCGATCGGCGATCCGGCCCAGCGTCTGCCCGGAAGCGACGACGTGCGTTTCAGCTTGGGCGGGGAGGGCGAACAGCAGCACCGCCGCAGACACGAAACGACTCAGGAAACGCATTGAGCCATCGGCGTATCACAACTTAGCTGAGACGGAGCAAGACAAGGGCTCGGTCCGAGGTCGGCCGTTCGGTCTATTGACGTCGCAGCTCCACTCCGGTTGCAACCAAGCGTAGCTCATCGACGCTGCCATCGGCATTCTTGCGGGGGAATTGGCCGCCCTCGCTTTCGAGGTGCGCCACCCGCTCGGGCGGCAGCGTGTTCACTCCCAGGGTGCCTTGTACCGTGGCACGGGCGCCCGCGGCGTCCGTGGGCACGAAGAAGCCGTAGTCCTTGAACGTCACCCGGCAGCCGGGCAGCTGGGGATCCGCCCCTTCGGCCATCTCCATCCAGCAACCGCGGCGCGTGCAAGCGCTGCGCACCTGGCCCTGGACGATGATGGCTCGATCGCGAAAGCGCTCCGGGCTGGCGAGCACGTCGGACAGCGCGAGCTCTGGTCCGGCGCTGATCGGCGAGCCAAATGCCTTGGCCGAAGCGCGAGTCGCCGCGCTACTGGCCGGGGGCGCTGAGCTCGGCGCGGGAGTGACGCCGCCAGCGGGCGTTCGGGTTTCACAGCCAGCGAGCGCAGCGAGGGAGAGGAAGACGCCAAAGCGGAGCGGGGCGGGGAGCATCGGGATGCTGATGATAGCTGATTTCGAGCGCCGCTCACCCGCGGCATTTTTTTGCGGGTGGGTCAGCGCCGGGGGCGCAATTGGGCCGCGGCTCGAGCTCGAATTTGTGCCCGGTCCAGCTTGCCCGACGAGAGTCGCGGCAGCGCGTCGAAGCGGCATAGTAGGCGTGGTTGCTTGAACGAGGCGAGCCGCTGATCGAGCGCGGCGAACAGTGCCGGTTCGTCGAAGTCGACCCCTGCGCGGAGTTCGAGCGCCGCAGCCAGCTGCTGGCCAAACTCCGGATCGGGCACGCCGAACACGCACGCTGCCTCGACTCCGTGGCAGGCGAGCAAGGCGTGTTCGACCTCGCTGGGATCGACGTTTTCGCCACCGGTGATGACCAGCTCACTCGCCCGACCGAAGACGAACAGTCCGAGTTCTGGGTCGAACTCCCCGCGATCGCCCGTGTTGAAAAATCCCTCTTCGTCGAGCGGCGAAGCGTCGCCTAGGTAGCTGCTGAAGAGCGTTGGACCCCGGACCTCGATCAGTCCGCCGGTGATGCGCAGCTCGAGCCCTGACAGTGGAAAGCCGACTCCGACGACGCCATTGAGCAACGGCACCGCGGCTGGCGGGGGAAAGCCGAGCGTGCTGACTTGGGAGCAGGTTTCGGTGAGCCCATAGCTAGTGAGCACGGGCAATTTTTGCTCGCACGCGCGCGCGAACAATTCGGCCGAGCAGGCCTGCCCTCCCAGTAGGATCGCTCGCAAGGGCGCTCGCGAGCTGAGCTCCGGCGCTTCGCGTAACAGCCGTGCGAGCACCGGCGGCACCAACGAGAGCAAGCTGATCCGTTCTGCGGCCAAGCACTGCGCGAGCTCCCCCACGGACCCGAGCAGCCCCCCGCTTCCTGCGCGAAACGCGACACAACAGCGTCGCGCTGCCAGCGCGCGGATGACGACCGACAGCCCACCGACGTGCGACAGCGGCAAACAAAGCAGCGCGCGATCCTCGCCCCGAGGCGGCACGCGCTCGGCGTCCGCGCGCGCCAGCGCGAGAAAGGCTCGGCGACTCAACTCGACCAACTTGGGGCGACCGGTCGAGCCGGAGCTCGGCACCCAGGCCAGCGCGCGGCTCTCGGGCACCTGGGGAGCGTTCCAGGTGTTCACTGGCGCGGCCCCGACCGGCTCGGTTTGGCTCGGATCGATGCTGCACTGAGCAGAGCTCTTGCGGGTCAGGTACTCGCGTTCGGGCGCGGTCAGCCGTGGATGCAGCGGCAGGATCGGCACGCCAAGCTCGAAACACAGATACAGGCACTCGAACATGGCCAGGCTGCCATCGACGACGAGGGCCACCGGCCGTTCGCTGTCCGGTTGAACACCGAGCGCGGTCAATTGGCGGAGGCGGGCTCGAACGCGCTCGGCCAGCGCTGAAAAACTGAGGCGCTGGCCCTCGCAAACCAGCGCCTCCGCATGCGGTGCTTGGCGGGCTGCTGCAAAGATGGAAAGGCTCACGGTTGCTCCGAGAGACCAAACCCCGGCTCGTTCCAGGCTTCGATGGCACGTCCAGAAAAGAAGGGCAAGCTCAGCTGATCCAGGCTCGCGCCCTGGAGATCCAGTCCGTGCGCGAGGCGCTCGGAACCGATGCTGAGGGCGAGCGCCGCGCTCAGGCCGAGCCCGAGCGGCCCTTCGAAAGCGTGCGAGAGCACCACTTCTGCGCCCACGGCGCGCGCCGCGCGAGCCAAATCAATACAAGCGCAAATTCCACCCAGCAGGGTTGGTTTCAAGATCACGGCCGGATCACCCAGCCGCGGCCGCGCTCCGGCAGCGAGCGATTCGTCCAACGCACAACGCAGGTTGAGTTCATTCAGCTCGGAAAGGTCGTGCGGAGCGCAGGGCTCCTCGATGAATTCGAGCTCACAGGCCGCGAAGCGCGGCACATATTGCTTGGCTTCGGCCACACTCAGGGCCTGGTTGGCATCCAGGCGTAAGCGAACCAAAGGCCCGAGCTCCGCGCGCAGCGCTTGCACGGCTACCAGCTCTCGGTTCAAAGCAGCAGGGCGTCCGATCTTGAATTTGAAGGTCAGGATGCCGCGTGCGCGGGCGTCCCAGGCTTGCGCCACGGCCTGTTCGGGCTCGCCCTGCAGCAGCGCTGCGACCGCTCGTGAAATCGGCTTCGGAGTGGCCGGCAGCAAAAGCGCCCATGCGGGAACTTCCCTGGCGCGCGCCCAGAGATCGAGCAGGGCGCCTTCGAGTGCCGCCCGAGCCGCGGGCAGAGCTTGGGGGATCCGCGAACTCGCGCGGCGGAGCTCACCTTCCAGGTCCTGATCCGGTGCGAGCTGCTCGGCGATCCCGTTCAGATTGAGCGCTGACAGCGCCTCGCGACAGGCGTCCAAAGAATCCGGGCTAAAGCCGGGAAGCGGTGCTGCTTCACCTTGGCCGTGCAGACCCTGGTCACTCTTCAGCGTGAGCACGCAGGCCGATCGCTCCGACCACTTGCTGCGCGCGTTTTGTGCCGGGCGAGGCAAAGTCCGCGCAGTGGAGACCACTGACACGGTGAGCGTCACAGCCCGCTCGCCAACCCGAAATAGGAGAGCATGCCGCGCAGGCTCAGGCCTAGTGCGAACAGGATGCCGAACACGGCCAGCAATTTGGCGGTGGCGGCGAGCAACGGGTTCAGCGCGCGGCCTTCGCTGGCCGTCACGGCGCGCTCGGTTTTGAGCGCTAACGGGAGCGAGAGCAGCGTGAGTAAGATTTCCGGCCCGGTGCTGCTCGTGACCGCCAAGCCGATGGCTGTCAGGTAGCTCACGGCCAGCAGGCTGCGATACTGGCCGAGCGCAAAACCGCGACCGTAGCGCACGGCCAGCGTGCGTTTGCCGGCCCCCAGATCCGTCACGCGGTCGCGCAAGTTGTTCACGACTAGGATCGCGGTCGCCAGCGCGCCAACCGGGATGGCGCACCACAGCGCCAAGGCTGGCACCCGCCCAATCTCGACGAAGGCCGTGCCGCAGACCGCGACCAGACCAAAGAAAATGAACACGAACAGATCCCCGAGCCCGTGATAGCCGAGCGGGTACGGCCCGCCCGTGTACGCGATCGCCGAGGCGATGGACGCGCAGCCGATCAACAAGATCACAGGTCCTGACAGGTAGGTCAGGTACAGGCCGATCGCCAACGCGAGACCGAACACCAACAGCATGCCGCGGCGCATGCTGCGGGCGCTGATCAGACCGGCTTGCACGGCGCGTGTCGGCCCCAGGCGCTCGGCGGTATCAGCGCCCTTCTCGAAGTCGAACACGTCATTGGCGAAATTCGCGCCGATCTGTAGCAGCAGCGCGCCGAGTAACGCAGCCAGCGCCGGTGCCCATTGCACCTGGCCGCGAGCCGACGCGCAGGCGGTGCCGACCAGCACCGGCACCGCCGCGGCGCTCAACGTCTTCGGGCGACTCGCGAGTAGCCACGCGCCGAGCGAGCCGGGTCGGATGCCGAGCTGGGGGGTGGTATTGATCGGGGCAGAGGCGTTCATCGCTCGTTCTCGTGGTCAGGCGCGTGATCCGGGCAGGCAATGCCGCTCAGGTCTGCGCTCCTCGTCGGATCAGATCGGTAATGAACTCGGGGCGCTCGAGCAAGAGGTCGTGGCCCGCTCCGTCCACGATGGCGAGTTCGGCGTGCGCTGCGGCTTTCGCCATCTGCTCGGCAAGTTTCCTGAATTTCAGGTCCAAAGCGCCCGCGAGCAACGTCAGCGGAACCTTGATTTGCGCTAAGCCCTGGAGATAGTCCGGCATCTCGGCCAGGCCGGTGACGCGCAAGGAACGCGCTAAGCCCGCAGGGTCATGACTCAGCCGCTCGCTGCGCTTGCGGGCGAGTGCGGCTGGGTCCAGCCGAGCTTGCGTGGCCCACAGCGGCTGGGCCTGCCAAGCATCGACGAAGGCGAGCGAGCCGCGACTCAGTAGCAGCTCGCACCAGCGGGCGTCCGCGGCGCGTCGTTCCACTCGCTCGGCCTCGGAGGCGAGCCCCGGGTGCCCGCTGATCAGGGTCAGGCGCGAGACCCGCGCGGGGTGTCTGAGCGCCAGCCCGAGGGCCAAACGCGCGCCCAGCGAGTAGCCCACGACCTGGAGCGGACTGGGATCTGCGCTGAGCCGGGCCAGGCGATCCACTTCGGCCTCGAAATCGAGCACGTGGCCGTCTGCGTCTGCGCCGCGATGGCCTACGAGCGCGGGCACGAAGCGCCGTTCGTTGGGCTGACTGGCTAGAAAATCCCAGCTGCTCGGGCTACCCGTGAAACCGTGGAGCGCGAGCAACGCGCTCACTCGCAAGCTCCAGTGATTGATTCCAGCTCCGCGCGTACGCGCTGATCGGATGCGCGTGGGCTACTTCCGTCGACCACGATCTGCAGCACGCTTACCCCGGGCAGGCTGAGCGCCTCGCGCAGCGCGCCTGCGATGCTCGCGCGCTCGCTGAGCTTCGCAAAGCGGTAACCGAACAAGCCAGCTGCGTGCGAGAGCTCCGCGCTCGGTGGCGTGAGCCAAAAGCGACTCGCGTCGGCACGCTGCTCGAGTTGTTCGAAGATCGGCAGCTGCTCGAAAATACGACCCCCGCCGTTGTCGATGACCACGATCACGAACGGCCCTGCGGCTTCACGTGCCACTGCCAATCCACCCAGATCGTGCATGAAACTGACGTCACCCAAGAGCAGCACCGTCGGTTCGGATCGCAGGCTCGCGGCCCCTGCTGCGCCGGAAATCAGCCCGTCGATGCCGTTGGCCCCGCGCTGGCACAACACACTGAGTGCACGCTTGGCACTCGGTACGTACGCGTCGATCTCACGAATCGGTAGGCTATTGCCGATCACCAGTTGGCAGGGATCGGGCAAGTGATCGAGCACCGTGCGTACCGCGCAGGCTTCGCTCAGCAGGGGCGAAGGGCGAGCCAACTCCTTTTCGACCGCGACCCAGGCCTGGCTGTTGGCCTCACGCCAGGCATGGCGAAAGCGCTCGCGCTCGCCCTCGTGCTGCAAGCGCGCGTGCTGCAGATGTCGCACCGTGTCGTTGGCAGCCGCAGTCGTGCCGGAGTAGACCAGTTCGGTCGCCAAGCCGTGCGGATCGGGGAAGCCATGCTCGGCGACCACGAAGCGCTGACCGTCGAAGCCGCGGCTGAGCCAGCGCTCATAGCCGCCCGAAGTAGGCGTTCCACCGAAGCTCAGCAGCAAATCGGGCGAGAGCCGCTCGCGCAGGCGGGGCGAGCGCAGCAGCCACTCGAAGGCGTCGATGCAGAGCACGCCCGGCGCGAGCTCAGGCAAGAAGCGCAACTGGCTGGTCGCTTCACAGAGCAGCGGATAACCGGTGACTTCCGCCAAGCGGGCCACGGCGCGCGCGGCTTCCGGGCGATGAGCCGGCTCCGGGCCGACCAGGATCACGCCGCGGGCCGTGTCCGCGCATGCGCGCGCCAAGCGAGTCACGTCCGCATGCAGAGTGGCCCGAGTGACCGCGGCTGGGCCGCGAGTGAGCAAGCCATCGACTCGCTCGTGCAGAGCGAGCGAGAGCGCGTTTTCTACGTGTACCGGCTCGAGCGGTTTGCGCGCGCGAGCATTCAAATGGATAGGTCCCGGATTGCCGTTTTGGGCGGCGTGTACGGCGTGTGCGACGCTTCGCACCACGCCCTCGAGCGCGCTCTCCGCCGCGTCGGGCATGCCCAGCTCGAAGAACGCACGCACGGAGTCCCCGAACAATTTAGTTTGGTCGATCGCTTGCGGCGCGCTTGCGTGCGAGAGCTCGAACGGTCGATCCGCGGTCAACACCAAGACGGGCAGGCGAGCGAGCGAGGCTTCGATCAGTGCGGGATAGTAGTTGGCTGCGGCGGTACCCGAGGTACACAAGAGCAAGCTGGGCCGACCGCTGACGCGCGCTTGGCCGAGCGCGAAGAATGCCGCAACCCGCTCGTCCCACACCGAATGGCAGCGCAACTTTGGCTCGTTCAGCGCGGCCCAGGCGAACGGCGTGGAGCGCGAGCCGGGGCTCAACACCACCTGTTCGACGCCCGCTCGGGCCAGCGTTCCGAGCAGCAGCCGCGACCATTCGGTCAGCAGCGTCGGTGTCATGCAGAGACTCCGAGCGCGCCCAGCAGCGCGGCCAGCTTCCAGCGCGTTTCGGCAAATTCGCTTGGCGCGTTCGAGTCGGAGACCACGCCGGCTCCGGCGTACAGCTCGGCGTGCTTGCCGGCGACCACACCGCAACGCAGGGCCACGACGAAACGACCATCGCCCTGTTCGTCGAACCAGCCGAATGGCGCGCTGTACCAGCCGCGTTGGTCGGGTTCATGGCGAGTGATGAAGTCGATCGCCGCGCGCGTCGGCACGCCGGCCACGGCAGGAGTCGGATGTAACTTGCCGACCAGCTCGAGCACGTGACTCGGTTCTCTCAGGTTGGCTTGGATCGGCG
>DATEPG010000554.1:0-22847 GCA_035273265.1 Polyangiaceae bacterium
CATGGTCACTGGAGACCCCGGCACCGGGAAGTCCGTCGCCCTGCGCCTGCTGACCCAGCGCTTGCGCGGAATGCGCGACGTCATGGTCGCAACCATCGATCACCCCCAGAGTCGCGTCTCCGACTTCTATCGCGAGCTGGGCGATGTGTTCGGCCTGACGCTCGCCACGCACAACCGTTGGGGCGGATTCAAGGCACTGCGCTCGCGCTGGAGTGAGCACATCGCCCAGACTCTCGTGCGCCCCGTCTTGATCGTCGACGAAGCTCAGGAAATGCTCGACTCCGTCTTCAATGAGCTCCGTCTCCTTTCCAGCAACGAGTTCGATTCCCGTGCCCGCAGCAAGCTCGGTCTAGATGTGGCGCTCGAAGCCTTGAAAATCTGGCGCGGACGCCGTGGCGCGCGGGTTGAACGCCTACTCGCACAGGCACGGGCGTGCCGGGTCGAGCCCGTGATGCGCCCCTCTTCGCTGGCCTGCAAACTGAACACAGCTGGGCGTCACGCGAGTCGAACTAGGCCCCGTTGAGCAGGCCCTCGGCCCCTTTAAGGAAACCGCCACATGACCACGCGCGCCTACGCTTCGCCCGAAGCCTTCAAACAGACCGTTGAGCAGCGCCTTCGTACAGGTGCGCAAAGCCCCGGCTGAGACGCAGCCGTTAGCTGCTCGACCGCGATCCCCAAAGCAACGTTTCTGCGGAAATCTTGTCGCGTGCTGGGCTACTGTTCCCGACAAGCTATGCCGAAGGCCGACCAACTCAAGATGCTCATTGAGAGCTTCGCGGCGAGCGACGATGCCCGGTTCTATCGGACCGCGCTTCAACTCGCAGCCGACGAGGCTCGCCGCGGACACGGCAAGCTTGCGCAAGAGTTGCGCGATTTGATCGACAACGCGCGTCGGCGCGGAGCGACTGTCTCGACGGCGGTCAAGCGCGCCATCCCCCTCGCTCAACCCCGAGGAGATCTGGGCGACTTGGTGCTAGCCTCGTACCCGGACCTGACGCTCAGCGAGATGGTTCTATCCGAACCCCTGGCACGCAGTCTCGCTCGCCTGCTACGCGAAAATCGTGGGACGGAAGCGCTTCGCGAGCACGGTCTTCGCCCGCGGCGAAAGTTATTGCTCGTTGGTCCGCCAGGGACGGGGAAGACCATGACGGCTCGAGCGATCGCCGGGGAGCTGCACCTACCGCTGTACCGCGTGCGCTTCGAGTCGATGATCACGAAATTCATGGGCGAGACAGCAGCGAAATTGAAGCTCGTCTTCGATGCGATGCAGTCCGTAAAGGCAGTCTTCCTATTTGACGAGTTCGACGCGATCGGCGCCCAGCGCGCGCTTCCGAACGACACTGGCGAGATTCGGCGCATCTTGAACAGCTTCCTCAAGTTCATCGAAGCCGACGACTCGGAGAGCGTGATCATCGCTGCCACGAACCATGCAGAGCTGCTTGATCGGGCCCTGATCCGGCGGTTCGACGACATTCTGACCTACTCAACGCCCGGTCCGCCGCAAGTGCTCGCTACCCTCCAGCGCTCGCTGGGCCCGTTCGCGACCAAGCTCAAAAATTGGTCGGGAGTCGCGAGCGATGCCGAAGGCCTGAGCTACGCCGATATCGTTCGAGCATGCGACGATGCAGCGAAGGATATGGTGCTCGAAGGCCGCAAGTCGCTCGCGGAGGCAGACATCTCTCACGCGCTTCGCGAACGGAAGCAGGCTCACGTCGCACTCGACGCCAGATAGCAGCGCAACTTCCGGGGGCAAGAATCGGGTTTATTAAACCCACCCCAAATTCGTGGGGTCCCAAGTGGCGACAGCGCCGGAAAGCACGGGATTTACAAGATCCCGCGCAGCCACATAGACGGCATCGAGCGCTTTCCAATCTAGGTCGCCACTCATCGCCATCGTCGAGTACCGCGCACCCCATGTCGCAGGCGGGGGCGGCAGACGCTCTGGAAGGGCATGAGACCCGCGCACAAGGAACGTCGCCTCCAACGCAGCGCGCAGTGCTTACACTGCCGCGCAGGAGGCCCAATAGACGGTGACGGATGTTCCGATCTGACGCTGCTAGCGACACCTCAGCCAAACCCGCGGAGCACCTTCGATCGAGCAGACCTTCGCGTTTCGCAACACCCATCCCCTTCAGAGCCGAATGCCCCACGCTCGCCATTTCGGCCCCGCTGTTTTGTTTCGAAAAACGCGCGGACTTGTCAGGTGCTCGAGCGCTGGCGGGTGGGTCGCGCTTCGATCATTTCGGCTCTGGTTTCGTGCACTTTGACGGCGACAAATAGCGCTCCTGTGGGCTCGAGCCATAGCATTTCGTGTAGAAGATGAGACACAGACGGAAACCATTGAGAAACATGCGGAGGCCCATGCTCGACAGCCATGATGCAGCCTCTATCCTCCAGCGTTCGACCATTGGTCGCAGCGAAATCCACCATCGTCCCCTCAAGGGCGAAGAGTTTCGTTGCAGTGATCGGGCACGGCCCGATGCTCGATCGTGAGGAGGGGGCCTCGTCGACGCTGAAGCAGCTCGGTGCCACCGTACGCACGCTCGACTTGTGGGATGACCCCGCCGAGCTGATCGGTGATGAGGACGACGAGCAAGAAATCCGCCCGCGCGCGCTTGTGTTCGAGGCGTTGGATCGCCCGGACCTCGCCGTGGCAGCGCTGCGCGCCATCCGTAAGGAGTCGTACTTCGACAACGTCGGCGCGCTGATCGCCGTTACCGTTGGGCAGGTCGCGCGCATCGATCCGGCAAGCGGCTTCGACGACTTCTGTCTGCACCCGTACGTCCCCGAAGAGCTGTACGGTCGCATCCGCGCACTGGAATGGCGGCGCAGCGAGTTCGCGACGGAAGAGCGCCACAAGGTCGGTGGCATCGTGGTCGACAAGGGTAGCCACGAGGTCTATCTGGACGGCCGCCCGATTGCGCTCACCGCCAAGGAGTTCGCGCTGCTCTCCTACTTGTTCGACCGCCGCGGAAAGGTGCTGTCACGCGAGCACCTGTTGGCGCGCGTGTGGGGCAACCGCTACGAAGGCGGCCCGCGCACCGTCGACATTCACGTGCGCCGCCTGCGCGCCAAGCTGGGCGAATCCCTACCGCTCGAAACCTTACGCGGTTCCGGCTACAAACTGCGCGCCCCACAAGGCGACGACAAAGCCCGCGGCCCTAGCGAACGCGCCGACCGCAGCGACCCCGTGGAAAGCGACGAGCAGCCGAACGACGAATCGCTCAAGCCCAAACTCGCTTCGTAGGTCGCGAAGGGATGGAGTTCCGCAGCAGTCGCTAGAGGTGAAATTGCTCTCACGCCGAGCCCCCCAAGCCGGTAGGCGCTGAGCACTCCCTACGTCTTAGCGATCGAAGGCCCGGCGCCAACCGCGAGACGACGCTGCTCTAGCTCGGCGAGCGCCCCCCCGCCCCGCCCCTTTCGGTCTGCGGCGATCGGCCGGCCTTGCGCAGCGTCGCCGAGACCGTGATCGGTCACGGTGAGCATGCCTGAGCGCTCCAGTGGCCGGCCGAGAACGAAAAAACCGGCTAGGGCGTCGCCTTTAACCGGTCGTTCTCGTTAAGTTTTTCGGAGCGGGAGAAGGGATTCGAAACCTTCCCATGGAGCGGCGAGCGGCAGGAAACGCGAGGAAATTGACCGGCTACATGCCGAAACGGAGCCCAATCTTTCTCGGCCTTTCGCGCAGTATGGATCGTTTGGCCCGGCCGGTAGCCAAACGGACCCAGACGACGTTGCGTTCCAAGAGGCCCTGGCTGAGCACGCTGAGCGCGCCCAGATAGCGGCACTCCTAGCCCTTCCCCGAGCGTCGTTCGCCAGAGCCCCCGAGGAGGCCGGCACGCCGGACGACTTCTCAACTGTGACTGGGGACGGTCCCGTATGAGTAAGCTGAGGCAGCTTGCCTTGGGAGATCCCCACGACGGGCCCGAATCCCCCGGAGAGAAGTCCGGGGGAGTTCAGGCACCGGGGGACTCGCGCCAAACAAGCCGGGGGCGGGCCGACCAGTCGACACGATGTTCCCGTCGGACGCTGGCCACTCGGGCGTGCGACGAACCGGTCGAGCTCGAACACGCGCAATCGTTGCCGCCTGGGCCTCACACAGCGCCCCGACCTCTCCGCCGCTATCCCGACCTTCCAGAGTGCATCGACAACGGGCCACCGGACGCTTCCTGCCTGCACACGGAATGCCGCTACCACCTGGCCCAGCGAGGCCACTGGGAGCACGTGCGCCACCCGACACGCGACTGTGCAATCGACGTCGCGAACGAAGGTCCGCACACGCAGGACGAGGTCGGCGCGTTCCTTGGCGTCAGCGGTGAGCGAGTGCGGCAGATCGAAGAGCAAGCTTTCGAACAGCTCAAACACAACATGACGATGAAGGAATTGCGCGATGAACTATCGGAGTGACGCAGAGAGGTTCACGCTTCGTGCCGGCCGTCAGTATGCAGCCGCGTGCGGGCAGACGTTGGTGTCAGCTTTCGAAGACACGCTCTCAGGCGATCTGGCGCGCCTGCAAGTGCGGCGGCGCCTGCGGGGCGAGTTTCCCGGCATCGCTCCAGGGACGGTCGACAAGCTGATTGAAGAGCTGCTGACGCCATGAGCCGCTGCGACGCCGGCAGTCCAATCCTTCGACAGTAGGTCAACATGGCCAAACAAACTTGGAAGATGTGGTTACGGACTTGTCAGCGAGATCCGTCGAGTCCAGCGCGCATGCCCA
Source organism: Polyangiaceae bacterium (assembly GCA_035273265.1). Taxonomy (GTDB): domain Bacteria; phylum Myxococcota_A; class Polyangia; order Polyangiales; family Polyangiaceae; genus PMG-095. The sequence continues at coordinate 4,715 of DATEPG010000554.1, forward strand.
GTTCGCTCGGCATGCTGACAGGTCAGGATGCGCGACTACTCGCTGCAATCAGTGCTTGCTGGGAGGTGTATTCTTGCGCTGACGAAGCCGGCGAGCGGGCTGCGCTCGAAGCGATTCGGAGCCTGGTGGCTGTACTGCGACCGCAATGCCACCCATTTGCTCGCGAATTGATCGCTTTTACGCTCGACTGGTCCGACCGCGCCCCGCTTTGGCGGCTAGTCGAGCCGGGGTCGCAGCAACCTGGGTGAGGGCGCCATGAAAGATTGGTCAAAGGAGCGATGGCGCAAGCTGTACATCCGCGAGGCGTTTGAACAGGAGCTCTGGTCGGTGATGGCGCGCGGGTTGCGCGACTATTTGATCCGACTCGCAGACGACGACGGTGCATTGATCCGCGATTCGGACGATCCGGTCGACGATCTGTTGCGCGGACTCCATCCTGACCCGAACGAGACCGAACTCGTCCGGGGCGCCATCGGAGTTCTGCGACGGGATGGATTTCTCAGCGGGGGCGCCCGCTCGATGTTCGTGCGTAATCTGCCGGCAGCCCAGGCATGGGAGCCGCGCGTAGCGACGGGTACGCCGGAGCTGCCCGTCAAGAGCCGACCATCTAGCTCGTCCAAGGAGCGCGTTCGACGATTCCGAGAGCGCCAAGCCGCGGCCGCAGCCTTGCTCGCGCACAGTGTGCCGACCGCGGCTGACGCCCCAAGTCCTGTTACATCAGGCGTCACAAGCCCCGTTACAGACAATCCCGGTAACGTTACAGACGCCGCTAACGGTCCCGTTACATCCTCGCGCGGGTCCAGAAATCTCGAGAGTTCTGAGAATTTCTTAGATCTCCAGAAAGACAAACAAAAAGATCTTCCTCCTTCTTCAGCGCGCGCGAGCGCCGTTACGAGCGTTACAAGCGTCACGAGCGTTACAGAGCGGCGCGCTGACGACGAAGACGGCGAAAAATTTCCTTTTCCTCCAGGGACAAAGCAGCCGGTGACGCGCCCGGTCCGCGAGCGAGCTGCTGAGATTCAGGACCGTCCTGCCCTCGCCCGTGTCACCCACCCCGAGCAGTGGCCAGAGCTGATCGGGGTTGCACGGGCGCTGGAACGTTCTACTGGGCTGCCTCAACAGCGCCTAGGCCAGTATGATCGAGATCCCGGAGTCCGCGCGCTCGTGGCGCTCTACGCGACCGGCTTCACACAGCGCGAGCTCGAACGAGTAGCGGAGATTGTGCCAAAACAGGCGTGGTGGTCGGCACCCGGCAAGCGACTCGGGTTGTCATCGCTGAGTATCGAAGTCGTTCGACGGAACCTTCCCGGGATCGGGCCACAGCGTGAAGCAAGTCCTACAGTCGCGAAGGTCCTAGCGAGCCTGGAAAAACGACGAGAGGCGGGATGAGGTCATGCCAGCACGTCAGCCACGGACCGGAGCCTACGAGCCGAAAACACGCGGAGACATCGCCAAGGGCGTCGAAGCGTATCCTTACGACCCTACGCTTCGACTCGAATCGCAGCGCGGGCTCGACCGATTGCGCTGCTTTCCAGACCGCGCCCTCGCCGCGGACTTCTTCGCGGTGTTCCAAGCAGCGGAGCGCAATACCGAGGTAGCGGTCAGCGCAGAGCAAGAGCGCGCTCAGAAGCGAGACGCCGAACTCCGGAGCTTGCGTGCGCTCGCTACGCGGGCCTTCAACGGTGAACTGGGGCTCGAACGCCAAGAGTTGGCCGCGCACATACTCCTCGACGAACACAGCACGCGTGCGAATGACGAACGCTCGCTCCGAAACTTCGCGTTCGCCCTGCAGGAACTCAAGCGAATTGTGCGTTGAACGCGAACGACGACAACCCGCGCCATGAACTGAAAGATACCGAATCATGCAGCGAATTCCCTCAGTAGCTTCGCCGAGACCCAACGGAATGGTACCGGTCGCCACGCTCGTACCGCGCACAGGCTGGTGGTCTGACTATCCGCAGTTCGGCGAGGAGCAGGCCTTCGAGCCCGACGCGCAAAATCGCCAACAGATCTTAAAGGCGGACGAACTCGGTCCGCCGGAGGTGTACACGCTGACGCTCGGCATTTCTTACACCGAGCAGGACTGGCCGGGCACACGTCGCGCGTTCGGAATTGAAGCGGAGATCAATTTCGGCGCTGGCGGCGCAACCCAGGTCGTTAAGATTGACTGGGCGCAAGGTGCGCAGATCTCGCTCCCGATGAACGCCGTAAACGTCGTGGCCAGCTACAGCATCGACGCGCTGGCCGCGCCTCAGCCCCCCGCAGACTTGAGGCTCAGCGTGATGCTGGGCCGTGGTCCAGCTCTTGGCAAATCTCACTGGACCGACCCAACTCCCCTTTCGCTCGTCGCAGCCGGGCAAACGCCACCTCGCAGAATCGCTGCGTTCGCCTCACGGCTCCATGTAGTCGCATCGAGCCCGGCCGGCGCCGATCTGCTATATTCCACTGGGAATTTCCTCATTTTCTTGGGCGGCCCGGTCGCGACCGATGAGCAGATCGCGTCAGTACGCCTTGACCAGTACCTCAACGCGATCGGCGAAGGCATCGTGATTCCGGGGCAAGCGAAGTACGCTTCCATTTTCAATCTTTCCGGCAGCGTCCTGAACGCACGGGCCCGCCTGCAGTACGACATATTCTGAACCGCCCGGAACAGGAGCCGACCCTACGCCTCCTACTCGGTGTTGCCCCGCCGCGCGTCTCCCCGACGGTCGATTTACTCGACACTGCCCACAACGGCGACGCTGCGCGTGACGCGGGAGCGATGGTCTTTGCGCGGCTTCACCTTAGGCTCCTGCCAACCTTCAACCCCTGAGCGAGCTTCGAGATCAACTCACGATGGCGCGCCACCCCCTCTCGGTACCGTCGAAGCTCGTCACCGTGGTCTGGTAGGAGAACCACGGCTTCCGTCGCGGATAGCAGCTCCCACATTTTCAGTTCTCGATGCGGATCAAGGCCCTTGTGACAGGTGTGGCAAAGCGTGATCAAATTAGATCTCGTGGTGAGGCCCCCCTCAGAAAAGGGAACGACGTGATGAACGTGCAGCTCAATGTCAGGGTTGGTCGCGGGGCGGCGTCCGCACGCCAGACACCGATAGTCATCCCGCTTTAGAATTGCCGCTCGTAGCTTCGGTGTTGGCGCGTGTTGCAGCTCTTCGCGCGTTGCCATACCGATCGGCTTGTGCGGTGCGACCGCAGCAATGACCCCTACCTCTAGCGGCTGCATCCAGGCCCCGAGCGCGGACTCCGCGATGTCACCGTCTACTAGACACGTTCCGCCAAACCGAATGAACAAAGCCAAGTGAGCCCGATTGCGAACCACCCAGCACGGCATCCCTAGCTCGGCCCAAAGCGCCGCCATCTTCTGTGGGTCGACCATGCTCGGCGTGCGTAGCTCGCGACGAGGATGTTTCTTTGTGAATCCTGCGAAGCCCGAGTACCAGGAGTGTTCACGCCGCCCGTCATTTGTCGCCGTAAGCGTAAGTGCGTACCAACGCCCGTCACTGGGGATTGTCCGCATCTCGCCAATTAGCTCACGGAGGATCGTCTCGTCGCTCTCCCTTGACGTACTTGGAACTCGTTTGGGTGTCGTCATTGACGCCGCGCGATTCGATCCTACGGGGTGTAGCTCATTCTGTTATCCCTGGGACCGGCCCGCGTCAACAACGTCACGGGGCGCCGGATCAACGCAGCCAACTGGCCGCGCTCGCTTCGCCGTTCGCCACCGCTGTCGTCCGCGAGCTCCTGACTCTGCGACGATACGCACGCGCTCGGGCGCGTCGGCCCTGTTGATGGCCGCCTGCCGAGTTGGAGAGCTGCGCTCATTACCAAGGTGGACGACTTTGCCCGCCAAAGCATGATTTGGCGGGCAGTTCGCCGAACTGTTGGCCAGCTCACAATGTGGAACCCTGCGCATCACGCTCGGTGTACAGGTTCGTCATGTCTTTCCGACGAAGCGCTGCCCGCAGCAACGCGCAAAAAGGTGCTCGACCTGGCATTGCTGCAATGAGCCATGTAAAGTCGTGGGTCAGACTCCAAGATCTTGTTGGCGAATCGGCGCCCGTCAATCGAATCCTAGAGTGGCTTCAAGCGTGTGACCGACGCGAATCACTAGTTACCTTGAGTAGGATTGCAGCCGACCTCGCAAACAGCGACGACGGGATTCTAGGTGCTACCGCTCGCGCCTGGACCCACGACTTGCTCGTGCGAGGGGTTGGCTCTGAAGATCCGATTGAAAATGCCGTTGGGCGGGCCGTCACTAGCCTTGGACCGGGGACAGCCATCGTGCACGGCCACGTAGTTTCTGTCTTGCAGATGTTGATCCTTGCGTACGGCTCACCGCAAGGAAGGACGACCAGCGACGCGAGACTTGCTTTTTTCATGCTTGCCCTGAACGATCACCTGCAGACGTGGCCGGAACCGCCAGTCGGTCTTACCGAGCACGAGCAGGTCGCCGGCGCGATCTTCTATTCGAGCATATTCAACCACACGTTCGATGATCCTTTGCGTTTCATCGTCAGATCGGTCGAGATCTGGAACAGGCAAGTCGGGGGCCCGATAAATTCATCTGAATGGGAACAAATCCAGTTGGATGCCTTTGGGTGCACGTTCGAAGAGTACGCCCTGTCTTTCCTGATTCCACTCTATACATTGTCAACCTCTTGGGGCACCTCGGTAGCGCCCATCCTCCGCCGAGCCGACTGGGTAAAGGGTCAGCATGCCGAGCGATACGCAAGGTGGCTCAGCGAGGCAACGTTGAGCGTTGATGCGGCTGCGTGGCGCGACGTCACGCAGCCATCAGGGTTGCCCGTTCTGCCAGGGCAATTTTTTCGCAGTCCGCTTGTCGAGATCGGTTCTGGAAATCTGTTGTGCCTTTCACCGTGGCACTTACGGGACCACGTTACTCTGGGCACCTGGGGGAAGCTGAATGAGGCCGCAAAGAAGGTCTTCGGTACGCGATCCAGTCAACGATGTTGCCGGTCACTCAGAAGGGCGTAAATCTGGGCGCGTCTCGTTGGGCTTGAGCGCCTTTTTGGCCGCGGCGCGTTCCTTGGCTTCTTTGGCGCGGTAACTCTGGCCTTCGATATGCAGGACTTCGCAGCGGTGGATGAGGCGGTCGACGAGTGTGACGACGCAGGCGGCGTGCGGGAAGACGTCGGGCCATTCCGAGAAAGGCTTGTTCGTGGTGAGCACGACGGGCTTGAGCGCTTCGTAGCGTCGAGTGACTACCTCGAAGAGCAAATCTGCATAGCGACTATCGTAGGAGAGGTAGCCGACCTCGTCGATGCAGAGCAGCTGCGGATGGACGTAGTGCTTGATGCGACGATTCAGGCCGGCACTGCTGTCTTGCAGGGCTAGCTCGTTGAGCATCGCGCTGGCCGTGGTGAAGCGCACCGTGTAGCCGCGCATCACGCAGTGGTGGGCGAGATTTTTGAGCAGCATCGTCTTGCCCACGCCGTTCGGGCCGAGCAGCACCGAATTGGCGCCGTCCTCGAAGAAGCTGAGTTTGAAGAGGTCGTCGACTGCATTTTTGTCGATCTTCTTCGGCCATTTCCAGTCGTAGTCGGCCAGCGCCTTGAAACGACCCAAACGGGCGTCCTTGATGCGGCGTTCGAGGCTGCGCCGTGTGCGCTCCGATTCTTCGTACGTGATCACCGCTTGGAGCCAAGCCGCGTCCTTCACCTCGTCCCAGTTGGCGAGCAGGCCGTGCAGGCCGAGGCGCAGCGCGCGTTCGCGCAGGTCGTGATCGTGGCGGGTGTCATTGGTCATGGTCTTGGTCCTTTCCGATATTGTCGTAGTCAGCGAGCGAGTGCGGCGTGACGACGGGCCCTTGCACGCGCTCGTCGGTGGGTAAGTGGCGGCCTGCAACGGGCGGCAGGCCGCGCTCGTAACGGCGCCGCTCGAGCACGTGCCGCACTGCGGCCAGATGCGGCGTGCTGCGCTTGAGCGCTTCGGCGATGGCCGCCTCGACCTCGGCGGCGCCGTTCAGATCCAGCTGCTTGATCAGCGTGATCGTCGCGCCACCGAGGTTCTTGCCCTGCTGGGCCAGTGCACGAAACAGCGCGCGCGACGATGGCGCTGCTCGGTACAGCCGGTCGAGTCCACGGTGCTCGCTTGCCCGTCGCTTGGCTTCTTCCAGCGCCGCAATATGAGCTGGATTCTCGACCAATTGTCGCCGATCCCACGAGCGCTCGTGCTCGGCCACGAGTTCGACACCGTCGAAAATGCGCACTCGCTCAAGGCTCGCCACCACCGTGACCGAGCGCCGCGTCACTGTCGCCGGCACCGAGTAGTCGTTCAGGTCGAAGCGCGCGTACGGTGTCTTGCCGACGTCCGCCGTGATGCGTTCGTCGCAGGCATAGCCATGCTCCGGTAACGCGAGCAGGAGCGGACGCTCTTGCTCGAAAGCGTCGCGTACCTGGAGCTTCTCGTTCTCATGCGAGCGTCGCTCCGCCGCCGTCGTTTGGCACCATTCGAGTGCTTGGCGGTTCAGGTCACCGAGATCATCGTACTCGCGAGCCGGAAAGAAACTGGTGCGGATGTACTGGATGGCGCGCTCCACGCGGCCCTTCTCGTTGCCACGTGCCACTGCCACCGGCCGCGGCTCGTAGCGGTAGTGCGCCGACAGCTCGAGCAGCGTCGGGTGAAAGCGGATCGCGTCACCTTTGCGCTCCAAAACCGCGCTTTTCAAGTTGTCGTAGAGCAGGACACGCGGCACGCCTGTAAAGAATTCAAACGCGGACACGTGGCCGTGGAGAAAGCTCGACATCCGCGCGTCCAAGTAAAAGCGCAGAAACACCATCCGCGAAAAGCTCAGCACCATCACAAACGCCATCAGCTGACGCTCCGCGCTCCCAACAAGCAGTTTTCCGAAATGCGCCCAGTCGACCTGCGCTTGCTCGCCCGGCAACGTGCGCAAACGCAGGTATGCTTCCGCCGCCGGACGCGGTCGGTGTAGCGCCACCGCACGACGGAAATGATCCGGACTCCCCGCATATCCACGCTCCTTCGCCATCACGTACAGCCGACTCGCGGGCAGACGCGGGTACGTGGCTAGCGTTTCCGCGATCAGTGGCACGTACGGTGCGACGATGGATGGCTTGTGCACGCGCGACGGAGCCGCAACGCCCTCGCGCGAAAGCGTGCGGCGCACCGTGCCGTGGTGAATGCCCAGCTGCGCCGCGATCGTCCCGATCTTCCACTTTTCCGCGTGAAACAGCCGCACCACCTCGGCGGCCTGCTCCTTCGTGATCATCGACTGCCTCGAAGCGGCACCTGCAGCTCTCTAAAATCACCGAGGCCGCGGAGGCGCTTGGGGCGGACGTGGCCGCCGACTTCGTACCGCACCAACTGGCTCTCGCCTGGCCACAACTCGTCGCCGAAAAGACCCGACTCGAGCCAGCTCGGGGAGCCAGGCTCTGCAGCTATCACAACGCTGAGCGGACTGCCGTTCCACAGTGACACGCCCTCCAGCAGCGTGAGCAGCGCTCGCGGGTGGCACGGGCGCAGCGGCAGCCGCGCTTTCAATAAGTCGCCCCATTCCGGGCTCGTGCACCGTAGTCGCGCTTCTGAGATCGTTGTTCGGAGTTGGGCTGTGAGTCGCATTGTCGGTACTCCTGGTTGAGGCGGCGCCTTCTTGCCGCTTGACTTCGGTGCCCGAGCCCGTCGCTAACTGCGAGGGATGATGCGTCACTTTCTCCAGCTGCCGCGCGCGATAGCGGGCTTGGCGTGCTGCGTGCCGCTGCCCACCGCGCAGCGTCTGCTGGTAGCGCTGTCCCGCTTCACGCATGCTCTCCCGCCGGCTTATTGAAGAGCACTCGCGTCCGCAAAACTCCTGCCCCTGGTCGCAGCGCCCGCACAGCTTCACCTGCTTCCGACAGCGACGGCACTGAAATAGCCGATAAAAGTCCTTGATCGCTGGTCCTGCCCAGCAGACTTTTTGGCTCTATCGACCACGATCGGCGAAGCTCGCGCCACAACCGATCGCTGGTTGGAAAGGCCCGGTTGCACCCGGGCCTTTCGCCTATCTGGGCTCCGCGATCATCCGAAGCAGGCGGCGCTCAGGCCCAATTTTCCGCCGTTCCAGCCAGCTCAAACCTGGCTCTCAGCACCGCGCGATTCTGGGCATGACTGCCATGCCGCCCAGCTACGCGCCGACTTGGATGCCTACTGACAGTTTACGCATGCCCGCGTCATGCCACCCCCAAAACGGCCAAAACAGATGGGCTTGGCGCAGCGCTTACACCCCAATCCTCTTTCGAGCCAGCGCATCCATTTGTCGTCCGCCCAACGTACCAGGCTTCAGGGGCGAAGCCGAGCGCAGCGAGGTTCGTAGTTGGGCGGCCCCTACCGGTCCGCACTGAAATCGATACAGCTTAGCGAGACGCCGCGGTTGCAAGCGGATTGGGAACGGGGCCCGACCACCGGAATGTCTCGTCTTCAGGGCCCATCAGGGAGAATTCGGCGTCAGCCTCGAACCGCAGATGGCCGCCCGCGCCGCGACTGGTAGGCGATCTCCATAGGAGAACTTCGTCGGCGAAAAGTGCGCCAAGCCAATCGATAACGGCATCAGCGATCCGCTCCTCCGAGTTCAAGGTGGTCGGGTCCCCATCGCTGGAATCAACGTGGAAATGGGTGATCTCGCCCACGACGATCATCGCGTCGGTATCGTTGTCCCAAACAGTCGCGTGCCCGACAAGAGAGTTCTTGGCAGCAAACTCCGCAACCAAGTCGGGTTGGTCTGCGTTGGGAATCGATAGATCTGGAAACCGCGCCTCCAACTTGCGCCGCAGTGTGTCCCTGAACGACTTGGTCGACATGAAGGTCAGCCCAACGTATCAACGTTAAGCCGCGAAAGTCGAGCGCGGCGAGATTTGCGTCGGCTTCAACGTTTTGTTGGGCGGCCGTCGGGTCACGGCTTCGCGCGGCGTCCAGCACCGATGGCGTCGGGCCACCACGCGAGCGCGAAGCGGACGGCATGGGCGAGCCCCGACGCGAGCACTACGACCGCCAATAGAGCGTTGAGCACGACAAGCCAAACTAAATGAATACCGACATACGGCGGTGCGTGCATCGATGAGGCCCCAGCAGAATAGGAAACGGGAGGCGCGACGATGGCTGCGGGTAGCGCCCTAACCCAAACCGGCAGAAATCGACGATGGTTTAGGATGACATCCAAGGTCGCGACCTCGGCAACCATGAGCACCACTGACACCGTGACAGCTGCGAGCGGGTAGTGAAACGCAAATGGCAAGGAGTCCGGGTGATACGCTCCTCGATGACTGCTTACGACGGACATCCGCGCTGCGAACCATGCACAGGGCGTAGCGAGGAGTGCGCGTACAGCCCAAACCGACCGCTTTCTCGTTACCTGGACAACCGGCACAGTCTGCATAAATGCCGACAGGCGCTGCCGCATTCCCGGAGATGACGAGGAGGGCTGGCGAGTGCTTGAACCGCTTGTTGGGCAGCGCTCGCATTCAGGTCAGAAACCGTTGGGCACAACGACTTGGCCTGCAAAGTAGTCACCGTAAGCACCTCGCCCCTCAAACTGTGAAGCGGTGAGGCCTTCCGGTGCAATCGTTCGATACCGTTCACGGAAGGCGAGGCTCCTGGCCTGCCAGGTGGCTTCGTCTTCGCCCAGCAAGTACGGGGTCAGCAGAGCCATCAATCCGATGACGTACAAACACTCGGCGTCCTCGAAGGCCTGGACTTCGAGGGTTGTGTAGACGTCGTGAAATAGCTGAGACAGCTCACCCGACGGAAACTCCGTCTGCCGGTACCCGGTCAGATGAGGTGGTTCGAGGTTGCAGTACCAGCTTAGGAAAAGAAGGTGGAGGCAGAGCTCTCGATCTCTGTTTCCGGAACGCCATTCCGCAACGGCGAGCTCCAGAGCAGAGCCGAGTGTCCGCTCGCCGTGAGCACCGACACTTCTATTCTCTAGGTCAAGTATTGCTCGCGGAAGGCTCATCGCTCGCCGGAGCAAACGTAGCGCCGTTCAGCTGCGGGCGCCAGAGGGAGCGGAGCGACGGACGAGCCCGTCAGGTGCAACACCTCGCTAGCCAGCGTTCGGTGCCCCCATCGCCCAGGCCACGACACGCTGCAGAATCGGAACGAGACAGCCCGGTGCAGGCCTTCGACGGACACGGTCTCTCTGGTCACCCCGCCCGAAGCATGACCGGTCGGACATTTCACGAACTACGCAAGTGAAGCATCCAGTACGCCGTAGCGATGACTGGGCTGAAGAGAAGGAGTGCGGTGGCCCACCAGACGCGCATCCCCCAGCCGAGACGAGCATTGCGCAGCGCGTGGGCTATGAAAGCGAGCGCAATCGCGGCAATGATGACGACGCACAGCAGAATGATGACGATGAAGTTGCGGTACGCCAGGGGCGCGAGCCCGGCATGACACCAGGTCGCAAGCCGAACACCCGGTGAAGTGAAGGACCACAACAGCGCAAACAGCCCAGGCTGCGCGAGAGCAAGGACAGTCCAAAATCTGGGCGGGTTCATTCCGAAGAAGGAGGTCAGCGACGCGAACGCTACCGCTCGACAGTCTGGCCAACGTACAGCCGTTAAGGAGCGGCCGCACTAGGAAACGGAGATGTGCCAGGTAGCGATGAGCGAGCCCGTGGTACGTCACCATGGGCTGGCGGCACCGGCGTGACTGGTCACGACAAGGGGGGCAGCTGCTTCAACGACCTGTTAGCCAGCTCCGGTTGGCCAAGGGACGTCGTTCCACGCGGATAGTGCAAAGATTGCTCGCAACGCTGACGTTGCGTGCTCGGCCCAGTGGATCTGAAAATTGAACCGCCATTCCCACAGGGCTTCGCCGGATCTCCCGCTCTGCCAGTGAACAAGGCCTCGCTGTAGGTCGCGGTAAATGTCGCCAAGGTCGTCGATGATGTCGCCGGTAACCTCGCCATCGCTGAGTTCCGCGTACGGATCAAAGACTTCGCGGTAAAATCGGCGCGTGCCTAGAAAATCGGCGAGTTGGTCCAAGCCCTGCGGAGGCGCGAGCACAGGGTGCGCCGCATCGGGCTCCCTCGCGACCGAATCGTCGTGGTCGTCGAACAAGACAGAGGTGTCGGGAAGCCGAAGTGCAGCTAGATATGCGCGCGGAAGGAGCCGGTGAACCTGGTCAAGCTGTGCTTCAGGTGTCCGGTGGTCCACGTCTGCGATTGCCTTGCAAAATGCGCCGGCGATCGCTGCGAACTCGGTGAGCGCGGGATGAGAGTATTCGCGGGTGCGCATGGAATTCCGTTCGAAGTCTGGCTAACGCAAAAGCGAGCGCGTTTGTTGGAGGTACCGGTTGGGACGCGGACTCAATCACCAATGAACCAGAGGTAGACGTGGGTTTCGCGAGAGAGTGCAGCCACGAGTGGTTCGATCTCCGAAAGGAGATCGAAGAGTGGAGTGCGCAGGTTGGCCTCTTTCAGGTCAGAAAGGTCGGCTTGGAGGTCACCGGCCTGAGCTTGGTTGAACATGGCGTCCCCCCAAGGGACGAGGTATTTCAGCAGGCGTGTTCCCGCGAACGCACGCTGAGTGGCGCGGGACAGGACCATTTGCGGGTCGCCAACCTCCGCCAAGACCTCACCCGTCTCACCTTTCAGTCGCACTTCGATGCCCATGTCGTCGTCCGCCCAAAGTACCAGGCTTAAGCAGCGCAGGTCGAGCGAAGCGAGATCCGTGTCTGCTTCAAGCCGTTTACGGGTGGTGTCTCCCATATGCGCGACGGATAAGCGGCCAAGCGGCGACGCGGGTCTGGTCCAACCACGCGATGCAGGTTTCTGGATTCACGGCGATACCCGCATCGGCAAGGGCCATCAATTCCGAGGGCACCCACGCGACCAGGTACACGCCATAGCCACTGTCGTGATCGGCCCGAGCATCTTCAAAGGTAGCGACCCAGGTATCCCACGGCGGGCAATTGTGCACGTCGAAGAAGCCGCGAGATTCGACCTCCGCCGCTCCGTCGCAAAGATCCGCGTGCGGGAAATACACGAGGAGACGTCCGATATCGAGGGACTGAGCTGGCGCCACTCGTCCGAGTTTAGCTCTGCGCCGAGCAAGCATGGATGCCATCGCGTGGAACTGCGTGGAGTGCGGAGGTTCGGGCTCGAACAGCGGATCGCGCAGGCACGACATCGGCGCGTCAATCGTGACTCGTGAGCTGCACCAGGCGATGGCCTCAGCCAGACTCTGCGAGAACGGCTCGAGCGACGCGGCGCAGTCAGGACATGACCGCGCGATGGCTGGTCGTGGACCCACAAGACGCGACTGCAAACGGGCGAATGTTTGGCGAAAATTCATGGTCCAGGGTTGACACGCACGGCCAATCGCCGTCGGTTATTCCGTCTGCAGCACTTGTATTTCTGCTGTGGTCCTGGCGCAAGGTATCTCGCGCGGACGGGCGATGACGGCGGGGGAAATTGCGAAGGGCGGGGAGAAGTTAGCGGTCTGTCCAAGCGAATGCTTAGACCGAATAGAGGGCGCGGGGTGGGCCATGGTTCTCAGGGCTAATGCTACGAGTTCCGCGCTCTCGGCCGGGCTCAGCGCCGCAACATCGTCAAATCGAGGACGCGCTGCGCGTCGTTCAGCGGCTCGCGCGCGGGCCGTGGCTTCAGTCTTCGAGCGTGCTCTCGGCCCGAAGAAGCGAAGCGTTCCACGGTAATTTGTGATGCGAAAACCACCGCGAACGGCGATTTGGCGCGCCCCTTCCGCAGCCATTCGTCGTGCCTCGCTCCTTCGACGGCCATCGCAAGCTGTTCGCTGGTCGCGCCCTCGGCGTGCCGATTTCTCAGCGCCTGGATCGACCGATCGTCAGGTTCGCCGAGATCCAAGGCCCGCCACGCGGCCAGGATCGTTTCCAGCTCCGGTGGCACCTTTCGCGAGCGCTCCTGACCGGCGCGACGTACACCTGACACATCGGACGGTGGCCGCAATGCCGGTCTCGCTCCGTGGAATTTTGAAAATTGAATCTCCCCCTTGCCCAAGCATCTGTCGGGCGGCGGCTTCGAACGACCCTCGGGGGGTAAGGGGGGATCTTGTTCAAATTTAGGATCCGTACCAGTAGACGCACTCGAATTCGGATGCGTCGACGCCACCGTTCTCGGCGGGCCGGCGGCCTCGTCCCCGCCGAGTACGTGCAGGAGTGCGTCTGCTTCAACGAAGTACTGGTTGACGTTCGTACGGGTGTATTTGCCGGTTGGCAGTGGGTGGTGTGGCGGGATCAGATTCCAAGAGACGAAGCCCGTATCACGCAACTCGAACAGCGCCTTGCGAACTGAGGTCAAGTTCGAGTCGACGGCGTCGGCGATGACCTGCTGGTGCGCGAAATACCCAGGTCGCTGCCCAAGCAGGAATAGCAGAAGTCTGAATGCCAGATGACCGAGTGCGACGTTGGGCCCCTTTCCCCGCCGTGTGAGCGCATTGAGACAGCGCCAGTACATTTCGCGAGTCTGGCGCTCGGCAAGCTGCTTGACCTGTCCGAGGGCCGGAAGCTCGGCTAGCGCGGTCATGACGCCACCTACCGCCGAAGCGGCGAGGTTCCCGCCTTCGCCCGTGGCGGTCACGGGCGGCGCCCTGACGTCACTGAAGCGTCGGATGCCTCGGCAGGGTGCTCGTCCACGGCGGGCGAGCGGAGAACGGTCTCGGCCAGGTCTGTCGCACGCTCAAGAGCGAAGTCGCCTCCCTCGAGAACCGCGCGAGCCAGACGAACCGCATCGCTCCCGACGACAGCCTCGGCCAACACGGTCGCCAGGGCCCGCCGTGGCTCGCCTCGAGCGGCGGCCGCGAGATAGGCAGCCGCGAGCTCGGCTACATGTCGTGCGTCATGAAGCGCGGGAACATGCGGGAAGTGGCGGGAATCTGATTGCGTTCCGAAGGCGTGAGTTCCCGTCGTTTGCCGCTGCTTCCCACGGTTTCCCGGCGGGTCGCTCGGCTTCAATTCCCGGCGCCTCCACTGAAAACCCCAACAGTCGTTGGGGTTTTCGTCTTTTGTGTCCAGGGAACCCCTGAGCCGGGGTCGATTTCCGGCTGAAACTCCGCGCGGGTCCTCGGGTCCTCGGGTCCTCGGGTCCTCGGGTTAGAGAATCGACGGGCCCTTCGACCCGAGTTATAACTTCGTAAGAACGAAGGCTCACCATGGTCAAGAAGCTCAGCCGCATCGGGAACAGCTTGGGCGTCATCCTAGACCGGCCGGTCCTGGAGTTGCTCCAAATCGACGAAAACACGTCCCTCGAGATCACGACCGACGGGGACGTGCTCATGCTGCGGCCAGTCCGAGGCGACAAGAAGGACCGCGTTCGCGCGTCGGCCGCCAAGATGGTCAAGGCCCACGCAAAGACGCTAGCCAAACTAGCCAAATGATCGCGCCCGAGTTCCTGGACCTCGAGGACGTGCTCCAGATTCAGACGCTCCAGCTCGATGAGTTCGGCGGTATCGCTGGGCTACGCGACCGGGGACTGCTCGAGTCGGCCGTCGAGCAGCCTCGAACAACCGCGTTCGGCGAGCTGCTGCATGCCGACCTGTTCGAGATGGCCGCGGCCTACCTCTTTCATATCGTGAAGAACCACGCCTTCTTGGACGGCAACAAGCGCACCGCGTTGGTCGCCGCCCTGGTGTTCTTGGACATCAACGGCGTGTCGCTCGAGCGCGACGACGACCGGCTGTACGAGCTGACGATGGCAGCAGCCGAAGGGCGGGCAGACAAGCAGCAGCTCGCTGGTCAGCTTCGAAAACTGGCCGACGAATCGCAGACATAATGGTCAGGGACCTCCCTGAGTCGCAGCGCCGAGATGCGACGCGGAGCGCCAAAACGAGCACCCTCGTCGCGGCGCGCTGACCCACAAAACTCAATGAACGGTGGCCTTTGGCCTGGCAGCTGCGCCGTCTTCAATTCCCGACGCCTCCACTGTAAGCCACTGAATTTATTGGATCAGTATCGTCCCAATTCGGGCATAGCGCCCGGATCCCCGCCGTGAGCGTTGAACGGCATGCCGCGAAAATGGCGCTATGCTGTGCGTCATGGGCGCGATCGACGAAATCTTAGCCACGATTCGCCGGCTTCCGCTCCGAGATCGCCTGCGTTTGCTCGAACGCGCCGCGAACGAAGTGGCAGAGGATACGCCCAGGCCCGCCTCTGTCGCCCCATCTAGCAAGCCGACTGTCGATGACCTGCTTGGTGCGCGGCTGACGCCCGCTGCCGGAATCGGGCCGGTAAGCGTGGAGGACATGGATCACGCGATCGCGAAAGGCGCGCTGGGCTCCGGAGCGTCGCTGCTCGGCCTGATGGGTGACGAACAGGTTCTGCTCGACACTGATATCCTGTCGGAGATCCCTAAGGGCAAAAGTGCCGTCGTAGCCGCCAGAGCGGGCAAGTACCTGGCAGCAGGGTTGCTTTAGGACCTCGGCGATAACGGTCGCCGAAATCGTGTACGGGTTTCAGCGCGTCGGACGCGAAGACCGAGTGACGCAATTCGAAGCCTCCCTCGACGTAGCCGAGGTCCTGGCGCTCGACGACGCAGCTGCGCGCCTCGCCGGCCGAATCAACGCAGACCTCGAACGAGCTGGACGTGTCATCGGTATGCCGGACGTTTTGATCGCCGCGATAGCGCTGCGAAACGGTTTGCCAATCGTGACAGGCAACGTGACCCATTTTGAACGAGTGCGGTTGATCGGGTACGATCTCTACATCGACAATTGGAGGACGACGTAGTGCAATGGCATCGCGTGGTCGTATGGCTAGCAAGTCGCTTGGAGTGACCCCGTTTCCACCGATCCCAAAGCTGCCGAAACCGCCGCAGTTCCCCGCTGATCCGCGACAGTCGAGCAGCGCACACGTTATCGGCGCAATCGGCGGCATCGCGCGGGACACCATGCACGTCAGTGGCCCGAATTTGTCAACGGGCTTTCACGCTTCCGCGGTTGAGCTGGGACGCCTTCAGTCCGTACTCGAACGCGGACTCGCCCGCTTCGACGACGGTCAGCTCGAGGCACGCTGGAATGAGGTCTTCGACTGGATCCGCCGGGTAGCCCGCTCTTGGGTACAGCGTTGCAAGAAGATGCACATTGAACGTCGCGAACTGGGCATCCGGATCGAGCTCGAGACGCAGGACGATCTCGGGCACTACGAGTACGGATTCGACGTGTTTCCGCGGCGCAAGGCCAGGGCGAAATAACGAACTAGCTGGACACCTTCGCGACGCGTGAAACCTGTTGATGGCCGACTCGCCTTCCCTGCAGCTCCTCGGCTATCTGCACCACCACATCCCATCGCTTCCCCTCCGCTGCCAGAACCAACGCCCGGGCCAACGCGGTCTCGACCACGTTCGACAGCTCGTAGGCTTCGGACGATTCCGTCACAACGCCACGAACGATCGCGCACTTAGGTGCACGATCTGACACCTTGGCCGGATCCCCATCGATGCTGATCGTGCCTGATCGATGCTCTTCCGTGCTTTCGATCGCGAGCAGAGCTCGAACGCGCGCATGGTTACGACACCAAACACGCTATGCACCTGATTCGACTGATGCGCATGGGACTCGAGGTGCTCGAGACCTGCGAGCTGCATGTTCGGAGGGACGACGCAGAGCAGCTCAAGGCGATCCGCGACGGCGCGCTGTCGTTCGATGATCTACTCGTGATGGCCGGCAACTTACAGCAATCAATGCAGAACGCAACCGCTGCGACCGAGCTGCCACGCGATGTCGACTACGACCGCGTCGACACTCTGTTGACCACTGTGTTGGGCATACAATGACGAGCGGTCCCCCGACGGCCTAGCTCCTCCGATATCCGTACAACGACGTCCCACCGCTTCGTTCCGCTGCCAAAACCAACGCCCGGGCCAGGGCTGTCTCGACCACATTCGACAGCTCGCACGCCTCGGACGATTCCGTCACAACGCCACGCACAACCTCAGACCTGTCGAAGCTCGGTTCGAGCGACATCGGAAACGCGGAGGTGTCAGGTCGCGACGAGCGAGCCCGTGGTACTTCACCACGAGCGAGAGGCACGACGGTGACGGTCACGATGACGCGCAGCTGTCTGCTTCAACGGCTTGTTGGGCGGCGCTCTTCCGCGGCGCCGCAGCTGCGCACGGCGGGTCCGTTCATGACGGGTTGCTCGACAACTCCGCAAGAACGAGCTCTGCCGTTTGCGCAACCGTGCAATCGTCATCAAACCACGCGCTTGGGTCTAGAGTGTTGTCGGTCCGGAGCGCGGCTATCTCCTCGGTCGCAGCAAGATCGCGAATCTGCCCGAGTGTGCGGATGGCCGCACGCCGCACGGTTGGAGAGGTGGCTCCAAGGCAACGAACGAGGGCCGAATGGGCTGGCGCGGCAGCTGGTGGCCCGAACTGGCCAATGCCAATCATCGTCCAGACAAGCGAAACCAGCGTCGCGTCAGGCCGGTTAAGGATGTCCAAGAGGGCGGGAAGTACAGCAAGGCCTTGAGTCTTGACGTTGACCAGGGCGCGAATCCGCTCCTGATCGTCGGATGACCACAGAGCTTTCATGAGTTCGAGTGACCGCGCGCTTCCCTCCGACATGTCGTCCGCCCAACTTGTATTTCTGCCGCGGCCTTGGTGCAAGGCATGTCGGGCCGGACGGGCAATAATCGCGAGGGGCGATGAGCTATCGAGATAGATATCAGCCACGACCGGCCCAGCCAGCTCGATCCTCTGCGAGCTGGCCATCGACTTCGTCTTTGGTACGGGTGCCGGTAAGCATTCCAGCAATCACCTCCAGCACGTCTGGTGGGTCTACAAATAGCAGCAGCCTGAATGCCAGATGACCGAGCGCCAAGCGCCGAGCGCCAAGCGCCAAACGCCAAAGCGGATCGCGGTTATTGGGCCATCGTGATTGCGTACCCGGCGGCTACGTGTGGGAACACGAGCTTGCCCCAATCCGTGAGTTGGTTGTCAGGCCAAGGCCCAGTGGGGCTCGCGGTGGTGACGAAGACCGAAGACGTTTCGGGGTTGGTTTCGACAGCCCAGGCGTTCGAACTGATGCGATTCGCATCTAGGTATGCCCACCATTTCGTCATTTCGGCTGGGTTCAGGGCGCCGCTGCCATTCGCAGCGCAGCCGCCGTACTCAGTCGCGAAGAGGAGCTTCTTTGCACTCGTGCACTTAG
>DATEPG010000555.1:0-12710 GCA_035273265.1 Polyangiaceae bacterium
GGAGAACGTGCCGCTCGCCTGCTTTGGTCGCGCGACGCTCGCCGGTCGCCCCGGGTGCACTGACTAGAAACCGCGCGCGAACATCGCGCGCGGAAACTTGAAGCGATCATCTGCCCCAGCTCGGGGTGGTCGGGATTCGTGTTTGTTCAAAGGAGATGGATCATGAAAAGTATCGTCATTGGACTCTACCTCGGCGCTTCGACCTTGCCGCTCGCCTGTGGCAACGCGGATCAGCCCGCAGCTCCGAAGTCACCATCGGCTACCAATCAAACACTGAGCACGGTCGGCGCGTGCACCTTCAGCGCGTGCGGTTCGTTGCCGTCGAACCTGGCGAGCACGCCGAGCGTGAAATGCGCGGGCCGATCCTCAGACAGCTGCGATTGGTCGGCGAGCGGCGCCGACGGCTCCACCAGCTACCGCCCGTGCAGCAGCAGCGAATGTCCGCCAGCACCCGCGATCGATTGTCCGAACGGGAGCGTTCACTCGAGCCAACAATGCGGCAGCGAGAACGAGGCGGCATGCGCTTGGACCACGGTCTGCGTGCCGCCCCGCGATACCACGCCCTGCCCCGACCCAGACGGCTGCGGCGCGCAGACCCAGATCGGCGTCATTTGCAATGACGGCAGCAATGGCGCCCAGGTCTGCGTCACGAACGGGCAAACCTGCAGCTGGCAACGCAGCTGCGACTGAACGCGGCACGGATTTCGACCCCGCCCACCCCGCAAGGCCGTCGTAGTCACAGCTCGACACGAAATTGTTGCCAGTCTTCGTTGAAACCGACTGGCAACGCGAGCGCCCAGGCGGCTTCGATCAAGCACGATTCGACGAGCGGATCGCGCGTGTTGGACTGCGGACTCAGATCGACGCGCACGATCTCGGCCTGGGTGGTCTCGATCTCCAGCGCAGACGCTCGAGCGCTGCCGCCGCAGCGACGGCGTTCGCCGGCCAGCGCGTTCTCCAGGTAGGCTTGGCGATCGATCGCTGGCCCGTTCGAGCTGACGCTGTGCATCCCATATCCGCAGGCGGTGCCGGCGCCGTGGCCATAACCCTGCTCCGTTCGATCGAGGCCTTCGGTCGAGGGGCGGACGCCCGGCTCGATCGCCAGATAGCTGGTCACGGGAGAGACCGCGTGCCCGAGCAACGCGAGCGGCATCATCTCCGATTCGTTCAGCTCATTCAGCAGCGCGGAGCCGAACGAAAGCCCCGCCCAGCGGGCTTCGCTCGCTGGGCTCGGGGTAGCCAGCACTCGCACCGGCTCCAGCCACAACTCGCCGCTGACACTCAAACTTCGAGTCGCGCGAGGGTCGAGGAACAAGCCTTCGACACCGTTGCCCTCTGCCAGTGAGGTTCCGAGCCCCCCTTCGTGCAGCTGCTGGAGTACGCCTTGATTGTCCGAGAAAGTACCTAGGTTGTCGATCCGCGTCGGGCGCGCCCACTGCTCGAAGACGCGCCGAGTGCGTCGTTCCTGATCGGGGTCGAGCGCCGCAGGCGCGCTGGCAGTCCAAACCAGGCCGTGTCGGGAGCGCAATGCCGACGCCCAGGGATGCTCGTCTTTGCGCGACAGCTTGGCCTCGCCCGCCGCGTCGAGCAAGCCGATGTGCAGCACAGCATTACTCTGCGAAAGCGCGCCACGCAGTCGCTCTCCCGTCAACGAGGCGCGCGCTCGGCCATCGGTGACGACGACGATCCGTCGCGGGCTGGCGGGTGGCGCGCTTGCCAGCAGCTGATCGGCCTGAAAAAGCGCCTGATCGAGATCGCTGCCGTTCTTGGGCGAGAGCGCCAGGCGGGACAGTGCGCGGCGCGCCGAGGGCACGTCCTCGAACCGCCCCAACACGCGCGTCGGCTGACGATTGAAGGTCATGAGTTCCACATGGGCATCCGCAAAGTGCGACAGGTAGGCGTCGATCGCGACCTTTGCCGCGCCCTCGAACTCGCCGCCGACCGAGCGCGAAGCATCGATCAGAACGACCAAATAGGCGCGCTCCGGCACTCGAGAGAGCCGAGGACCCGCTCGAACCGCGAAGCGCGTGAGCACGCGCGCCGCCGCAAATGGCAGCGAAACCAGATCGGCTTCGAGGGCGGCGGCGGCGGCGGGCACCAACGCCAAGTCGATGGCGTCTGTCCGGTCGAGTGCAATATTGCCGCCAGGTCGCACGGGTGAGCCATTCATCAACAAGCGATCCTCCGAATGCACCGCTTCGACGTGGAGATCCGAAAGTCGGGACTCCGTACCCATGGCAGGTAAGCTGATGTGATACGCCCCTTCCCGGTACTGCGTGGGCATTGCCAGCGTGTACTCCACGACTTTCTCGGCGTGGGGAGGACACGGAAACACTTGCAGTGCCAGCAGCGACTGATCGCGCCAGGAGAGCAACGCCGGATCTTTTGGGTAGTAGCCGCCGATCCCGGTCAGCTCGCGGTACCTTTCGGCCGCCTTTTCAGCTTCCATCAGCTCGCCGCTGAACCAGCGCTTCGTCCCCGGGCCCACACTTTGCGTGCGAAGCGCGGTGGCCACCGCGCCCTCTGGCAAGTCGATCAGCCAAGTGGCTTGATCGCTGATGTTTGCCGAGTTGAAAACACTGCGCTGCACGACCAGCTCGACGTGATCGTGATCGAAGCGCAGCGCGATCCGAGATCTACGCTCTCGCAGCCCGCTCGTGCGTGTGCTCTCGAAGGAATCGGCAGCAGCCTCCCGGGCCAAGAGGCAAACGGCCGCCGCAAAGACCAGCCCGGCCAGGGTGGATCTGGAATGAGACGCCAACATCTATCACTGCTGACAGATCACATCCGGCAAAGTTCCGAGAAAAAATAGCGGGGAGCCAGGACCGCTGAAGCTCGGATTGAAACCATCGAGTAGGACGACGGCGCGACGGTGGGCGCAGCGGGCGGCCGAGCATCAATGAGGCGATGCCACGCAGCTGACCGCGGCGCTGCAGCCAGCCGCAGCCATGACGCAGGTCTGCTCGAGCTGCGCGACATCCGGGGTCAGTTGCACGCGCGCGCCGCACGCGCTCTCACAAGCATCCACCCAGACTTCGCTGACCGGGCTGCTCTCGGCACACAGCGCTTTGACCTGACCGCACAGCGCGCCGCAATCGACGCCTGATCCCCCATTGCCGCCCGTGCCGGCGCCGGGCTTTCCGCCCGCAGAGGCGCCGCTGCCAGCGCCGCTCGAGCCGCCATTCGCTGCGCCTGCGCTCGCTTTCGGGTCGTCCGAGCCACCGCCACAGGAGAGCGAAAATGCGCTCAGACCGGCTACCGAAACGAGGAACAACCAGGCAGGCCGGGCATTCATCCGACTCAAGGTATGACAGAAGCAGAGCGTTCACAAGCCACGGCCGGGCGGTGCTAGCGGTCAGCACGATGTCGAATTGGTTTTGGTTGGGCCTGCCGTGCCTCGTGCTGCTGGCATTCGGCTTCGGTCTGCGCCGCGCAAACGAACTTTTTGCGCTGACTGCCCGCGCGGGCAAGCTCGAGCTCGTGCGTGGGCGCTTGTCGCCAGCGCTGTTCTCGGAATTCGCCGATATCGCCGAGCGCGATCGACTCGACGACACGGAAATCCGCGTCCTCAGCGAATCTGGCGCGCCCCGCTTGCTACTGCGTGGCGCCCCGAAGCCGGCCACCGAACAAGCCCTGCGCAACGTGCTCGGTCGCTATCCGGTGTCACAAATCCGCGCCGGACGACTGCGCGCACGCTGAGCCGCTACCCGCGCCGGAAGACCAGCGACTGATGCGCGGCCACTCCGGCCCGCACGCCGTCCGCGACCGCAAACGACAGCGAGCCCATGGGCAGGCCTGCGTCGCCACAGGCGAACACGCCGGGTACGGTGGTCTCTTTCATCATGTCCGTCTTGTAAAACGAACCCACTGGACCCGCTTCCAGCTCACAGCCCAACTGCTCGGCGAAGGGCCCCGCTAGCAGCGTGTTCGAACCGAGGAACAAGCCGACGAAGCGCTCGACGCGCCCGCTGTGCAAACGCACGAGAACCTCGGGAAGCTCACCCTCGACGGCGATGATCGGCTCGCGTTCGACGGCGATCTCCCTGGCAGCCAGCTCGTTGAGCTGCTCCGCGTCCGGCTCGAACGCGCCGTTCAGGAAGAACACGCCCTGACCCAACGCACCCCATTCCGAGGCCAACATCGCCAAGTGTGCGGACAGGGGTGTGGTGGCGATGATGCCCACGCGGCCGCGGTTCAGCTCGTAGCCGTGACAATACGGGCAATGGAATACCGTTCGGCCCCAGCGCTCGCGCACCCCCGGAATTGGGGGCAGCTCGTCGACCACACCGGTGGCCAAAATCAGTCGCTTGGCGCTGAGCATTTCGCCTGCAACCTCGACCAAGAAACCACCAGGGATCACGCGCGCGCCAGTCACGCTGGCCTGGCGCTGACTCACGGTCGGATAAGCGAGCGCCTCAGCGAGGCCCCTTTCGGCGATCACGCCCGGATCCACGCCATCTTGGCCGAGGAAACCGTGCGCGTGCTGCGCGCTGCGATTGCGGCGCTGTCCGGCATCGACGATGAGCACACTGCGGCGAGCACGACCGAGCTGAATGGCGGCGGCCACGCCGGCGTAGCTGCCGCCAACGATGATCACGTCAAACATGACCACTCGCTCGATCGCCGCTCTTTCTACTCATGCTGCTTGCTATGTAGCACGAGCCGCGGGACGTCCACCCCCCTCGGAGATCATTGCGCCTGAAATCAGTGCAGCGAGAGGTGACCGAGGTAATCAGTCTTGCCCAGCGCGACGCCGTTGTGGCGCAAGATGGCGTAAGCGTGAGAGGCATGAAAATAGAAGTTCGGCAGCTGCAACTGAGTCACGTAGTCAGCGCCTAGGAAGTGTTTGTCCGGGATGAACGGCAGCACGACCTTGCGTTCCTCCGCGCCCGCAAAGTCCGCCGCCGTGAAGGTGTCCAAGTAAGCCACCACCTTGGCGATGCGCGCGCGAAGCTCGTCGAGCGTGGTCTCGGTGTCGGGGTGCTTCGGCGGGTCCTGGCCCGTGAGCCGCGCTGCCGTCGCTTTGGCCGCGTCACACGCGGACTGAACCTGGCGCAGCAACGGGAACTGATCGGGCGCCAAGCGCGAGTTCAGCAGCACGTTTACGTCGAATTTCTTGGTTTCGGCCAACGCGGCGCCCGCATCGAGCCACTTCCCGATTTGGGCCAGCGTGTTCTTGAACTGCAAAATGGTGCTCTCATAAAGTGACATGGCTAATCCTTGGCTTTCGCCGCCGCCCAAGAACCGGCGCGCAGCGCTCCGTACATAGAGTCCCCTCACGCGCACGTCCAGAGTTGGTTTGATGGGGCCGCGCCACGACCAATTCCGGCACAGCCTTCGGCGTCGCGCCGCGAACCGATCCGGAACGACGTCCCACGGAGTAACGCTCGGTGCCGCGGCAGACTGAACGACCAGCGCGTTGACAGGCGAGCCCGCACTTCGCCGGTTCGCGGCTCGCTCGCTGCCCAGCCCGCGTCGATGCGCAGCGTTGAACGAGCCGAAGAGTCCACCATCGAGCCGCAGAGATCATAGACAGAGAAGAAGATGGGGGGGGGCGCGCCGCGTGGTCCATGCGCAAACTGCCATCGTGCGCTTGCGATCGAGTCGAGAACCCACGCCGTCGCTCCAGCATCTAAGGCCGCGTCGATGCGGAACGTTGAACGAGTAAGAGGGATCAGGGCGTCCCATCATCGACGAATGCACCGCGGCGCGCTCGAGAATTTTGGGTTGGTGAAGCACGTCGCGGGGTGCCGTCTAAAACGCCGAGCCAACCCCAATCTCTTCTCTTCTCCTTGGCGTCTTGGCTGCTTGGCGGTTCAAATCTGGGAACCGTTCAGAGGAACTCTCGGGCGTTTGTTGAGCCCACCTGCTTGGCGTCTCGAATCCGGAAGTGCTCAGGGAGCGTGCGGCGTTCTAGCCCGACGTCGATTCGGAACCGAACGGCGCACTCGACACGTCATGACGACTGCAAATTACGAACGCAAGCGATCAACGGGCAGAAATATCTTCGCGCGCCGCAACGTGGTTTCCACCCGCGGCTGGACGGGAGCATGGCGCCCTCCGAGGTGCGCCGCTGGATCGCGATCGCCCCCTCCTGGCCATCCGAGAAAGGGCCGTTCGAGGGGGCAGAAACCAGGTTGGCTTTTTCGCCGCCAAACGACCATCGGATCCGTGGTTCTTCGTGGCTGCTTGTCACGGTTGGCTCGCGCGACTTACAGTCCGTCGCGCCAAGTGAAGAATCTCATCGTCAATACGGGACGAACGCGAAGCGCGAGTGCCGGGCCGAGCTGCAGCCCATGGCTGTGGCTGGTGCTGTTCTGCGTCGCCTGCGGCGGGCGCAGCCGAATCGAGAGCGATCGTCCTTTGGCAGATTGGGAGCAGATCATCTGGGACGAACCGCTCGAGACGGCGGTCGTGTACCTGCGAACCGCTAGCGTGACTGACACGTGGGCAGTGGTGGCCGCGGGCCCGGGAGGCGTCGACTCCTTCTATCGGGATCATTGGGACGGGCTGGCTTGGTCGCGAACACGGGACGAGCTCAGCCACAGCGATCGCTTCAACGACCAGCAAATCTGGGCAGCTGAAGACGGCCAGGCGGTTGCTGGCTCGACTGAAAATCTGCAGCGATGGTCGGCGGGCTCGTGGCTCGACTGGCAGAACACGCCGGGTTGCCGCGCCGTGGGTGGCAGCGCGCTCGACGATATCTGGTGTGCCACCGAAGACGATTTGTGGCGGTTCGACGGTGCCCTTTGGACGCGCCAGCTCATGAGCGGCGTTCGCGGCATCCTGACCAAAGGCCGTGACGATGTGTGGGTTTGGGGCACACAGGGAGCCAGCCACTTCGACGGCGCGCGCTGGAGCCTGGAGCTGATGAACTTGGTGAGGAGCGTGTCTGCTAGCGAGCCGACCGAGGTGTGGGCGCTGCAAGACGGAGATTTGTTGCGCTCCCGCGGACCAGGCACCGCCTGGATTCGGCAAAATCCAACTGGCGGTTCCATCTCGAGCGTTTGGAGCCAGTCGAAGACCAATACCTGGATCGTCGCAGCCGGTGCCGCGATGCGCTGGGACGGCTCGAGCTGGCAAGTGGTTTCCTTGCCCGATCAAGACGAGCGGCTGCTGATTTCCGGGTCGAGCGACGACGTTTGGATCGCGGGCACGACCAAACTCATTCACGGCCGCCCAACCCCCAGGTAGGACAAGCCTGCCGCACGCGCTGCGTTGCGAGGCCGATCTTGCGCTGACACCCGAGCTGAAGACGCCGTCTCGCTGCTTGGTGTCGAAGCCGCATGCGCGTGGTAGAAAGCGACATGTTCGCGGAGAGAACGAAGACAGCGCCCATGGGCTGGATATTGGGCGGCTTGGCGATGCCGCTGCTACTCAGTCATTGCGGCGACAGCGCTGATAGCCCGGTCCACGCGGGGGCAGGCGCAGGCAACACGGCCCAAAGCGGCACAGCAGGCCAGAGCGGCGCAGCAGCGGCACTCGGCGGAGCCATGACCTTCGGTGGCGCGTTCACGAGCGACAGCGGCAGCGCCGGAACCGCAGGGCTCGGCGGCGATTCCGCAGCCGCCGGTTCCGCCACCGCCGGTTCCGCGACCCATGGCGGCTCAGCCGGTGAAACCGCGGGCGCAGCCGGCAGTGGTGAATGCACCGTCCAACTTGCGAGCTACACCAGCCCAACCGCCGCGCATGTCGCGGTTTGCTCGACCATCAGCTACCCGATGAATCCGCCGGTATACGGCGACCACTACCCGGTGTGGGCAGCGTACAAGAGCTACCCTTTCCCGGTGCCGCTGGGTTTCCTAGTCCACAATCTGGAGCATGGCGCAGTCGTGCTCTTGTACAACTGCCCCGAAGGCTGCGCCGAAGAGGTCGCGGCAGCGCAAGCCTTCATCGACGCACTGCCGACCGATCCACGCTGCGCCGATGACGTCAAACATCAAGTCGTGATGTCACCCGCTCCGTCACTCCCTACGCGCTGGGGCGCCGTCGCCTGGGGGCACTCGCTGGCGAGTGATTGCTTCGCAGCCGACGCGTTTCGCGCATTCTACACAGCCAATCTAGCTCATGGCGGCGAAGACATCTGCGCCAACGGCGCTGACCTGTTGGTCGACAGCTGCCAGTGAGCGGCTCCTCCCACCACTAGCGCGGCTCGACCTCGAATTCGCCGAGTGAACGCTCGATGGCGTGGAGTCGCCGTGCGCGTGCTGCGGCGTACGACTTCGCTCGAGCGATGCTCGCCGTGATCGCAACCAGCTTCGTTCTGGCTCGACATCGGTAGCGCTCCCACGATCAGCGGCGGTGTGTGCCTCGCGCGTAGCTGCAACGAGTTCGAGCTCGAAGTCGCATCGCGAGTGGCGTGTGTTCGTGTGTGCAGCGCAGCGTTTGCCGATGAGCAGATGTGTTTGTGTTGCCCACTTATGCAAAAAATCGATTTGACCGTACGTGCGCAGTCAGTCACTACGATTGATCACCTGTTCGCCGGGCGAGCATCCGCTCGAGGCAAAGAAGAAGGGCTTACCGTGGGTTCGAGTCTAAGTCTAAAAAGTGCCGCGTTTGGGCTGCTCTCCCTGTTAGCCATGGCCTGCTCGGGCGCGCCCGAGGTCGTAACTCCGGGCAACACGTTCCCGAACGGAACCGCTGGCATCGCTGGCGTCGGTGGCGCCGATGGCATCGACCCCAATCAGTCCAACGGGACGAGCGGAGGCCGGACCATCGATACGGACGGTGGCAACAACTGTAAGACAACCTGCGACAGCGGTGAATGCGGACCCGTAGCCGACGGCTGTGGAGACATCATCAAGTGTGGCGGCTGCAAGGCTCCCGAAACCTGCGGCGGCAGCGGCGTGCCGAGCCATTGCGGCGTGCCAAAGGTCACCGACGTTGAATGTGTGCCCAAGACCTGTGCCGATTTGGGCGCGAGTTGCGGCCTCGAGGCGGACGGCTGCGGCAAAGTGCTCAATTGCTGGGGTGCCGACGCCATCAAGGTGGACGGGAAGTCGCACTGCAGTGACCCCACTGCTGATTGCGTAGCCGGTGAGTGCAAGACGCTTTCATCGTGCACGGCCCTGACCTGTGCGGACTATCCGAACGCGACCGGGCTGTGCGGTCCGGTCAGTGACGGTTGCGGTAGCACCATCGATTGTGGCTTCAGCTGCGCAACGGGCCAGGTGTGCGGTGTGGACGAACCCGGGAAGTGCGGGAGCGCCAGCTGTCAGCCGTTGACCTGCGAAACGGCATTGATGGGCAAGCCCCAAGGCTATTGCGGCTACGTGGCGGACGGATGCGGTAACCAGATCACCAATTGCGCAGCCACCTGCAGCGGCACCGATACCTGCGGTGGCGGCGGAACGCCGGACGTCTGCGGGCACGGCATCGTGGCCTGTGTACCCAAAACCTTGGCCGCGTGCGGCACCACCTGCGGTCCGATCAGCGACGGTTGCTCCGGCAGCTTGGACTGCGGCGGCTGCACGGCTCCTCAATCCTGCGGCGGCGGCGGCGTGGCCAGCCAATGCGGCGCGCCGGTTTGTCAGCCGAAGACCTGTCAAAGCGTCGGCGCCGACTGCGGCACCATGCCGGACGGCTGCGGCGGCACGCTCACTTGTGGTAGCAGCGGCGGTACCTGCGGCAGCAACCAGGTCTGCAATGCCAACCATTGTCAGGATGTGGTGTGTCAGCCCAAGACCGCGGCCGCGGTCTGTACGGGCCTGTGTGGGACCCAGAGCGACGGCTGCAGCGGTACCGTCAATTGCGGTGGCTGCACGTCGCCCAACACTTGCGGCGGTGGCGGCACGCCCAGCGTGTGCGGCGTTCCCCCTTGCGTCCCGCTCACCTGCCAGGCCGCCGGCGCGAGCTGCGGCCCGATTGGTGACGGCTGCGGCGGCATCATCCCGTCTTGCGGCACCTGCTCGGGTCAAGACATCTGCGGTGGCAACGGGACGCCGAGCGTGTGCGGCCATCCGCCAGGCGGAGGCACCTGTACTGGGCTGTGCCAAAATCAAGCGGTGTGTGCGGCAGGCCAAGAAACGCGCCTGACCGGCGTGGTCCACGCGCCCAATGGCACGGAACCGCTGTACAACGCGCTCGTTTATGTGCCCAACGCTCCGCTGCCGGCGATCTCGACGGGAGCGAGCTGCGTGCGCTGTCAGGACGAAGATCTCGGTAGCCCGATCGCGGCCGCCCTCACCGGTGCCGACGGCGCGTTCGTACTGAAGAACGTCCCGGCGGGGGTCAGCTTTCCGCTGGTCGTGAAGATGGGCAAGTGGCGACGAGTGGTCACCATCTCGGCCGTTCCCAAGTGCACCAACCTCGACTTGGCCGTCAATCAAACTCGGTTGCCCCGCAACATGACCGATGCCACGGCCGCCAACGTGCCGTACCTGAGCATCCCCAAGACCGCGATGGTCACCGGTGATGTCGACGCGCTGGAGTGCGTGCTGCGAAAGATCGGCGTGAGCGATAGTGAATTCACGCTGCCGACCGGAACGGGCCGCATCCACATGTACCGCGCCAACGGCGGCAACATGGGCTGCAGCGCCTTCAATAGCAATGGATCGTGCAAGACCTTCGTCAACGCGCCGCTTTCCGGCCTGTTCTCTGGCACCGTTCCAGCGGTAGACAAATACGACCTCGGCATCTTTGGCTGCGAAGGCGGCGCGAACGAGCACAACACCTACGACGCCAAGTTGCGCAGCTGGGCTGAGCGCGGCGGCCGGGTGTTCGCCTCCCACTACAGCTACACCTACCTGCACGACAACGGGAACTTCGCCAACACGGCAGCGTGGGGTGGCCCGTACAAGAACAACGACTCGATCACTACCGGCATCATCGACAAGACCTCGCCCAAAGGCGGAGCCTTCAACAGCTGGCTGGGCAACGTGAGTGCGTGGAGCCCGACCTACGGCAGCGGCTTCATTCAAATCACCGATCCGCGCGACTACGTGAAGTCGGTCGCCGGCGCCAGCGAGCGCTTCGTCTACACCGATTCGACGGTGAAGGTGAACAACACCTTGATCAACAAGCAGACCGCGGTCCAGCAGTACGCTTTCAACACGCCGGTCGGCGCGGACGCCAACAACGTGTGCGGGCGCGTTCTGTACAGCGCCTTCCACGTCGCGGGGATCTCGGGCGCTGGCAGCAAGATCTTCCCCAGCTACTGCTCGAGCGGCCCGCTCACGGCCCAAGAGAAGGTGCTGGAGTTCATGATCTTCGACCTCTCCGCTTGTGTTTCCGTCGGCGTTCCGCCGCCTCCTGCCACTTGCACACCCAAGACCTGCACTGCCATTGGCGCGAACTGCGGACCGGTCGCGGACGGCTGCGGTGGCATCCTCGACTGCGGCACCTGCAACGCGCCGGCGAGCTGCGGCGGCGGCGGCACTCCCAACAAGTGCGGCAGCAACTGCACGCAAACCACGTGCGGCGCCAAGGGCGCCAACTGCGGCACGATCGCGGACGGCTGCGGCGGAACGCTCGATTGCGGATCCTGCTCGAGTCCGGCCGCGTGCGGCGGCGGCGGGACCAGCAATGTGTGCGGCGTGCCGCAATGTCAGCCGCTGTCCTGTGCCGCGGCCCAGGCCGAGTGTGGACCCATCGCGGACGGCTGCGGTAGCACGATCAATTGCGGCTCGTGCGCAGCGGGCACCTGCGGCGGCGGCGGCACGCCGAACGTATGCGGCGTGGGCAGCTGTGCTCCGCGCAGCTGTCAGAGCGTCGGCGCAAGCTGCGGTCTGATCGGTGACGGCTGTGGCGGCACCATCTCCTGCGGTACCTGCCAAACGAACAGCGTGTGCGGCGCGGGCGGACCAAACGTGTGTGGCATGGCTTGCACGCCCCGCACTTGTGGCCAAGCGGGCGCAGACTGCGGCTTCGTCGGCGACGGCTGCGGCGGTGTCCTCAACTGCGGCACCTGCACTTCACCGCTGATTTGTGGCGGTGGCGGCGTTGCCAGCAAATGCGGCGGGGCATGCTCGCCGCGCACGTGTGCACAAGCGGGTGCCGCGTGTGGCGCGATCGCCGATGGTTGCGGCAGCATCCTCCAATGCGGCAGCTGTCCGACTGGCAGCAGCTGCGGCGGTGGTGGTACGGCCAACCAATGCGGCGGTGGCGCTTGCTCGCCGCGCACCTGCGCGGCCGTCGGAGCCAACTGCGGTAGCATCGGCGACGGTTGTGGTGGGATCCTCAGCTGCGGCAACTGCATCGCTCCGCAATCGTGCGGTGGCGCTGGCGTCGCAAACAAGTGCGGCGCTGGCACCGGAGGCTGCGTTCCCCTCACCTGCGCGCAGCAGAACGCCAACTGTGGTCCGGTGGCCGACGGCTGTGGTGGACTGCTGGATTGCGGCGCCTGCAGCAGCGGCACCTGCGGCGGCGCGGGCGTCGCGAGCCAGTGCGGCACGGTCATGTGACGCGACCCACCGCGGCGGCCTCGCTGAAAGCGAAGTTGCCGCGGTTCACCGGGCTGATTGCCCGGTGAGACGGCCGAGAAAGTGGAGTTCGAATTCGAGCTCCACTTTTTTTGCGTTGGCGAGTTAGCCTTTGATGAAGGCGAGTAGGTCGGCGTTGATCTGATCGGGATGCGTCGTGGCCATGCCGTGAGGGAGGCCAGGGTATACCTTGAGCGTGCCGTGCTTCAGCAGCTTAGCGGCCAGCGGCGCAGAATCCGCGATTGGAACGATCTGATCATCGTCGCCGTGGGCGACGAGTACGGGCACCTC
>DATEPG010000556.1:0-25032 GCA_035273265.1 Polyangiaceae bacterium
AGGCCCCGCCTCGTGGCAGGCCGCGCATGCCACGATGTCGCGCCGCGCGACGGTGCCGTGAAAGTTGCTCGATGACGTATTGTTTCCGACCCACTCGGGCGGATGCGGGTTCGCCGGGTTGGCGACATTCGCGCTCACGCCGCGCGCAGCATGGCAAGCGTCGCAACCCTGAACCGTGTGGCAGGAGAGGCATTTGGCGGGTTGAGAGCGCGCTTCAATCGCGTGGCGCACCATGAAGTCCCCACGGTGCACGTGCCCCGCTTCGATCCGCTCGGGCTGCCGCGCCTCGACCGTGAGATCCTGCGTCACGTCGTGGCACGACTGACATTGCGCTTGCGTGTGGCAACTTTGGCAGAGCTGAGCCTGCTGGCGCTGCGCCATGGCACTGCCGTGATTGCGCAAGAATGCCGTGTCGTGCTTGAGGAAAGTCGTGGGCATGGTGCGGCGCAACGCTTCGGGCTGGTGGCACGGTGTGCATTGCCCCTGCGCCCACTGTTCGGCGTGCTGGTGACAGCTGAAGCACTGGCTCATCGGCGGTAGCGCGGGCCGCTTGGCGTCCACCACCCCCGAATGACACGGCACGCATTGCCCGCGGATCTCCGGCATCGCTAGGTGCTTGTCGTGGTCGATCGCGATTTCACCGCTCGGACGCACGGGAGCGACCGCGAGCACAGCCCGCACCCGACGCACTTGATGGACGTCGCTGTGGCAACGCTCGCACACGGCCGCCTTCGGCATGCGCTGCCCCGAGTCGTGTGTGGCCACGTCGTGACAGCTCACGCAGCTCAGGCACGCCGGCTTGCCAGGCACGCCGCAGGCGATGCCTGCTAGATGAACCTGATGCGGAAAGCGCGGCGGCGCCGATTCGCTTTGGCAAGCGGCCAGCGCGGCGAGCGCCACGGCGATCCAGAGGACGAGAGCCGGAAAGCGCAGATTCATCGGGGGTGCCTCGGCCTGGCCGGCGCGTCGAAATGATAGGTGGCTCGCAGCATGGTTTGCGCATCGAATGCCGCGTACGGCGATTGGGCGACCGATGCGGTCCACATGATTTCGAGCGGATCGAGCACTTGGTAGGAGGCGGTGCCCGCATACAGTGACGAAGTTTCGTAGCCGGCGATCGGTGCGTCGTAGAAGTAACCGTATGCTTCCAGCGTCGACG
Organism: Polyangiaceae bacterium; assembly: GCA_035273265.1. Classification (GTDB taxonomy): domain Bacteria; phylum Myxococcota_A; class Polyangia; order Polyangiales; family Polyangiaceae; genus PMG-095. The sequence continues at coordinate 1,160 of DATEPG010000556.1, forward strand.
ACAGACGATGGCTGAGTTTGCGGCTGAGCGAGATGCGCAGCGCTTGATAGCCGTTTCTAGGTGCGATCACTCGGGAGTAGCTCACGCGCAGCAGCGTCGGGTAGTCGCGACCCAGCGCGATTCGCCCGGCGACCTCACCGCGGGCACCCGGGCCGGTCCCCCGGTACGCCTCGACGTAGCCCCTCGTATCGAGCCGGAGCCAGCGTAAGATTTTGGCCGTGAGCGTGCCGCCGACCTCTTCGAAGCCGTCCGTGGAAAATACGGAGAGCACCGACTGCCGCGACAGCAGCAGCGCCGGCTCGGTATGCAAGAACTCGGCACTGACGTCGATCAGTCGGTGCGGCGTCGCGTCGACCCACAGCCGTGTGCTGGCCAAGCGCAAGCTGTCCAGCTCGATCAGGGCATTGGCGCCCAGCGATGCCTTGTCGAACGGCTGCGCGCCTACGTCCAAGCCGAGATTGCGGCGACCGACTCCGCCGGTCACTTGCTCGTCGTGAAAGGAGAGGCTGCCCGAAATGCGCTGGGTCTGGTAGCCAACGCGCCCGCCCGTGAGCCAGTAGTTGCCGCGCACCGGAGCGCTGGGCTGGTAGACGAGCAGGGTGTCTTGGGCGGAGCCCAGGTGGTGGTACCCGGGGCTGTCGTTCCAGCGGGGGAGGACGGTGAAGCCGCCGTAGCCCTCGAGGAAGAAGCCGAGATGACTGGCGCCAACCATGACGCCGTCGAACCGGGCGTAGCGAGCCGCGCCGCCGGCCACTTGCTGGCGCCCGACGCGCGCCCAGGCCGGCCCTGCCTCGAGCCGAATGTTCGCCGTTTGTACGTCGCCGTCGAACGGCCGCTCGATGCTCGAATCGGTCGGCCAAACACGACCCCAGGCTGCGAATTCCAGCCCAATGCTGTCCTTCTTCCAGGGGGCGTCGACGTCGCGCGCGTTCGCGAACAGGTACTGGTGTACCGGTACTGCCAGCTCGGTCGGCACCAATTGCCCGTTTTGACCTGGGACTAACGCCCTCCGGTAGAGCCGCACGTAGGTTTCGCTCTGCGCGCTGACGCTGAAACGATCGGCCGTGGGCGGTTTCTGATCCTTCGGGCCGGCACGCTGCGGCTCGTCTGCCGGACTCGGGCGAGTGACGAGCAGGAACAGCAGCAAGGCCGGGATTGGCGGCGCGAACGCCCGCAAATGCCCGGTTCTTCGCGCCATGTCGCGCGCGAAGTTAGTTCCATCACGGCCAAGGGGCAATTGCTACTTTGCACCGGGCCTCGGCCTGTTGCGAGTGTGCCTGAATTCTCGTGCAACTTGCTGCTCGACCCCTGGTAGCGTGTCCGCAAATGCTTCACTTACGTTTCAGGAGAACCGCCGGGCTTGCATTGCTCGTTGCTCTCGCCAACTGCGCCGGAAGCGGGCATTCCGCCGACTCACCGTCCGATGCCCCGATGAGCCCAACGGATGCTCGCGCTTTCATCGCCGAGATCCAACGCGAACGCGGCATTCCCCTCAATCAGGCTCCGGTTTCCAACATGGAGGAGCTATTTCAGGCCCTCGCCGATGACGAGGTCGGACGGTTTTCGAGCGCTGCGCAGCTGGTGGCTGGCAAGCCGGGTATCGAGGCCCTTTCACTGCACGCGACCATCGAGCTGGCTTGGAGTGATGATTTTACCACCTTTGCTCGCATTCTCGGTGAGCTCGGAAAACAGGCTGATTTCGAAGTGAAGCGGCTGCGCGGCAAGCGCGAGTCCAGCTCGGCGCTGACCGACGCTGAACGCCAGGACCTCGAGCAGAACGAAAAGAATGCGGCGTTCGACCGGCAAGCCAAGCTGGCTTTAGAGGTACTCGCGCGCGAGCACCTGCAGCTCGCGGGGGTCGTGGTCGACCAGGCGCTTCGCCAGTTTCCCAAGGAGCCGATGACCTACCGCGTGGCGGCCTATTTGTCGTTGCTTTCACGTGAGTGGCCGAATTTCGACGCGGCTATGAGTTGGTTCGTGGAAACCGAGAAGAAGGACGCGGGGCTCGTTTATTTGCGGGCGCTCGAGGCATTGAACCGGCGCCGCGTGCCACGAGAAGCAACGGCGCTGTTCCGGGAAGCCCTGCGGCAAAATCCCAAGATGGTGCGAGCGCAAGCGAAGCTGGTGCTCAGCGAAGAGGGCATCGAGGCGACCTTCGCCGAGTTCGAGAAGCTGCGGGCGGTCGCGCCGCGGCACCCCATGGTATCCATCTTGGGGCCCTCCATCACCAGCAATTACCAGCTTTCATCGGCGTTTCGCCAAGCTCGAGCGGCACGTCAACCGCCGGCATCCGTTGGCGCCGGCGCTGCACCGGAGACACCTGTTGCTGATTGACGCGCCGCTGCGCCTGGCTCGGACCACGCGACGCTCGTGTTAGGCTGGGCGTCGATGACGACCGCTGCCATCCTCGTTCTCAACTCGGGTAGTTCATCGCTGAAATTTGCGGTAATCGAACCGGATTCTGGCGCAATCATCGCGCATGGGATCGCCGAACGCCTAGGAGCTGCCGAACCCACGTTTCAGTTCGGCTCGAACGCGGAGCGCGCGCTCGGGCAGGGAGCCGCACACGCCGAGGCGCTCGAGGCGCTGCTTCATGAGTTGAAGGACACGCCCGTCGCGGCCGTCGGGCATCGCGTGGTCCACGGCGGTGAAGCTTTTTCGGACAGCGTGCTGCTCGATGACGCCGTGCTCAGCCAAGTGCGCGCCTGCTCGGAGCTAGCACCGCTCCACAACCCGGCCAACGTGCTCGGCATCGAAGCCGCGCTCCGCGCCTTTGCGCGCTTGCCGCAAGTCTGCGTGTTCGATACTGCGTTTCATCAAACGCTGCCCCGCGCGGCCTACCTGTATGCCATTCCCTACGAGTACTACGAACGCTACCAGGTGAGGCGCTACGGGTTTCACGGCACGAGCCACCGCTACGTAGCCGATGTTGCTGCCCGCGCGCTCGGAAAATCGCTCGATTCGCTAGAGCTCGTCACGGCTCACCTGGGCAACGGCGCCAGCGTCTGCGCGATCTCGAACGGGCGCAGCGTCGACACCAGCATGGGCTTCACGCCGCTCGAAGGCTTGGTCATGGGTACGCGTTCAGGGGACGTGGATCCGAATTTGCACGAATTTTTGGCCAAACACGCCCAGCTCGATCTCCATCAAATCAGCGAGATCTTGAACAAAAAGAGCGGCCTTCTGGGCCTGTCCGGAGTCAGCAACGACATGCGTACGCTGCTCACATTGCGCGCCCAGGGCAACGACCGTGCTCGCCTCGCGATCGAGGTCTTTTGCTACCGGCTGGCGAAGACGATTCTCGCGCAGTGCGCCAGCCTTTCGCGCCTGGACGCGCTCGTGTTCACCGGCGGCATCGGCGAGCACGCGGCGGAAGTTCGCGCGCAAACGCTCGGGCATTTGCGCGTGCTCGGCGCCCAGGTCGACGACCAGCTCAATCGTGTTCATGGCGTCGAGCAGCACGGCCGGATCACCAGCGCTGCGTCGGCGTTGCTCTCGCTCGTGATCCCCACCAACGAAGAGCTGGTCATCGCCCGCGAAACGGCGCGTCTCACCGTCCAAACCGCCTGATCGAAGAAACAAGCCAATGCCTCATACGTTATTTTTGGTCCCCAGCGGGAGCGGCGCGGGTCTCACCACCCTGGCGCTCGGTCTAGTGCGCGCGCTCGACAATCGCGGGACGCGGGTAGCTTTTTTCAAGCCGATCGCCCAGCACGTGGGGCACGACACTGGCCCCGAGCGCTCCACGCATTTCATCCGTCACACGAGCTCGCTCAAGCCCACCACTCCGCTCCCGCTCGAGGAAGCGGCGCGGCTGATTCTGTCGCGTCGCAGCGACGAGGTGTTCGAGCGCGTTTTGCGGGACTTTCACGCGTCTACGCGCGACGCGGACGTCGTGGTCGTCGAAGGCCTAGCGCACACCTACGACGCGCTCGGCGAGGGCAGTCTCAACCGCGAGCTCGTGCGTACCTTGAGCGCAGAGGTGATCTTGGTCGGCTCACTCGGCGCGACACCGATCGCCGAGTTCGAATCGCACCTCGAGATAGCCGCCAGGCAGTACGGCGGCTTCGGGCCCGGACGCGTGATCGGCTGTTTCGTCAATCGGGTGCCCGGGAGGGACTCTCGCGGGCGCGTGAGCGGGTACGGCGAGTTGGGATCAGGAAGCGTTGCTCTGAGCAAGCCAGAGTTCAACCCGATCGGTCTGATCCCAGAAAACCCCGAGCTCGCCGCGTGCCGCACGATAGACATCGCTCGCCAGCTCGACGCCGAGATCGTGCACGAAGGTGAAATCAAGAGTCGGCGGGCCAAGAAGATCACGCTCCTCGCGCGCACGGTACCCAACCTCGTGGACACGCTCGTGGCCGGCTCGATCCTCGTCACGCCAGGGGATCGCGCGGATGTGGTGTTGGCCGTGGCTTTGGCCGCAATCAACAAGGTTCCCATTTCAGGCTTGATTCTGACCGGTGGCCTCGAGCTCTCGCCTGCCATTCTGGAGCTTTGCCGCCCGGCCCTCGCTACCGGTTTGCCTGTGCTTCAAGTGAAAACCAACACTTGGGAGACGGCCAATCAGCTCGCTCAGATGAGCCCGGAGATCCCGATCGACGACCTCGAGCGAGTGCTGCGCGGTATGGATTTCGTGGCCAGCCACATCGACACCGACTGGATCGCGGGCCATACGCAGATCCCCGTGGCCGCGCGCGTGTCGCCTGCCGCATTTTGCTACCGCCTGACCGAACTCGCGCGCGCGGCGAACAAGCGCATCGTGCTGCCGGAAGGCAATGAGCCGCGTACGGTGCGCGCGGCCGCGATCTGTGCTGAGCGCGGGATCGCCCGCTGTGTCCTCTTGGGCGATGCCGCCGAGATCCGCCGCGTTGCCGAGGCCCAAGAAGTTCAGCTCCCGCCCGAAGTCGAGATCCTGGATCCAGCCGCGATCCGCGAAAACTATGTCGGGCCACTCGTGGAAATGCGCAAGCACAAGGGCCTGTCACCGCAGGCAGCCGCCGATTTCCTGGAAGACAACGTCTGGCTGGGAACCATGATGTTGGCGCTGGGTGAAGTCGACGGCCTGGTTTCCGGGGCTGTCCATTCGACCGCCAACACCATTCGACCCGCGCTTCAGCTGATCAAGACCAAGCCCGGCGCCAAGGTCGTTTCCTCGATTTTCTTCATGTGTCTGCCCGAGCAAGTGCTGGTGTACGGCGACTGCGCAGTGATCCCGGATCCCGATGCCAGCACTTTGGCAGACATCGCCATCCAGAGTGCAGACTCGGCCGCTGGCTTCGGGATCGTGCCTTCGGTCGCCATGATCAGCTATTCAACCGGTGAGTCGGGCTCGGGCAGTGATGTGGATAAAGTGCGCGAAGCGACTCGCATCGCGTCGGCGTTGCGACCCGATTTGTTGCTCGATGGCCCGCTCCAATACGACGCTGCGGCGATCCCGGAAGTGGCGGCGAGCAAAGCACCGAACAGCACCGTTGCAGGGCGCGCCAACGTGTTCATCTTTCCCGATCTGAACACCGGCAATACGACGTACAAGGCGGTTCAGCGCAGCGCCAACGTGATCAGCATCGGTCCCATGCTGCAAGGTCTGCGGCGGCCGGTGAATGACTTGTCGCGCGGCGCGCTGGTCGAGGACATCGTGTACACGATCGCCCTCACCGGCATTCAAGCCGGGCAGGGCTGAGCCGCTTCACTCGGCGATCAGAACCGCATTCTCGAGCAGGATGGGATAGCTGTAACCAATCCCGATATCGACGTTGGTGCGTAAGGTCCCTTCGAAGGTCGCGACTTGCCCGCGCTCGGGTGTCGCATCCGAGGTCACGACCAGATCCGATGGCTCTGGATCATCGGGCTTGCCGTCGCGCAGATGAAAGAACGTGTGCCCTTGTACGCCCGCGGTTACCTTGGTGACCTGGCCACGCACGCGGACTCGTTGCCCGGCTAGCTGCGCCCGCTGCGACGATAGCTGCGCGATCGCGCGAGCATTGCTGCCGCGCGCGGGAGCCACAGCCAGCGCCGGCAGTGTCGACCCGGAGCCAGCCGGTGAGGGCGCGTGGGGAGAGGCGGCTGCGCCGTCGATGCTGGGATGCCCCGCCGGCAGGGCGTCAGTGCTGCCGCCGCTCCGAGCCCCGAGCGGCGCGTTGCTGATGTCGGGATGCCCGGGCGGTAAATCTTGCTGGTCGTCGATGGCGAGCGCATCGGCTGGCGAGAAGCGAGGCGCTGTGGCCTGCTGGGTCGCGGCCGTCGACAGCGTACCGAAGTAGATGACGTCGAACGTTCGCTTGAGCGTCGCGCTCTTGAAAGCGGTCATCTTGGTCGCGTTCGAAACCGTGACTTGGGCGCCGACTGCGATCGTCGTGCTTGGAACCGCGGCCCATATTTCGCCGTTCGAGGTCGCGAGCCGGAGATACGTGTACTGGCTGGCAGCCATGGTTTCGAGCACCGATCCGCGGAGCGCGCTGCCTTCCTCATCGTTGGGCGCGGTCGACGCTGGCTTTGCTTGCTCGCGAGCCGGGCCCTCCGGGCGCAACGCGCCGGCTGGCGCGCTATGCGCATTGAACAGCGCAGAGCCCGCTCCGGCAGCAACGGCAATGCCGAGCACCGCCGTCATGCCGAGGCTGGCTTTGCGCGCGGGGGATAGAGATTTCATGATCGGGTGTCCCTTGCCAAGCCCTAGTTCGTTACGTCTTTGCGCGCACGGTGACAAGAAAGAAACTCCTTTCTCCGCCGGCGAGGGACTGTGGCAGTCTCCTGCCCATGATTTTGCGTGCGAGAAAGTTCACGTTCGTCGGGCGCCTCGGCGCACCAGCCGCTCTTTGCGCGCTCCTGAGCGCGGGCGCCTGCGCGTCCACCACACCCGCGGCGTCCCCTGCCACGGGCACTGCGTCGGCGTCGGGAACCACGGCGGCGAAAGCGCCTGCGCACGACTCACTGAGTCGCGGGGGCGCGAGCTTGTTCGTGGTGCACCTGATGAGCGACTTCGACGGCTTCAAGAAGTACTTCGAGGATGGCGAAGCCGCGCGCGTGCAGGCAGGGATCCAGGGGCATCTCCTGAGCCGGCTCGACGACGGCCGGGTGGTCGTCCACCTCTTTGCCGAGGACGCGGCCAAGTTAGAGCAGGTACTGAAGTCGCCAGAAATGCAGCGCTACATCGAGCGCAAGGGCGCACCCGAAAGTTCGCTGGTCTGGCTGACCGAAAACGAGCTGTTCAAACTCCCCGCGACGCCTCCCAGCGTGCCGACGTTCAGCCTCTATCTCAAGCTGCGCGTCACGGATTTCGCGGCGCTTGCCCGTGAATTCGAGCAGGATGTCCCCTGGTTCACCGAACAAGGCGTGATCGCGGAAGGTCTCCACCGCAGCACGAGTAAGGAGGACATCGCGATCCTGCATTTGATGGGCTCGTCACGGGAGAAGCTCGAAGCACTGCCGAAGCAACCGGAATTTGCGGCGCTGTTGGCCCACGCCGGAAGCAAAGACGAAGCAAAGCCGCTCGTGGGCGTCGACGTCTCGCGCAGCCGCCCGCAACTTCCGGCAAACTCCCAGTGACCGCCAGGGGCGACTTTAGCGCACAAATGTGAGAGAAAGGGCCCAACTATGGGAAGACCGATGCTCGCGACGCAGTCCTGCGCTCATCCTCTCTGGCGTTCGGGATGCCGCCTGGTCGCGTTGTTGGTCGCGCTCATCCTGTCCTTGCGCACGGCGCCAGCAAGCGCTGGCGGGCCGATCGCCGCCGACGGACAACCGATCAGGACCAGCGACTATTCGCTCGATCTCTTCCAAGGTCCGTTGTTTGCCGGGTCGCGCGTCACGAGCCTGGGTGGCGCGTACGTGGCCATCGCCGAAGATGTGGACGGTGATCTGCAGAACCCGGCGGCGCCCGCGGTGCGCCCGTTCTTTTCGTACACGCACTTCGACTACTGGCTCGGCTTCGGCATGACCTTTCCTGCCGATCTCGCGCATATGGATTTCTTCAACAGCGGGAGCAAGACGCATATCCCGAACCCGCCCAACTCGTTCGTGTTCTTCACGCCTGCGGTCAACATGCAGTGGGGCGAGTTCGGTGTTGGCCTGAACCTGTCCATCCAGCAGTACGCACTGTCAGATCCAGAAGAGGGGAACCGTCGCGGAATCACGGCCACGATTCCGACCGTGCACCTGCAATTTGCCCACGGCTTCGACCACAATCAGTTGGTTCTCGGCGGCGGCATTCGCTTCATCACGATGACCGTCGATAGCCCGAGTTCGACGGGTTTTCTGTTTCGCTCGTCTGGCCCGGGCTTCGAGCTCGGCGCGGTTTGGAAACCCGACTGGCTGCCGCTTCGGCTCGGGATCGCGTACCGCACGCCGATCATCACCCAAGCCACCTACAGCGACCAGCTACTGCCCGATGCCAACGGCGATCTGATCATCAAGAATTCGAACGGCTCGAGCCTGTACCTACCGAAGTCAGTCTCGTCGCCCTGGGATCTGAACATCGGCTTTGCAGTTCAGCTCTATGGACGACCGCTGAACCCCCGCTGGCGAGACAGCAGCGAATTGGTGACGCGGCTGAAGCTCGAGTACGAAATCGCTGAAATAGACCGCAATCAGGCGCGCCAGAAAGCACGCGCGTCGGCCAAAACGACCGCAGAGCTCGCGGCCATCGACCGAAAGTTCGCCCGTGACGAAGCAGCCGCCGAACGCGAGCTGGAATATCAACTCCTGAAGCAGAAGACGCTCACGGAAAAAGGCCTGACCGCGATGAATCGCTTCTACATGACGCTCGCGGCCTCGATCGTCCTCTCGGGCGCCGTGCAAGATGCGGTGGGCGTGGAGAGCCTCGTGTCTCAAACCGTGCATCGCTCGGGCCAGAAGCCGGTGCTCTCGCCGCGTATTGGCGTCGAAGCCGCGATTCTGCCCAAGTATCTCAAGGTCCGCGCTGGCTCTTACCTGGAGCCAACGCGCTTCGACGGGGGCAAGGCACGCGGTCACGTGACGGCCGGCCTCGACGTCAAGCTCGCGGTTTGGAACGTATTCGGACTCTGGCCCGACGACTACATGTGGCGGCTCGGTTTGGGTGGCGATGCGGCTCGCGACTACTACACCTGGGGCTTGACCATTGCCGGTTGGTATCCGAGGCACACGGACCCCTCGGATGTGCCGGACTACACGCTTGCTGCGAAGTCGCCGACCGAGCTCCACTGAGGGCAGGTCGGATCGATCGAGCAGAGAAAGTCAGCTGACCGTGGCCGGCCGCGCCAAGACCGGCTGAACGCGGCTCTTCAAGAAGGCGATTACGTCTTCCTTGCTGCGTACCGGCGCGCCTTCGAGGTGCACGAACTTATCGGCTAGCCAGCCCCAGCGGCCGAGCATCATGTTGATCCAGATTTCGAAGTAGTCGACGCCTTCGAACACGATCGCGTCGTGCGCGGCATACTCAGTCAGTGCTTTTTCGAACTCGATCGGATGCTCGGTCCAGTGCGCGCGCGGCTTGATGTGATGCAAAATGTGATAGCCATCGTTGAAGCAGCGGCGGTTGTAGCGCGAGTTGATGCAAGTGATGCTCGACTGAAACGGGTCTTCTGGATGCTCTTGGCTGATGAAGCTGTGCTGCACCCAGTTGCCCATCATCATCACCGTGCGGATGAGCACCAGCGGCACCACCAGCACCGCGAGCGTTGCCTGAGGGCGTAGCCACATGCCGACGGCCACCACCGACCAATAGATCCCTTCGCCAATCAGCACGCGCTGGAACAGCTTCCAGTTCTTGCGCTTGTAAAAGTAGAAAATCAGCTCGGGTAACCCGATGATCAGAAAGCGTAGGTAATAGCGCAGCCAATGCGTGATGCGATTGCGGGTGAACCGCATCGTCGAGCTCAAGTCGTCGGGCAGATTCTCTTCACGGTGATGCATGCCCATGTGGTGGGCAAAGTAGGTGTTGGGCGTTTGCCCGAAAAAAGGACCGAGCAGCCACGGGATGATGTGGTTCAGGCTCTTGTAATCCTTGTTGAACAGCTGCCGATGCGAAGTGAAGTGAAGCATCAACGTGAAGCGGTCCATCACGGTCACCGCTATCAAAACGTAGTAAAGCGGGGCGACGTACCAAACCGAGATGCCGACTGCGTGGGGCCAGAAAAATAGCGACACTCCGACCGCTACGACGAGCGCGCACTGGATCATCAGCCACACGACGGAGACGTCGCGTGCGTCATTGAGCATGCGCGAAGTGCCATTCAAAAATGCGGGCGCCGAGCTGGTGCGGGGATCGGTCAGGGTCATGCGGGCGGCTACTTATTGGCCAATCCGGCCGCCCAGGGAAATGTCGAATCGCATTCGTGCTGTAACCATTGGTTACTTTTAGCGTTTTGGCGTGGCTCGGGTGGCTTGAACGGCGCGGCTTTCGAGCCAGCGCGGGCTGACGAGCCGCGCGTCGCTCGCCGTTCCGCCGGGGGCTCGATCCAAGCTTTTGCGGCCCGCGCCCGTCGCACACCCCAACTAGCTTCAATCGGCGTCTCGCTATACGGTCCGGTCGGGTTGGGGGGCACTCTCTCCGACGTTGCCAGCCAGGAGTGAAGAAACGTTTGCCGACTTTCAGCAAGCCACGAGTCGTTGCTGCTCTCAGGCCTCGTATTCGGTGCCTCGTGCGCTGGGCGCTCGCCTCGCTGTCATTGACCGCGGTGGGCTGCAGTCAGATCGGGCCCGCCACGATCGCCAATGGGCGCTTCGACTACAACGAAGCGATCGTGCGGAGCTTCGACAACCAGATGCTCCTGAACCTGGTGCGCCTGCGTTATCAGGATTCGATCCTGTTCTTGGACCTGACCTCGGTCGTGGCATCCTACAGCCGAGAGACAAGGGTGGGCGCTTCGAGCAATGTCGACGTAGCCAATTCGGTCAATCCCACCGCGGTAGCGTTGGGTGCATCCGGCGGAGTCACCTGGAGCGAATCGCCGACGATTTCCTATGCGCCACTGCAGGGCGAAGATTTTGCAAAACGGCTCCTGGCCCCGATCCAACCAAGCTCTATTTTACTCCTGTCGCGCAGCGGTTGGGGGCTCGAGCGCTTGCTGGTGTGCACCGTACAACAGCTGAACGAGCTGTCGAACGGGACCTCGATCGGCGGCGTTGCACCGCGACAAGTCAAACATTATCAGCGATTTCGGCGGGTTTCGATTTTGCTACGTGAGCTCCAAGAAGAGGGGTTCATCCAGATCAATACGCTCGCCAATCAACCCGAGCTGGTCGCGGTCACCGCTGGGCCGACAGAGATGGATGAGGCCGCTCATCGGCGAGCGGACGAAATCCTGTCGTTGCTCAACGTTACCCGACCTCCCATGGCTGGTACTCCGGGGCCAGCCAAGATGGCTGAGACTCCTGTACCCTCGCCTGGTACCCCGCGAGCGCCGGCGGAAGCGCCGCAAGCGGCCCCGGATACCGGGCGCGTGCCCGTGGCGCTGGAGTCAGCCGGATTTCCTCGGAATCCGGCGCGTATCATGCTCACGGGTCGAAGCATCCTGGGCGTGATGACGTTTCTCGCTCAGCAAGTGGAAGTTCCAGCGGAGGACCTACGACTCGGACTCGCTCATCAAGCACTCGGGCCGGACGGAAAAGCTTTCGATTGGAACCAAATCTCCCACGGCATGTTCCGCGTGCGCAGCAGCGACACCCGGCCTGATCACGCCTTTCTCGAGGTTCGATACCGCGGGCACTGGTTTTACATCGACGACAGGGATCTCGAAAGCAAGAGCACCTACACGTTGCTCGCGCAGCTCTTCTCCTTGCAGTCCGCCAGCGGCAGCATGCAAGCTCCGCTGCTGACGATTCCAGCGCGCTGACGCGCATGCTAGTGCCTTGCGGATGCCTCGACGTTCGTCTACTGCCACGCTGGGAGTCGCACTTTCGGTCGCCGGGATGGCGGCGCTATGCGCCGGCTTCAAGCTGAGCGCGCTTTCGCTTTTCGGTGCCGGCATCAAGCAGCTCGAAAAGGACTGGCGAACTCGTCATCCGGAGTTCGCGGGGAACGCCGCGGAACGCTGGCAAGCGTCGCTTTCCTTCTATCGCGATACCCACCAAAACGGCACCAACCGCACCCTGCACTTGATTGGCATCCCGTTGATTTTGGGCGGCGCCGCCGGGCTATTCGTCTCGAAGCCGCTGAGTCCGGCGCGTGGCGCGCTTTGGGCGACCTCACTGGGCGCATTTGCAGCAGGTTGGGCGCTCAACTTGATCGGACACGCCGCGTTCGAAAAGCGCGCCCCGGCCTTTAGCGAGGACGGTCTGTCGTTCATCGCCGGTCCGGTCTGGGATCTACAGGAGTTGCTGAAGTTCCATCGTCCGGGCTGAGCCCCCGGCACGACCAACGCGGAACGTCTTTGAGCTTCGAGCCAGAGCCGGCACTTGCGTGCCGGCAGTGGCTGAGTGTCCGCAATCAGTACGGCCAGACCCAGTTGGCAATTTCAGGTCGATCATGCCCGTGTTCGTGGGCGTAAGTCGTATGTTCGATGATGGCGTTCCTCATCTCTTCCTTGAGGTGAGCGGCCGTGCTCCGCAGCCGCGGCACGCGATCGATGACGTCGATTACGAGATTGAAGCGCGAGGTCTCGTTCAACATCGAAAGCTCGAGCGGCGTGTTGATGTTCCCGCGCTCCATGTAGCCGCGTACGTGCAGGTTCTTGTGGTTCTCGAAGCGGTAGGCGAGCCGATGAATCAGCCACGGATAGCCGTGAAAATTGAAGATGATCGGTTTGTCGGTGGTAAACAAACTATTGAACTCGCGCTCACTCGAGCCGTGCGGATGCTCGGCCGCCGGCTGCATTCGGAACAAGTCGACGACGTTGACGAAGCGTAGCTTCAGATCCGGCACCCGCTCGCGAAGGATCGCAGCTGCGGCCAGTGCTTCCATGGTGGCGACATCGCCGCAGCAGGCCAGCACCACGTCCGGCTCCTCGCCAGCATCCGTACTGGCCCGCGTCCAGATCCCGAGGCCCTTGGTGCAGTGGACGACGGCTTCGTCGATGGTGGTAAATTGCAGGTGCTTCTGCTTGTCCGCGACGATGACGTTGACGTAGTCGGTGCTGCGAAAGCAGTGGTCCGCCACCGACAGTAAAGTGTTGGCGTCTGGCGGCAGGTAGATGCGCACCACGGACGAGCCCTTGTTCGTCACCAGATCGATGAAGCCAGGGTCTTGATGCGAAAATCCATTGTGGTCCTGGCGCCAGACCGTAGACGACAAGAGGATGTTCTCGGACGCCACCGGGGCGCGCCACGACACGTGGTTCTTCGAGATATCCAGCCACTTGGCGTGCTGGTTGAACATCGAGTCGATCACGTGCGCAAAGGCTTCGTAAGTGTGAAATAGGCCGTGTCGACCGGTGAGCAGGTAGCCCTCGAGCCAGCCGAGCAAGGTGTGCTCGGACAGCATCTCCATCACGCGCCCGTCGCGCGCGAGCTCACCCCCGTCGGCATCCTCCGGTAGTAGTTCGCCCATCCAGGTCTTCTTGCTGGCTTCGTACACGGCCTGCAGGCGGTTGGAGGCCGTCTCATCCGGCCCGAAGACTCGGAAGTTACTCGGATTCTCCTTGATGATATCGCGCAGGAACTCGCCGAGCGGCTTGGTGTTCTCGTACTGCACGGCGCCGCGCGTGGGCACATCGACCGCGTAACGCCGAAAGTCCGGGAGCCTGAGCTCTTTGCGCAACACGCCGCCATTGGTATGCGGGTTGGCGCTCATGCGGCGCTTGCCCTTCGGGGATAGTGCTTTGAGCTCGGGTACCAGCCGACCTGCTCGGTCGAACAACTTCTCCGGCGCGTAGCTCTTCAGCCAGTCTTCGAGCAGCTTCAGGTTCTCTGGGTTGTCTCGCACGTCCGAGAAGGGCACCTGATGCGAGCGCCAGGATCCTTCCACCTTGTGACCCTTGATCTCCTTCGGTCCGGTCCAGCCCTTCGGTGATCTGAGCACGATCATTGGCCAACGCGGGCGCTCCAGCTGGTTCGAACTGCGAGCGGCCTTTTGATGGGCACGGATCTCGGTGATCGCCGTCTCCAACGTGGCGGCCATCTGTTGGTGCATCAGCTCGGGCTCACTGCCTTCCACGAAGTAGGGCTTGTAGCCGTAGCCGACGAACAGCGCCTCCAGCTCCTCGTGGCTGATCCGCGATAGAATGCTGGGGTTGGCGATCTTGTAACCATTCAGGTTCAGGATCGGCAGTACTGCGCCGTCGCGCGCCGGATTGAGAAACTTGTTGGAGTGCCAGGCGGTGGCGAGCGGCCCGGTCTCGGCCTCGCCATCCCCGACGACGCAGGCGACGATCAGATCGGGGTTGTCGTAGACCATGCCGTACGAGTGCGAGAGGCTGTAGCCGAGCTCTCCGCCTTCGTGGATGGATCCGGGCGTCTCGGGTGTGACGTGGCTACCGATGTGACCGGGGAAGGAGAACTGTTTGAAGAAGCGCTGCATGCCCTCCAAATCTTCGCTCTTGTCCGGATAGACTTCGGAATACGTGCCTTCCAGGTATGCCGGGCCGAGCACGCCAGGCGCGCCGTGTCCGGGCCCGGCCACGAAAATCATGTCCAGATCCCAGTTGACGATCAGGCGATTCAAATGGATCCAGGTGAAGGACAAGGCGGGGCTCGCGCCCCAATGTCCGAGTAGCCGCGCCTTCACGTGCTCGGGCTTCAACGGTTCACGCAACAGCGGGTTACTCTGCAGGTAGATCATGCCGACTGCGAGGTAGTTGCAGGCACGCCAGTAAGCGTGCATGAGCGCCAACTCGTCGCTGCGCAGCGGACTTTTGGACTTGGGCTGATCGGTCGACGACGCGAGATTGTTCACGACACTTCTCCCTTGGGGATGATTGCGGCCTGCTGCCGTTCGAACCCCATAGCAAGTTGCGAGCCGCTGGCGCGCTCCACGCGAACGCGCTGCTACGGCGCATCGTAACCGACAGCATCGCTGTGAGCTCGCCGAAAGCTGCGCGTGACGCGCAATGATTGCGCCGGCCTGCAGGCCTGGCCTGGCCTGGCCTGGCGCAACGCTTTCGGCGCGACTCGACGCGAACGAGGGTCCATGCGAGACGAACGAAGCAATGAGCGTTGTTAGTGCGGCGAAAGGCTCGAGCGCGCCACTCGGTGCAACGGTTCGCGACGGAGGCGTCAACTTCAGCGTGTTCTCGCGCGACGCGACCCTGATCGAGCTGCTCCTCTTTTCGGATGCCGAAGCCCGGGAGCCCTCGGAGGTCGTCGCCCTCACGCCCGATTTACACCGGACCCAGAATTACTGGCATGTGTTCGTGCCCGGAGCACGGCCAGGGCAAGTCTATGCCTACCGCGCGCACGGTCCCTTTGCCCCGCAGCAGGGCTTACGCTTCGATAGCGAAAAAGTGCTGCTCGACCCCTATGGCTTGGCGGTGGCGGTTCCCGCCCGTTTCGATCGAAGCGCGGCACAACGCCCTGGTGACAACGCCGCGTTCGCCATGAAGAGCGTCGTGGCCCGTCCCAATGGCTACGATTGGGAGGGGGATGCGCCGCTGCGCCGCCCCCTTCAGCAGACCATCATTTATGAGCTCCATGTTCGCGGCTTCACGCGCCACCCGAGCTCGGGCATCGCCGCTAGCAAGCGCGGAACCTACGCGGGATTGATCGAAAAGATTCCATACCTGAAGGCGCTCGGCATTACCGCCGTCGAGCTCATGCCCGTATTTCAGTTCGACCCTCAGGACGCGCCGGAGGGACGCATCAACTACTGGGGCTACCAGCCGGTCTCGTTCTTCGCGCCTCACCACGCATTCAGCTCCGACCCGGATCCGCTGGCGGTGCTCGACGAATTTCGGGACATGGTGAAGGCCTTGCACCGCGCCGGGATCGAGGTCTTCCTCGACGTGGTCTTCAACCACACGAGCGAGGGCGGAGCGGACGGGCCCACACTCTCGTTTCGGGGTCTCGCCAACTCCACGTATTACATTCTGGAGCAGGACCGGGCGAAGTATCTCGACGTCACGGGCTGTGGCAACACGCTGAACGCGAACCAGACGATCGTGCGTCGAATGATTCAAGATAGCCTCCGCTACTGGGTCGACGAGATGCACGTGGATGGCTTCCGCTTCGACTTGGCCTCGGTGTTGGGGCGCGGCGAAAACGGCGAACTGCTGGCGAACCCGCCGGTCCTCTGGGATATCGAGTCCGATCCACTGCTGGTCGGAACCAAGCTGATCGCCGAAGCCTGGGATGCGGCGGGCTTGTATCAGGTGGGCTGCTTCATCGGTGACACCTGGCAAGAGTGGAATGGGCGCTTTCGCGACGATTTGCGGCGATTGATCAAGGGCGACAACGGAGCGGTGCCGGCGCTCGCCGCCCGACTCCAGGGCAGTCCCGACATCTATGCTTACGAGCAGCGCGAAGCCGAGCAGAGCATCAATTTCGTGACTTGTCATGACGGCTTCACGCTAAACGATCTGGTCAGCTACGATCACAAGCACAACCTGGAAAATGGCGAGCACAATCGCGATGGCGCGAACGACAATCTGAGCTGGAACTGCGGCGTGGAGGGCCCGAGCGACGACCCCGAAGTCGAGGCCTTGCGCAATCGCCAAGTGAAGAACCTGCTCGCGCTACTGTTGTTCGCGGCAGGCACGCCGATGTTGCTGATGGGCGACGAAGTGCGCCGAACGCAACGGGGCAACAACAACGCCTACTGTCAGGACGGCAACATCAGCTGGTTCGACTGGGGGCTGCTCGAGCGTCACGGGGATGTTTACCGCTTCGTGCGACTGCTCAATGAATTTCGCCTGCGCCGGGACATGGTCGTGAACGGGACGCGGATGACGCTCCAAGAGCTGCTGGATCGCGCCGATGTCAGTTGGCACGGAGTGGCGCTCGGCTGTCCCGACTGGAGCGAAGAGTCGCATTCGCTGGCCTTTACGGTGCATAGTCACAGCGGGCACTACTCGCTCCACGTCATGATCAACGCCTTCTGGGAGCCGCTCCGCTTCGAACTGCCCGCCGTGAGCGAAAAAGCTCTGGGACCTTGGCGGCGCTGTATCGATACGGCGCTCTCCTCACCCGACGATATCAATTCCTGGAGCGAAGCGCCGCCGCACGTGCAGGCATCGTACCTGGTTGGAGCGCGGTCATTGGTGTTACTTGCGCTCGCCTTCGAACTAGATTGATGCCCCTGTCCCATCAGCAACAAAGCGAGCCCCAATGGAACCGAGAGACAGCCAAGAATTCTTCCTGAGTCGCGTGACCGCAGCGACGATTCGCGTGGTTCTGGTGGGCGGGTGGATTGCTTGGTGCTTACAGATCGTGCTGCCGTTTTTGGTGCCGATCCTGTGGGGAGCGATCATCGCGACGGCCG
Organism: Polyangiaceae bacterium; assembly: GCA_035273265.1. Classification (GTDB taxonomy): domain Bacteria; phylum Myxococcota_A; class Polyangia; order Polyangiales; family Polyangiaceae; genus PMG-095. The sequence continues at coordinate 18,489 of DATEPG010000556.1, forward strand.
TGTACCCGCTCACGCGTCGTATTTCGTCGCGGCGCCCTGCGCTCGGCGCGGCGAGCTTCGGCCTGGTAGCGCTGGCGGTGATCGTCGTCCCCACCTACCTGTTTTTCGACTCGGTCGGCGGTTTCGTCGTGCGTGTTGGCCGCCAACTGGCGCAGGGCCAGCTCAAGCTTCCGGCCCCGCGCGCGGACGTCGCCGATTGGCCGTTGATCGGAAAGCGCGTCTACTCGCTGTGGACGTCCGCGGTGAATGCGCCTGCGTCGATCGTCGAAGGGCACTTGCCGCAGCTCCGTGAAGTCGGCCGCTGGCTGGCGCAATCGCTCGGCGGGCTCACGCTCGGCATCCTGCAGTCGCTGTTTGCGGTGGCGGTGGCAGTCGCGTTCTTGATGAAGGCAGAGGCGAGCCAGCGAGCCCTGTTACCGATTGCGGAACGCCTGACTCCACGACGCGGCCAGCATTTGATCGACTTGGCGAGGTCTACGGTGCGCGCAGTCGCCAAGGGCGTGCTCGGTGTGGCTGCCATTCAAGCCGTGCTCGCCTGGATTGGCATGGCCGCCGCCGGCGTCCCGGCGCCGGGCGCGTGGGCGCTCCTGGTGCTGATCTGCGCGGTAGCACAGCTGCCAACCGGGCTCGTACTCGCTCCGATGGTGGTCTACGTGTTTGCCTCCTTCAGCACCAATGTGGCGATCGCGTTCATGGTGTGGAGCGTTTTCGTGGGGGTGATCGACAATGTTCTCAAGCCCATCTTGCTCGGCCGCGGCGCGGGTGTCCCTACGTTGGTAATCGTGATCGGAGCCATCGGCGGGATGATCAGCTCCGGCATCATCGGGCTGTTCGTGGGCTCGGTGGTCCTTTCCGTCGGCTACGAGCTGTTCGCTGCCTGGGTGCGTGGCAGCGAGGGTGAGCCTGACCCCCTGGAAAATGCCTCGGCTCGCCTCGACGGAAATGCACCGGACCTGCAAGGGCCTTCGAGCCCTTAGTGGCCGACCTCGGCGCTCCGCGTGCTTCGGCGCGCCATTCCCAGGCCTTCAGCTCCACGACCCGTCAGCATGAACCTATTCCTTCGCCTGTTGCTGCTGCTCTTTTTCGCGCCTTTCCGCCCGCGCTGCGACCTGCTCGAGCCCGTCCGCAAGCGTTTCATCGTCTGGCCGCCGGATTTGGACGTGCTCTTTCACGTAAACAACGGCGTGTACCTGTCGATGCTCGACGTGGCGCGCGTGGATCTCTTGCTGCGTTCTGGGGCGGCCAAGCAGTTGCGGAAGAGCGGCCTCTACCCCGTGGTCGCAGCCGAGACGATCCGCTTTCGCCGTTCGCTCCAGCTATTCCAAGTTTTTGAAGTCGAAACGACGATCATCGGTTGGGACGACAAGGCATTCCTCATCCAGCATCGCTTTCTGCGCCGCGAGGAGCCAATCGCCGAAGCCGTCGTACGCGCGCGCATCTTGAAGCGTAGCGGCGGTACCGTAAACTCGCGCGAGCTGCTCGACCTGCTCGGTCGTAGCGAATCTTCGCCGGTATTACCTACTTGGATCGACGCCTGGAATCGCGAAAATTCTCGATAGCCACTCCCTGGCCGCGCCGCGCACCCCATCACTCGCTCCCGTTTTCTGATGCTTGGCGTCCGCTAGGGAACTCGCCAGAAGCGCCGTGGGGGGCTCCGTCAGCGGCTTCCTGACTTGAACCGCCAAGCAGCCAAGACGCCAAGGAGAAAGGAGATCTGGGGTTCGCTCGGAGCGCGCGACACGCCATAGAAACTGCGATTCCGCGACGCTCATCGCTCGCGCGACACCCCTAGAAATTGCGATCCCGCGACACTCATCGCTCACCCAATAATCTCCCGCGTGTCGCGGTGCATGGCTCGATGCTGGGACGCGATGAGGAGTTGGCGCCTTGGCTGCTTGGCGGTTGATCCCTCCGGTCGTTCAAAGTTCGGCATGGACGTGGGGATCGGGCAGTGAAGCAAGTTTACAAGGCCGGGGGTGTCGCGGTGCTCAGGGCTTCGAGAGGGGGCGATCGCGAGCCAGCAGCGCAGATCGCGGAGCGCTGGGTTCCGAACTCAGACGCCGAAGGCTGAGGCGGCCGCGGCGTGAAAGGTGACCATCAACCAGCAATCCGGGGCCTTTTGCATGTTCAAGTCGGCATCCGCGACGGTCAGCTGGTTGAAAGTCGAGCTGGCCAGGCGCGGGCGAAGGCGGGGGCACGAAAAGCGCCAGGCTGACAATCACGTCGGCGCGCGTTGCAAAAGTGTACCGCTGACACGGAGGGTCGCGCGCTTACCCATGATCGGTCGGGAACTGCCGACACAGACTCGCAGTCTGGTTTATGCTCACCACGCGGAGTGTGGGATTGCGGGCGCGCAATGGTCAAGGACGTTACCCGGTCGGGACACGACACGAGCTTGTGGCAGCGCATTCTGCTGGTCGGCTTGATCGGCGCATTGCCATTGTTCGTCGTCTCGCTGCTGCTGATCAACGTCGCCTACGACGACGAGATCGACTTCGGTATGCAGGAGCGGCGTGGCAACGCATTTCAGCGTCCGCTACAGGGGTTGCTCGAGCTGCTCTCGCGCCATCAGGCGGTCGCGTGTCAACCCGTTGCGGCCCAAAGCAAGCACCCCGAGCTGCTCGCGGTCGAGCAACAGATCGACGAGGGGCTGCGAGCGGTCGCGAGCGAGTACGAAGGTGAGCTCGGCCGCGCCCTAGAATTCAGCGACGCGGCGCTGCGCGCGAGGAACCGTGACAACGCGCGGCTCTCGGAGCTAAAGCGCGCCTGGGACACATTCGATCGAACACCAGGGGCAGTCGCGCTCTGCGGCCAGGCGAACCACCCGCTGACCAACTCGGTTCGAGCGATGATCAGCTATGCTGGCGACCGTTCGAATCTGATCTTGGACGACGATCTCGACAGTTTCTACGTAATGGACATCACGCTCGGCGCGTTGCCGCAGCTGCAGCAGCGCTTGGGCGAGGTGGGCAGTCGCGTCGCCAATTGGCTACGCAAAGGGCAGGTTGCGCCCAATGCCGCGCAAATCGCTTTGATGGCAGCGATGCTACGGGTCGACCTCGAGCGCATCACGCGTGACGCCCAGACCGCGCTCGGCGAAGACGCAGAGTTCAATGGCGTCAGCCTGAGTTTGCAGCACAACTTGCCTCCGGCCGTCGAACGAGAGCAGGTTGCCGAGCAACGGCTGGTGGCAGCGCTCGAGCGCATCGCTGCCGGTGAGGCCGTGCCGATTACCGACTTCGAGGCCATGGTTGCCAGCGCGCGAGCCGAAAGCCTGAACTTGTTTCGCGTGGGCGCTGACGAGTTGGATCGGCTTTTGGCGATTCGCATCCGTGCCATCCAGTCCGAACGTCTGCAGGCTTACTCGACGCTGTTCATCACGCTGGCCTTTTCCGCCTTGGGCATCGGCTTGACCATTCGCAGCTTGCTGGCCTCGCGCTACGCGGAGATCCTGAAGAACCAAGCCGAGCTGCGTTCGAAGGAAGCTCAGTTGCGTGCGCTGGGCGACAACTTGCCGGGCGGGATGATCTATCAGGTCATGCGTGACTTCGATGGCTCGCTGCATTTTCTGTACGTCAGCGCTGGCATCGAGCGCCTGCACGGGATCTCCGTGGACGCAGTTCTGGCCAAATCTTCTGAGCTGTACGATCGGATCTTTCCCGAAGATCTGCCCGCTCTTCGCGCCGCCGAGCAACAATCCTTGACGAGCATGAACGCCTTCCACGTGCTGGCCAGAACGCGCCATGCCGACGGCAGCATGCGCTGGATGGAATGCTTCTCCGCGCCGCGGCAACTGCAGGATGCCCGCGTCGTGTGGGACGGCATCCAAATGGATGTCACTTTGCGTCAGCTGGCCGCGAGCGAGCAAAAGCAGGCGGCGGAACAACAGAAGGAGTTGGAAGAGCAGCTTCGACAGGCTCAAAAGTTGGAGGCCTTGGGCACGTTGGCGGGCGGCATTGCCCATGATTTCAACAATATTCTCGGTGCCATCATTTCTTACGCCGAGGTGTCCAAGATGGACAACCCGGACAACCCTGCACTGCAGGACAACCTGGATGAAGTGCTACGTGCGAGCCACCGAGCCGCCACCTTGGTTCGGCAAATCCTATCCTTCAGTCGCCATCAGAAGGAGGAACGTCAGGAGCTACAGCTAGCACCGATCATCCGTGAGGCGCTGTCTCTGCTTCGAGCCACGCTGCCGTCGACGATTGCTCTGCAGCAGAAGATTGACGCGGCCTACCCGAACGTGTTGGCCAATCCGACCCAAGTGCATCAAATCGTCATGAACCTCTGCACCAATTCGGCGCACGCAATGCGCGGCCAGCAAGGCCAAATCAGCGTCGAACTCGATGAATTGATGGTGCAGGGGGCGAGCAAGCCGCACGTCGAGCTGCGGCCCGGGCCCTATCTGCGTTTGAGCATCAGCGACACGGGACAGGGCATGGACGCTGCCACACAACAGCGAATCTTCGAGCCTTTTTTCACGACCAAGCCCTCGGGTGAGGGGACTGGACTCGGCTTGTCGGTGGTTCACGGCATAGTCAAAGAGTATCAGGGCGTAGTCACCGTCGACAGCGTGCTCGGTCGCGGTACTCGGCTGTGCATCTACCTGCCTGCGCGCCCAGTGACCGAGGTGCGAACGCCTACCAGCACGCTCGTAATTCCACTCGGCGCGGGCGAACGGATCCTGTTCGTCGACGACGAGCCAGCGCTGGGCGATGTCGCATTCAAGATGATGCAGCGGCTCGGCTACCGGGCGTTGGTGTTTCAGAGTTCCCAAGCGGCCCTGAGCGCCTTCCGCAACGAGCCGCGCGCGTACGACGCGTTGGTCACCGATCTGACGATGCCGGGGATGACGGGCATCGAGTTGGCGCGCCACGTCTTGGCCCTCCACCCCGGATTTCCGATTATTCTAGCCTCGGGTTCGAGTGGTTCACTGACCGCGAATGAAGTGCGCGAGATGGGCATTCGCGATCTGATCAGCAAGCCGGTCGACTACGAGACACTCGCGCGCATGCTGGCTCACGTACTGCAACGCCGACGCAGCGAACGCCCGGTTGCCCACCCCAGCCCGTGAATTCTGGTCAGATCTCGATCGCCTTTGCGCCCAGCGTGGCCTCGCAGGTCAGGCATTTGGCTGGCACATGCTCCTTCAAATAGACTTGGCCGCAGTTGGGGCAAAGGCGTGCGTCACGCTCGAAAGAGACGGGCTTGCCGCTGGCAGCGCAGTGGCGACCGGCGATCTGCAGTCCTTCGATCACGACCGACTCGCCGTGGTTGTCTTTGGGTTCGGGCAAATCAGCGAGGCTCTGGCGTTTGACATCCATCACGGCGGGGACGCGCTTGGTGCCCTCACTCAGGATCCAGGCGACGGCCGTGCGATGCGCGGCGATGGGAATGCGCAGGGTCAGCTCTTTGCCCTTGGCCACTAGCTCCGAGCGCTCGGTGAACACTCGCTCGATGTCACACCAGGCGAGGCGCACGAGATCGCTGCCTTTCTCGATGCCGATCCCGGAGTCGCCCACGCGCAAGGGGAGGGCGCCCGCATCCCCGAACCAGAGGGCGGCGCCCACCGATAGCGCGCCCACGCCAAACAAGTAGGGAGCGACGGCGCGCGGGTTTTCGCTCAGCCATTGGCTATACACCCCCGCGCCCAGGATCAAGGCGCCCAACATGCCGCCGCCGATCGAGGCGCGCGAGGCGTAGGTGGGCTCGGGCAAAAAGCGCCGTTCTTTTCGAACGCGCTTGGCTTGGGCCGATTTTTTTACCTTTGCTTTCTTGACGTCCGCCATAGTTTCGCGGCGCAGGGTAGCATAACTGTGGAAATGACAAGCCGATGAGTCGCGCCTGGTCTTTGGCGCTGCCGGTGCTGACGGTGCTGGTGGTCAGCTACGCGCTGCTCGTTGCCGGAGTGCCGCGAAAGCTGCACGGGGCGCGCGTGTACGGCGGCCCCAGCGAGGGCGCGTCGCTGCTCTCGCTGCGTGTCGAGAGCGTTGAACGAGAGGGCGAGCGTGAGAGCGCGTTTTGGAACGGTCCGCTCAGCGCTCGGCTGCACGCTTCCGGCGGGCCGGAGCTCGTCGTGGCGGTGACGCAGGCGGTGCGCGGGGTCGCCGACTTCGAAGTGCCATTCGCGCGTCCCGTGCACGGTCCGGTCGAATTCGAACTTCGAGATGCGTCGAGCGCGCTGCTCGCGAGCGGGCGCTTCGAGCTGAACGAAGCACGCTGGGCGGCCCGCGCGCGCCGCCGCGGTGGTTGGATTCGCGGTCGCAGCGAGCGCGAGCTCGTACTGAGTGTGGCCGCGGAGCGCGGCGCATTCGTGGTCGGATCACCCGCCGCGCTCGCGATTCGGGTGGAGCATGCCGGCCGACCCGTTGTCGATGCATCGTTGACGCTCACGGCAGAGGGCGCGCGCTTGTCTGGCGCCGAGCACCTTCGCAGCGACGAACGCGGACGAGCGCGCGTGTTCTTCGAAGCAACCGAGCTCAACCCCAGCTTGCGTATCGAAGCACATACGAAGGACGGTCAGAGCGGCGTGATCGACACC
>DATEPG010000557.1:0-5602 GCA_035273265.1 Polyangiaceae bacterium
TGGGTTGCGACCAAGCGGGCGGCTAGACGCACCGCGGCGGTGACCGTGATCTGTTGTCCGAGCACGGCCCGCATCGCCAGCTCGAAGCCATCCCAAGCACCGGGCACGCGCAGGCCGGGACGCTTCTCGACCAACGGCGCGAGCACCGGATCTTGCGATAAGTGCTGGGCGATCGCCAACGGATCGGCAGCGAGGTCGAAGACCCGTCGCAAGCGGGCGATGATGTTGGGGACGATCGCCAGTTTGCTGACGCGGATGCCAGCGCGCAGGGCATTGCCTGGCCCGAGCTCGATCGAGAGCGAGCCCTGGATCCCATCCAGAAAAACGGTGCGCGAATAGCAAGCATCGCTGACGTGCTCCACGCCAGAAATCGCGCGCTGGCGCAGAAAATCGAGCATTGCAGGCCACTCGTAGGGCGGCTGGTAGCGGAGTAGCAGGCTGAATTCGCCGTCGGCTTTGATCGCGACGTCCTCCCCGCCCAAACGCCGGAGCTCGCCGGGCGCGCGCGCGAACAGAGCTAGAAATGCTTCGTTGAAACGTCGCACGCTGCCGAAGCCCGAAGCGAAGGCGATCTCCGCCATGGGCAGACGCGTTTCGTGGATGAGCTGCTTGGCGAGCAAGATACGGCGCGTTTGAGCGACACCGACCGGTGAGGCACCGAGATGCTGGCGAAAGAGTCGGCGCAGCTGGCGCTCGCCCAAGCCGAGTCGCTCGGCCAAGCCCTCGACGTCTCCTCGATCCAGCGCCCCGAGTTCGATCAGCGAGAGCGCTCGAGACACCGTACTCGAGGTGCCGCGCCAGGCGCCCATGTCCGGAGCGGTCTCGGGCCGGCAACGCAGACAGGGGCGGAACCCGGCCTCCTGCGCGGCGGCGGCTGTGGGATAGAAGATCACGTTCTTGGCATGGGGCGTGCGAGCGGGGCAGACCGGGCGGCAATAGATCCCGGTCGTCTTGACCGCTGTGAAAAAGCGCCCGTCGAAACGCGAGTCGCGCTGCGCGAGCGCGCGGTAGCAAGCGTCATGATCGAGATCCATACGCGGTTTGTGCCACGCGTCCTCGCCCCCTTCTAGCGGTTTTCGGACATGAGCCTCACTTGCCGCTGCCGGACGTTCATGTCCGTATTCCGCCAGCGCCCGCCGCGACTCGGTCCGATATTGACGTCAGCAAGGGAGCCGAGAGCCCATGGACAGCCAGACATTTCAGACTGAACGCTTAGAGACACCCACGGGTCCGATGCTGCTCGTTACGGACGAGCATGGCCTCGTGCACGCGCTCGATTGGGAAGACCACCACGAACGCACTCAGCGCTTGCTGGGGCGATACTATCGCCATGTTACGCTCGCCATGCGCGAGGCCCGCAAGGAGTCCGCAGCCAAGCGGGCAGTGCTGGACTACTTCGCCGGTCGGCTCGAAGCGATCGCAGCGTTGCGGGTCGCCACCAGCGGTACCGAGTTTCAGAACCAAGTCTGGACTGCGTTGCGTCAGATCCCGAGCGGCAAGACCTGGAGCTATGGCGCGCTCGCGAAGGCGATTGGACGCCCAGCGGCCATGCGAGCAGTGGGACTCGCGAACGGGTCGAACCCGATCGCGATCGTCGTCCCTTGTCACCGCGTGATCGGGGCGAACGCTTCGCTCACCGGCTACGGCAGCGGGCTCGAGCGCAAACGCTGGCTGCTCGACCACGAAGCTGGCCGATGAAGTCAGAACGAGGCCACGGCACCGAGACCGAGCCCGCCAAGACCGAGCCAACCACGCCCACCCGAACTTGGCGGGGGCTTTCGGTCGCCGGGTACGAGCCCTCGTCGACGTGCTTCAAGCGCGTGCGATTGGAGGCGTAGATGAGCCAGCCAGCGGGCGTGGTCAGCGCGCCGGCGAGGAGCAGGCCCACGCCGACCTTTGCCGCGTCGCGCTCAGCATCGGACGTGCAATTGGAAGCGAGCCGATTGCTCGACGCGGAACGGGAGTTCCTGGCGCTTGCCGGTCGTGTGGTCGCGAGCATACAGGGTGTAGCGGCCGGGCAACGCCCAGAAGTCACAGGAATCCGTGCAGCGAGCAACGGGCACGGCTCCCGTCCAACCGCTAGCGGGCACGATCTCGAGCGCCGTGGACGGCGCTGCATGAATGCTGATATGTGCAAGATCGGACTGCGGAAGCTGGGCAGGGGCGCTCTGCGCTCGCGCCGTTCCGGCAAGAATCAGCGTAGACAGTGCGCACGCCCCGATCGGCTGAGTGTTCCGCTTCGGTGTCATCTTCGAGTTCTCAAGCAATGAACGAGCCAAGCGAATCAGGAGCCCCATGACCCAAGATCAGTGGACACGCGTCGATGAATACGTGACGAGCCTGATGCTGCCCAGCGATGCGGTGCTCGATTCCGCGCTGGCCGCGAGCAATGCCGCCGGCCTGCCAGCCATCAATGTCGCACCCAACCAGGGAAAGTTCCTGTCCTTGCTTGCACGAATGCAGGGTTCGGCGCGCATCCTCGAGATTGGAACCTTGGCTGGTTACAGCACGATCTGGCTCGCGCGCGCGTTGCCCGCGAACGGTCGGCTAGTCACGCTCGAGCTCGACCCGAAGCATGCCCAAGTTGCGCTGGCTAACCTCGAACGGGCCGGCTTGTCCGCGCTGGTCGAGATCCGCGTTGGGCGAGCGCTCGATTCCTTGGCCGCGCTCGTGAGCGAGGGGGCGCCGCCCTTCGATTTCGTATTCATCGACGCCGATAAGCAGAGTATCCCGGACTATTTCCTGTTCTCCCTGAAGCTGACCCGGGCAGGCAGCGTGATCGTGGTCGACAACGTGATTCGCAGAGGTGCGGTGCTCGACGCCGCCAGTTCTGACGCGAATGTGCAGGGGATTCGACGCTTCAACGAGATCGTTTCGAAGACCCCCGGCGTCAGCGCGACCACGGTCCAGACCGTCGGCAGTAAGGGCTATGACGGGTTCGCGTTGATTCGCGTTTCGAACACGCCCTGAAGAGCGCTGGTCAGCTCCACGGGAGACCACGAGCGCGACGAATACTGGCGCAGTATCAAGCAATTAGCGACGGCTTACCAGCGGGCTGCAGCGGCCGTATGCCAGCCGTGTCGAAAAGGAACCCCCGCCGCCACTCCGCGCCTAGCCTGAGCCCCGAATCAGGGGCACAGCCGGCCAGCCCCGACGGTCATCTGCGTGCCTTGCTCGCGGAGGCGCGCCTGAGCGCGCTGTCCGAAAGCGAACTTTTGGACACACCGGCCGAAGAAGCATTCGATCGCTTCACGCGGCTGGCCTCGAAATGGCTGAACGCGCCAGTGGCCCTGGTTTCGTTGGTCGATGATCATCGCCAATTCTTCAAGAGTGCGGTTGGGCTTCCGGAACCCTGGGCCTCGCTTCGCGAGACGCCGCTCAATCATTCATTCTGCCAGTACGGAGTGACGACGGCGGAGCCACTGATCGTGATGGACGCGCGTCAGCATCCTTGGCTCGAGCAGAACCTGGCAATCAGCGAGCTCGGTGCGGTCGCCTACGCCGGGATGCCACTGGTCACCTCCGAACGACAGGTGCTGGGAATGTTCTGCGTGATCGATTCGGTGCCTCGCACTTGGTCGGAGCAAGAGCTAGCCACGTTGCGGGAGCTGGCCGCGATGGTGGGCACCGAGCTGGAACTGCGCGCCCGCGTTCGCGCGCTCAAGCACGCACGAGCCTCGCACGAAGCAGACCGCATCTTGCTTCGTTCGGTGCTCGACTGCATGGAAGACGCGGTCGTCGTCACCGCCGAAGACGGCAGTATCGTGCTCAAGAACGAGGCGGCCCAGCGCTCGCTCCCCAGAGAAAGAACCGAGAACTCCGGGATTTTCTTGGTCGACGGGGTGACCCCGTTGAATCGCGAAACGCGCCTTCCACGCGCGCATTGGCCGGTCTTTCCGTGCGTGACGCTGAATTCATTCGTCGCTTCCCGGGTGACCCGGACCAGACCTACAGCGTCAACTCGTCACCGATTCGCGACGCGTCCGGGGTCGTGCGCGCGGCGGTGAGTGTGGGTCGCGACGTTTCCAAGGCCAGGGCGGCGCAACGAGCGCTGGAGCGAAACGAGGCGCTGCTGCGCACTGTGGTTCAGAACCTGCCCAACGGCGCCGTGCTGTTGTTCGATATGGACCTCCGCTACCTGATGGCGGACGGCGAACAGCTTCTCACCGGCGTGGGCTTTACGGCTCGGGACCTGATCGGGAAAACGCTGTATGAAGTCGTGCCGCCGGATCGAGCAGAACCGATCGCGAACCGCTACCGGAAAACGCTGCACGGTGAGGTTCAAGAATTCGAGGTCAAGCGCGGCGGGCGTACCTTTGCCATGACCGTGGTGCCCGTGCACCAAGAAAGCGGCGAGATCATCGCGGGCATGGCTTTGATCTATGACGTGACGGCGCACAAGCGCGATCAGGAGACGCTGCGCGAGCAAACCCTGGTCTTTCAGTCGACGCTCGAGCACATGCGCGAAGGCGTGTTGATGGTGAATTCGCAGGGGCAATTGGTGGTCTTCAACCAGGCGGCCAAGTCCTTGCTCGGTGCGCCGCCGCAGGCCAAAGAGGTCCAGGTCACGCTCGACCGGCTGCGCTTCTTTCAGAGTGACGGTGTGACGCCCATGGCGGTCAGCGAGGAACCGCTGCGCAGAGCGCTGCGTGGCGAGGCAAGCTTCCCGACCGACGTCGTACTGCGAACGAGCGACGAGGCTCGCTCGGTGCACCTGCACATCACCGTGGATCCCATCGTCGACGAGCAGGGTGAGCTCGTGGGCAACGTGGCCGTGATGCACGACGTAACGGCGCAACGTACTGCCGAGCAGCTGGCGCGCGATCGTTCGGCGAGCGTCCTGCTCTTGCAAGGCATCGCGGAGGCCGCGAACACCGCCCATAGCGTGCGCGACGCATTTCAAGCGACGCTGGATCGAGTGTGCGCATTCATGACTTGGCCGGTCGGTCACGTCTATCTCGTGCAGGGCAAGACGCTGAAATCCTCCGGCTGGTGGCACGACGAGCAGCCAGGGCGCTTTGCAGACTTTCGCCTGAAGAGCTCGACCATGGATTTCGAGCGCAACGAGTGCATGATCGGCCAGGTGCTGGGCTCCGGGCTTGCCACCTGGGTCAGCGACTTGAGCCAGCTGAGTACGTTCTTGCGTTCCGAATCGGCAGTCGCGGCGGGCCTCATTAGCGGCTTCGCCTTCCCGGTCTTGGTCGAAGAGGAGGTGGTAGCCGTATTGGAGTTTTACTCCGAACGCAGCGAAGACGCCGATCTGGCGCTGCTTTCGACGATGGCGAACATCGGGACGCAACTCGGCCGCGTCGTCGAGCGCGAGCGTGCCCGCAAAGCCGCCGAGGGCCGTGCGGAGGCCATTCGCCGTCAATCGATCCGTGACGAGCTCACCGGCTTGTACAATCGCCGCGGTTTTCTAGAGATCGCGCGTCGACAGTTACGCATCGCCCAACGTGAGGAACGCAAGGCTCTGCTGTTTTTCGTCGATCTGAACGGTATGAAGCAGATCAACGACGAGTTCGGACACGACGAGGGCGATCGCGCGTTGGTCGAGACCGCCCACGTGTTGCTCGACATATTTCAGACTGGCCATGTGGTGTCT
>DATEPG010000558.1:0-4970 GCA_035273265.1 Polyangiaceae bacterium
TCGTTGGCGTGCCGGGCAACCAGCTGCCCGCCGGCACGGGCACGCAGGGCATCGGTGTCAGCGCCCCGAACGCGGCTGCGGTCGCTGCCGCCACGGCCGGATTAGCCAGCGAAGAACACGAACCGAAAGGACAAACATTCACGATCGGGGCTAGATCGGTGATGTTGGCGGCCGGGCTGCCCGCCAAACACTGGTGCACGGGCAGCACCAGGATCGACCCTGGAGCTGCACCGAAGCTGCACGCCGCTGTAGCTCCCGCAACGACCTGAGGCGCCATCGGAGCATCTTGATTGCGAATAGCCAATCTGGCCCAGATTGTTGGACTGATATCCTGGAACAAGCGCCATATTGCAATTAGCCACTACGCTCGAAGCTGGCATGTTGCACAATGCCGACTGTCGGTTTCCGCTGAGCAACGCTCACGCGCTCGATCGCGGGCTGCACTCAGCGGCCTGCCAGGCGCTACTCAGCGCGTTGCACAAACGTTGGGCCGACTGCTCGGGTAGCGAGCCCTCACTCGCACTGGTGACTGCGCACGCCTCGAGCACTCGGCATGGTCGGCTTGCTTCAACTCCACCACTGGCCGACCCGCGGCCAGCCAGCAAAGTTTGCGGGTCCAACGCGAACGCGTGGGCGAAAGGCTGCTCGCTTCCCGTTCGCTACGACGCAAGCTCGTGCCGACCTCTGCGCACAAGTCCGGCTCGGCCTGGAGCATTACGAAATCGCAATCCGACGACGCTTCGATCAGTTCGTGTTCGACGCCCGAGGATGCCACACGAGCTGCCCAGCATGCAGCACGCCGTCCACACGCGGGGTCAATCGAGGAATCACTGAGGGCTAGACAGAGGGCTAGAAAGTCACTCGAGCGAGCGTAAGATGTAGGAACATGACGATCGCCCACCCTGCCAGCCGCCTCGGCACTCTGCTTGGTGGTGACTGCGCATGAAAGTAGATCTGCAAAGCTTGCTGCAGCCTCTGGAGCAAAGCTCGGTCGGCGTTGGCAACAGCCAGGAGACGATTGCCGGGTGCGAACGCCGCCTCGGGATCAGTCTGCCGTCCTGGTTGAACGACTTGTATCTCGAGCAGGACGGGATCCGCGCTTCGAGTAGCGAGAGGGCGTACGTACTTCCCGTCGAGCGAGCGACTGATTTGAGCGTGGGCTTTTGCAAACTGGGCGTGTTCGTGATCGCCGAAGAGGAATCTGACGTCGTGGTGCAGATGCTCGATGGCCCGTTGCAAGGGTACATCGCCAAAATTCCGCACGACGGTGAAAGAGGGCCGCTCTACCGGAATGAGCGCGAGTATCTGCAAGAAATCAGCGCCGCGCTCCGTCGAGGGCAAACCGCCCTCCGCGACTTGGCGCCTGCCTGTGGGGGCCGCCGATCGAACGACGACGACCATGCTCGGGCTTCAGCGCTGGTGACGAGCGAGGCTCCACGCCCGAGCTCCGAGCGACGCAGGTTTCAACTTCAGATGGCTGTTAGCCTACTGGGCTCTCATCAGGCAGAGGCATTCCTGACCGTGCTCGATGACGAAGATCTGTACGTCCGGGAATCTGCGGAGGATTCCCTGCGTCAGCTGGCTGATCCTCCAGCAAGGCAGCTCTTGAGCACGTACGCGAGCAGCTGCAAACAGTTCGAATTGCGCTGCAAGCGCTTGGTCGAAAGCACTGGCGGCGAAATCTTCGAAGCCACACAGCGCTCGACCACCGCGACCTGGACCGCAATCGCGGTCCGAGGCACATCGGGCAAGCTCCATTGGCTCTCGCTCGCGGGGTTTTATGGACGACGAATGGATCCGAGCTTCGATGCCTGGTTTTGCGAGCGTATCCGCGGCCTGCGCTAAGAGCGTACGAAATAGGCTGCATGGCGCGCAAGTCAGGGGAATTCCGGACAACCGCGGGATTCGAATTAGAGCGTGGGCGCGTCGATATTCGGGTTACTTGCGCTGACGCGTTGGAGGCGTGCGCTTGGCCTTAGGACGACCACGTTTGATCACGGGAGGTTTTCCTGCGCGCAGTAGTACGCCCGGTTGCACTCCCAAGGCGTCGGCGAAAGTCGCCAGGCTACTCAGCGTCAGGTTGATTTCCCCGCGTTCGACTCGCTGAGCATACGACAAATCCACTACGGCCAATTCGGCCAGATATTCCTGGGTCCAGCCACGTTTGAGACGCAGCCGCTGAACGTTGCCTCCTAATTGGAGCATCAGCTCGCGCGCACGAAGGGAAGCGGGGGCAGTCATCGGTTTTCCGTAATCGAGCGCTAGCCCGACGCGCGTCTTCTTAATTAGGGCAGGTGAGTCCTTTTTAATTTGACTGATCGAGCGGCTGCGATAAAAGTATCGACGAGGAGGAGGGCAGAGTGGATTTAGAGCGAGCACCGCACTTGCCGCCCAAGGGAAAGCTCAGCTGGCATATTTCCAGGTTGTCACTTAGTCCGGACGGCTCCGGCTGGATCGCGACCGGTTGGAAGGGCAATCGGGTCGCCATCATTCGCCTCCCGCCCCTCACGGACGCTCGCCTGGAGGACGTCTGGCTCACCCAAATAGAGAACACTTTCGAGGCAGGAGCCTTCGATGCGACGCAGCCCAATAGCTATTGAACCGCTGACCGAGAGAACGCTGGAACTGAACACAGGTTCAGCCTATACTCGCGACCATGTTCATCGAGGCATCGTTGATCGTCGCGGAACCGCGGCCGCGCGCCTGGCGTCCGTCCAGCGGCGATAAAAAAGTGGCGAAAGAACCCCATCCCCGAACTCGCGGCACCAGCGCGCAAGCCGCACCCGCTTCGAAAAAGCGGCCGGGCCGGCGCCCGGCTGCAGCGGCCCGGGTTCCCCGCGTCCCCGAGGGCTGGCACAGCCGCTTGCGGGAGCAGTCGCACAATTTGGCCCGGGCGATCGAGATGCTGGAGCAAGCCTTGTCGATGATGAGCGAACCCAGATCGATCTCATTGACTCGCGCTGAGAGCCTGCGCGGCGCAGGCTTGCTCACGTTGCTCGCGGCCTCGGAGCTATTGGTCGTGGCAGGTTGGTTCGAAGCCGACCACGCCGTGAGCGCAGGCACGCTGCAACGCTAGACGAACCGCGAGCAAACCACGAACCCGAGCACTCGCCTGCGGTCAGCGCGTGTGAGCTTGCGCAAAAAACGAGCACCGCATGTGCGAGGCGGTGCGACTGACTCTCACGACAATGAGTGCCATTGAGTGTGCCGCATGGAGACGCTCTTGGATGGATGCTACCTTCTGGCCTTGTCCAGAAGAATAACGCGTAGCTTTGGGGTTTCGGCGGTCGTGCTTGCAACGTTGTACGTGGCTTGTGCAGACCCGCCAAAAAAAGGAAGACCCAACGCCGGAGCGGGCACGGGGGGAGCCATCGTTGGTGAAGCCGGAGCCAGCGACAACGGCGGTACTGACGCCACCAGCGGCACGGGCGGCACGGGCGGCACGGCCGGCAGCAGCGGTTCGAAGGTCATTGCCGAAGCCGGCATGGGCGGCGAAATGGCCGAAGCAGTCGGCGGCGAGGGAGGGATGGGTGCCGAAGGCGGCGCGGCCGGCGCGGCCCCGGTCGACGTCTGCACCACGTTGACCATTGGCGCGTCCGGGCTGCCAGCACCAGCCACGACTGACGTGGCTAAGCCGGCGGGCTCGGTAGGCGGCCTGAAGGTGCTCAACTGGGCCGGCTTCAAGGGCGCAATCTCGTACACGTTCGACGACAACTTGCAGTCGCAGATCACGCACTACTCGAAGCTCCACGCAGTCGGTGTGCCGATGACGTTCTATATCGTCGGCTCCACCAACAGCGCCAATCCGGTTTGGGTTCAGGCTGCCAAGGACGGACACGAAATCGGCAACCACACCATGCATCACTGCTACAACCGCGTTGCTTCGCCCAATTGCAGTTGGGGAACGTACGCCGGGGCGGATAAAGAAATCGACCAATGCACGACCGTACTGAAGTCGGCACTCGGCCTAACGGGCGTCTACACGATGGCCGGGCCATTTGGCGACCCGAATTGGTCGGCGCCTGCCAGCGAGCGGTTCATCATCAATCGCGGCATTTCCGACGACCCGAACGGAGTCGCGCCCAACGGCAATACCAGTCCGTTTGACATTCCCTGCCACCTCTCGAGTCTCGACGAGACTGCCGCAGGCAGCCCGGGCTTCAACACCATTACTGACAGCGTGCGCACCAAGGGGTCGTGGCGCACGATCCTGGTTCACAACGTCGATCCCACCATCATGGACTACGGCTACAATCCGGTGAAGCTGGACGAGATCGTGGCTGCCATGACTTACACCAAGAGCGTCGGAGACGTCTGGGCAGATACGATGGTCCACGTAGGCGCCTATTGGCTCGCGCAAAAGGGCTTCAACCTGCAACCGGCGACCGTCGGAACGAGCAAGGTCTATTCGTGGACGCTGCCTGCCCACTTCCCGCCAGGCCAGCACCTGCGCATCACGGTCACCGGAGGTAAAGTGCAGCAGTGTGGCACCGAGCTCGCCTGGGATAGCCACGGCTACTACGAGATCAACCTCGACGCCGGTTCAGTCACGGTCTCCCCGTAGCTCGGTATAAGCCGGTGCTTGTTTCGTCGGACGCCAATCCAGTTCGTCGCGGCCCTCGCCTGAACGCGAGGCCGCGCGGACGAGAGGCCGCGAGACCCAGCAGGGGTGCGCGTGTGCGATAAGGTACTAGCGAACTTCGGCAGCGCGACGTTTGAGTCTTAACGGCTGGACCACATGTCCCTAAGCTGCCTAGCGTGTTGCGCCTTCGCGCGCATTTTTAACCGGAGGATGGGCTCGATGTCGTTACGTCGCTTGGGTTTGCTTTTAGTGTTGCCAACGGTCGTTGGAATTTCTCTTTCAGCGTGCGGCACTGAAGATGACGCCGCGCCCGATCCCTCGGGCGGCAGTGGTACGACCGCGGGAAGCGGCGGCACCGGCGCGAACGGCGGCACCGGCGCGAACGGCG
>DATEPG010000559.1:0-15497 GCA_035273265.1 Polyangiaceae bacterium
AGAGGCCTTGGGGCTCCTCAGCAGGCGCCGGGCCTGCGCTTCGATTTGCTCGGCGGTCGCCAACTGATCGCTCTCGGCCGCGTCGAACAGTGACTGGTCGGGCATCGATTGCCAGAACAGGTAGCTCAGACGATTGGCCATTTCATACGCTGACGGACGCGTGGACGACCCGCTCGGGGCAGCGCCGAACTCGACCCGGTACAAAAATTTGGGCGACTGCAGGAAGGCGAAAGCCGTAGAGCGCACGGCGCTCTGAAAGTCATATGCCTGCAGCGATTTTTCGAAGATGGCCGCGTACTGCGTCGACTCTTCGGCGCTGAGCGGTCGACGGAATGCCCGCTTGCCGAAGTTCGCGATGAACGTACGCGCGCAATCCATCTCCGCGCCCGCGCTCGGCGTGCACGACAAAAATGTCTGATTTTGTGCGATCGGGTCCAAGAACTGTTCCGCCGCGTCCACGTAGCCTTGCGCCACCAGCGTCGACACGCCCAGGTAATCCGCGTTGTTGCGAAAGCCGAGCGATTCGGTCTCCGACGGGAAGCTGCGCGTGGCGGCCGCAACCAACGACTGGCTGGCGGGAGAGTCTCCCAGCAGGTCAGCCACCGTGTTGCGGTACTCGGCGTTGCTCATTCGCCGAAGCGGCGCACGGCCAGGCGCCGGTGCCTGGCAAGCGCTGGAAGCCAGGATCTCCTCGGGAGTCTTGGAGATCAAACCATCCGAGCCCGCGAAGCCGGCCTGCGCCGAAGACGGAGCATCTGACCCCCATTTCATGTCGCAGGCAGCGAGAGCGAATATCGAGGCGCACAGACCGAGCACGGCTGCGAAGCGAGAGGTCGGAACAGCCATTGGCTCACAAGCGTAGCGCGCGTGACACACGCGTGATCGAACTAATCGACAACAGCGCGATGGAAGTCGACGCGCACCGCCGCACTTTCACAGTCTCGTGGAAAATCGAAAGAGATCGCCGAGTAAGGAATGTTTACATCCCTCATGCGCCGAGCTGCACATACATTGCCGCACGGCCCTTCTCAACCTCGGGGGTGCACTCAACCTCAGGGGTGCGCACCGGCGTCGGGAGAGTCCAGCACCAGCGGCGGCTCATCCACGGTGCACTGGCCTTGCTTGGGCGCGAGGTCGTGGATCACCGTGTCGAAACCGCTGCCGCTCACTTTGAGTTCGGCGAAGCCAGCCGTCCACAGCTCACAGAAAATCGACGCCACGACCTGTGCCGGCTCGCCAGGGTCGGCGGTCGCGCCTGCTGCGCCCGCTGCGCCTGCGTCCGTCGCAGCGGACGCCTCCAGTGGTGCGCCATTTTCATCCCGCAGCCGGCAGAACGCGGCCTTGTGCGGAGCGCTCGGCTCGGACAAACGAAAATTCTCTACCGCCGAACCGGCATAGGTCACACGCACCACGGTGTCCGGGGGCAGCGGCTTAGCCGTCAGCTTGATCAACACCCTGAAGCTCGGTCCGGAACAGGTGCGGCTGTCCGGACCACAACTCCAAAGCAGGAGCGCGACGAACGACAGCGACACGCCGAGGCGAAACACGCCCGCTCTTTAACGCGAAAGCGACAGCGACGGAAGAACTACCCCAGCACAGCACAGATTGCCCTGGCATCGATGCTTCGCGGAGCCGGCGCTTCCGAGACGCAGTAGACGCCGAATCACGGCCCTTTGAAGCGCGGGCCGAACGATTTCAGGGTCAAGCGTTGGAGAATGCTGGTGCCCGCCTGTTCGGCTTGGATCTCGAGCACGGTGATGCCCACGCCCGGGCAAAAAACGGTGGTGGTAGTGCGGGTGGCGGCGGCGAGCTTGGCTTCCTCGACCGTCTGCAGACAACCGGCGAACTTCCCGGCGGGGGCGTCGACGCTGAAATTGACGCTGGTCACTTTTACTTTGCCGTCATCGCCCGCCCACTCCGAGTTCAACGAAAGCGGCAACTTCAACAGGTAGCCGCCGTGCGAGCTGCGCACGCCGGCCGGCTCGAAGTAGTAACGCTTGCGCACCTGTCCGGCAATGCTGAGCTCGGCCAGCTCCGGCCGCGGGCGCTCGATCTCGAACACGGCGATGCCGCGCTCGTTGGTGTCTTCGATGTACGTTTCGTACGAGAACACCGTGTCATGTTCGAGCGGCAAATAGCGCGCAACTTCGCTGATCACGGCCGGCGGCGTCGCGTTGGCCGGAGCTTGCGACGGAGCCCCGCAAGCGCTGCTCAGCGCGGCGCACAAAAGCCAGAGCGACCGCAGCACGCGCCTCAATGTTGACCCTGATAGGTGTGCCAGACCACGAACACGAACAAGCCGAGCGCGACGAACAGCAAGTATTTCATCAGCGGGTCGGGCTCGATGCGGCTGCCGAGTTCACGCGCGGCAGCACGGACAATCGGGTCATCGGTCGACTGCGCAAGCTTGGCGGCGCCCTGCCGAACGGCTTGGTAGTTGCCCGCCTCGAACGCGCTCACCAACCGCTGCAGCGCGGGGTCGTCTGGAAATTCCAGCAGAAAGCGCGGACGCTCACGGCCTTCGGCATTCAGGGCCGGACCGGCCTCGGGTGCGCCAGGCGCGGGTGCGGGCACGGGGAGCTGCGGGGCGTCTTCGGCTTCGGTCATCGGCTTTAGAATTGAAAGTATACGAAGGGAACGGCCTCGGCGCTTGCCATTCGCCGCACCACGAGCAGCAACGCAAACAGCGCGAGGCCCTGAACCATTCCAGGTAACGCGGCGAAGCGCACGCGCAACTTGGCCTCCAGCTCGAGCGGCAGAAAATGCATGCCCAGGCCGAACGCCAAAACTAACAGCACACGCAGATCGAGGTTCGGGTGATGAGTGGTGAAGCTCGACAGTTCCCCGAAGATCGCGCGCGCATCACGGAAGGTATGGGCCCGAAAGAAGACCCAAGCCAAGAGCACGAAATGAAAGGTCGCAAAGGTCGACAGCACTCGCAACAGCGGTTTGCTCCGGAGCACGTCCCCAAAGCGATCGCGCCAGGCGCGATTGCAGGCGAGCGCGACACCATGCAACCCTCCCCAAACCACGAATGTCCAGCTCGGGCCGTGCCACAGGCCGCCCAGGAGCATCGTGGCGATCAAGTTGGCATACGTCCTCAGCGAGCCGTGACGGTTGCCGCCGAGTGGAATGTACAAATAGTCCCGCAGCCAAGTCGACAGCGAGATGTGCCAACGTCGCCAGAAGTCGACGATATCGTGAGCCTGATACGGGGCGGCGAAGTTGGGCGGGAAGCGCACGCCGAGTAAGGCCGCGGAGCCAATCGCAATGTCCGTGTAGCCCGAGAAATCCGCATAGATTTGGACCGCGTAGGCGAGCATGGCCACATAGCACTCCAGCGCCGAGTACTGCGTGGGCGCGTCGAATACGCGATCGACCAAGTTGAGCGCTAGGTAGTCGGCGATCGCCAGTTTCTTGAATAGTCCGGTCGCGATCAATAGCAGCGCCGAGCTCGCTTCGCCCTCTTGCCACACGGGCGGCCGCGCGAGTTGCGGCAAGAGATCCCGGGGACGGACGATCGGTCCTGCCACGAGATGCGGAAAGAAGGCGACGAACGTCAGGTACTCGAGATAGCTCGGGTGCGGTTCCAGCTCGCCGCGGTACACGTCGATCACGTAGCTCATCGACTCGAACGTAAAGAAGCTGATGCCCACCGGCAGCGCGATCGACAAGACCGGGGCGGGCACGTGCAGGCCGAAGGCCTCGAGTGCGGCCAGCGCGGTGTCGACGCCGAATTTGGCGTACTTGAAGTAGGCGAGAACGCCTAAGTTCATCACCACGGTCAGCACCAGCCAGGCTTTTCTTCGACTCGGGTCCCGCGCCCTGCCCATGGCGTGGCTGAGCAAAAAATCCGCGCTCGAACAGGCGAAGATCAAAGCTAGAAACGCCACCCCGGATTGCGCATAGAAGAAATAGCTCGCCCCGAGCAGGAACGTCAGGCGCACGACGCGCACGCGCGCGGACAGCCAGGTTACGACGAAGGCCAGGGCGAAGAACTTGGCGTAGGCGAGCGTCGTGAACTGCACGTCGGCGGGGACGTTACACGAACCGCGTGCCCGGGGTAGACTAGAGAACGTATGCCACTGCCATCTTACGTTCGGACCGCGCTGACGTGCCGATAGCGCGCCTCTTACTCTGGCTGGTGAGCCTCGCTTCACTCGCCTGGTGCGGGCTTTCTTGGCCGCATTTGCCGCGCCCGCTCGAGCTCGGCCTGGCTCTCGGTGGCCTCGTTCTGTACGCAACCTGGGGTGTGCTCTGGCCCCAATGCGGCATGTACGGGCAAGCGCTGGCCCGCGGTCAGGCCGGTGCGCGGCGCGTCGCCCTGACCTTCGACGACGGCCCACACCCTTTCACGACCCGCGCGGTGCTCGAACTCCTGCGCGCTCACGACGCACGCGCGACGTTCTTCGTCCTGGGCCACAAGGTGGAGGCACACCCCGACGTGGTGCGTGAAATTCACGCGGCCGGGCACAGCCTGGGCATCCACGGCTTTGAGCACGATCGTCTATTTTCATTCCGCTCGCCAAGCTACACCCGGCAGCAAATCGAGCGCACCCGGCGCGCCATTGCGGACGCCTGCGGCGTGGCGCCCGAGTTGTTTCGTCCGCCGGTCGGCTTCGCCAGCTACCGCACGTTCCGCGGCGCCGAGCAGGCTGCGGTGCGCATCGTCGCCTGGAGCGTGCGTAGCCTGGACGGCCTGCGCAGCGCGGATCCCCAGCGCGTCGCGCAACGCGTGATCGACCACCTCGAAGACGGCGCCATCGTGCTTTTGCACGACTCCGCAGAAAACGACGATTTTACGCCGGCCTCGATCGCCGCCTTACCCGCGATCTTACGAGCGCTGCACGAGCGCGGGCTGGCCTCCGTGAGCGTCGAGCAAATCCAAACCTGAACCAAGCCTGCCACGCACTTCGGCCAGCTCGGGTCTCTCAGCCTGGCGCGAGCTCGCCGGAGGCTCCAAGGACGAAGCGGCGCTGATAGCCGCGCGTTTGATTCTGGATCGTGACCGTGACCGTGCCGTCCCGGCCGTAGTGGTACTGCTCGACGATCTGCTCGGAAAGACCGTCGCAGCGTTCTGCTGAGCGCCCGCTCAAGTCCTGATCGCCCAGAAAGCGCGGATCATACGGGAAATAGATGTCCCCCCAGGGAGTCAGATCGCCTTCCGGACGTCCGTCGCCGCCGAGCTCACTGCACTCCAAGAAGCGCAGGTGACCGACCGCGTGCACGGGCCGATAGCGGCGCTCGATCAGAAAATCTCCCGACTCGCTGACCGTGCCTTTGTCCAAAATCGGATCGAAGACCTTTTCGCGGCCCGCCTCACCTTCGCGCCAAACACCGAAGTGACGAGTGATGGCCTCGCGCACGAACACCCCGGCGTCCGGATCCGCGGCGATCGCTAGACCAACGGCGGTCGCAGCGTGCGGCTGCGGAGCGAGTTGCACCTTGCGTTTGTAGCGCTCGCGCAACATTTTACCGACCATCGGGAACGCCGTCGCGCCGCCGACCAAGTACACGGCACCCAGTTGACGCGCGTCGTTCGGATCGATGCCGCGCTCTTCGAGCTTGCCGAAGACGCGCTCCAGCAAGGACAGTGAGCGGTCGATCAGCGGGCGCGTGGCCTCGTACAAATCGGCCAGATCGAGCGTGATCGAGTCGGCGGCGGGCAAGACTCGGCCGAGATCGATCAACATCCGTCGTGAGGACGGGCTGAGCGCCTCTTTGGCTTCGCGACAAAGCTCGAGCAAGCGCGCGCGTTCGACGTAACTGAGGGCGTGTGGATCGAGCTTGGCCTCGCGCAGTGCGAAGTCGAAGATCAGCTGATCGAAGTCGTCCCCACCGAGTTCGCCGATGCCTTCGCTCGCGATCAGCTCGAAGCGGCGATGCTCCAGCGATACCGCCGAGGTGTCGAAGGTGCCGCCGCCCAAGTCGTAAACCACGACGTAGCGTTTGGGGCTGCGCTTGCCGATCGTCCCCAAGTTGCGGTGCGCGAACTCGATTGCCGCCGCCGTGGGCTCGTTGACCATGCCCAAAACTTCGAAGCCGGCGCGGCGAAAGGCTTCGATCGTCAAGTACCGCTGGCGCGTGCTGGCGTTCGCGGGCACCGCGACCATCGCTTCCAGCGTTTCGTCCGGCGCGATGTCCAGATTGCTCTGCTCGACCAGCAGGCTGCGAATGCGCGTCAGGTAGGCAGCGACCAGCTCGACCGCGCTGGTCTGCGCCATCCCCAGTTCGGCGAACACCTCGTCCGGCGAGACGCGACTGACCGCGCGTTTGATCGAGCGCAGCGCACCATCCGGATTTTGGTTGAAGCGCGCGGCGGCTTCCCAACCGAGTTCCAGCTTGCCGTGGCTGTTCGCCGCCAAGCCCGGCACGAAGTCCGAGTAGCCCTGAGCGATTTCGAACTGAGCAACCGGATAGCGGCCTTCGTGCACCGCGGCGATTACCGTTCGCGTCGTCCCGAAGTCGATGCCAAGTCTCATGCGCCCGGGCATTTTGCGCCCCTTGTCCGGTGATGGACAAGCGGCCGGCGTGCCTGGCCCGCGATTTTTCCGGGGCCGCTTTTGAAGCTCCAGGGAATTGTTCAATATTTACGCAAATTCGCCTCGTTCCGCGATCTTGCCGGGAGTTCAGCCGGGTGGAGTCGAGCCCGGCAGCTCGACGACGAAGCGGGCGCCACCGCTAAAGGTGAGGTCCAAAGCGATGCTGCCACCGACCGCCTCGACCAGACCGCGACAGACGGCGAGTCCGAGGCCCGTGCCCTTGCCGACCTCTTTGGTGGTGACGAACGGTTCGAACAACCGATCGCGCACCGAGGCAACCACGCCCGGGCCGTTGTCTTCGACGACCAATTGCACGCCTCCCGACGCGCTCGATAGAGCGGTGACGTGCACTCGGCCCCCACCGTCCAAGGCGTCCACCGCGTTCAGTACCAAGTTGAGCACCAGCTGCATCAGCTGCTCGTCGCTGAGCGCGACGCTCGGTAACCCCTCCGGGATAGACAAGTCGAGCGTGACGTCGCGCATGGCCTTTTGGGGGGCGACCAAGGCCGCGGTGTCGTTCACGGCCGCGGCCACGTCACCGTGTGCAGCGCCCAGCATTTGCTGCTGCTCGCCGGGACGGGCGAATTGCAGCAAATCTCGCAGAATGCCGTTGATGCGCTCGGTCTCCTTGCGCATCCGCTGCAAAAAATCTCGTTGCTCCGCGGGCTCGAGTCCGCCTTCCAGCAACAAGTCCTCGAAGCCGAGCAGCGCCGCGATTGGATTGCCGACCTCGTGAGCCAAGCCGGCCGCCAAACGCCCGACCGAGGCCAAGCGTTCCGAGCGGATCAGCCGGTCTTGGGCCTCCCTCAGACTGACGGTTGCGCGCTCCACTTCGTCGACCTTGGCCCGCAAAGCTTCCTCCTCGCGGATCAAATGCTCGGTCATGGTGTGCAGGTTGCGACCCAGCTCCGTCAGTTCGCGCGCTCCCCGTTCGGGCACGGAGAAACGCCGCGCGCCCGTGGCCACCCGCTCCGCAGCGCGGGCCAGATCGTCCAGTGGCCGAACGATCAGCCGCGTCAGGGCAAAGTAGGCGGCGACCAGCAGCACCAAGCCAACCAGCAACGAATAGAGGCCGAGCAACCGGACGAGCGGCGCAGCCCGCGCAGCGCTGTCGTCGGTGCGCAAAATGGCAGCCACTGCCCCGTCTGCGCCGGGCACGACCACCTCGAGCGCCGCGTTTTTCGAAAGCTCGGTCACGCGCTCGCGCCCGGCCGCAACGCGTGCCGGCAGCAGATCGACGATGAATGGCTCACCCGCGCGCGCCAGGGGCAAGCCGTCCACGCCGTACACGCCGATCGCGGCCACCCCCTGCGAGCCAATTTCGGCACCCAGTAAGGCGAGTAACTGTTCCGGAGAGCGATGCGCGCGCGCCTCCGAGACGTGACCGGCAACCGCGCGCCCCAACGCCTGGGCATGGGCTTCACGCACCTGCCGCAACGTGAAACTTGCATAAGTGGCGACCGCCAGGAACAGCGGCACGAAGGCGAGCAAGAACAGCCCGCCCAGCAGCAGCAAGATCTGGAGACGTAAACCGGCGCGCACCCGAGCTACCGTATCCGACCTTTTCGCACAGTCCTGGTTTCTGGCGAAAGACCCGGAAAAATCCCGGAAAAGTAGGCCGTTTGACGCGCGGTTTGCTATCGAAAATCGGACATGGACCCGCTCGTGCGCTCGGCCCTTTGGGTGCAGCAAGTGATCACTCGAAGCTCAGGCCTGGCGTCGAGCTTTGCGCTGAGTGGCTACCTCATTTACTGGGCCGTCGAGCCGCCGCCCCTGCTCTGGAACGTGGCAGCCATCTTGCTGCTCGGCGGTTCCCTCGGCTACCGCTTATTGAAGCGATTGCGCTCGCTCTCCTCGAGCGAGACCACACGGCTAGACCTCGAGCTGTTCACGCACTTGGTCGTTTTGGCTTACGGCGCAATCCTGCACACGCCCGGCGGCCTGGACGGCCCGTACTACCCGGCCGTGTATGCGCTGGTGATGATCTGCGCGAGCTTTGCCAAGCCGCTGGCCGCCGCCGGCACGATTGCATTCGCGGTGCTGATGGAGTCGGCGCTCAACTTCATCGCCTGGGGCGGTCACGAGACCAACAGCTTGCTGCCGCACGCAACCCTGTTGGGCGTGTTCGCGTTCCTGAACATGCTGGTCTTTCGCGCGGAAATTGCGCGCATCCGCGCGCTCTCACGGCAACGGATCGAGACCGAGCTGCGCAAGATGAAAGACGCCGCGCGCTCCTATCGCCTGCTGGGGGCGCCGACTGCGGCCGGCGAGCGGGCCACCCTGTCCAGCCCAGACGCCGAGGATCGCCTGCTCCGCTCGGGCGTGGATGAGATCCACCAAGCGGTGGAGTTCGCGCTGATTTTGCTGTGCCGCACGCTCGGCTTGCGCACCGCACTCTTGCTCGGTCTGGACGCGACCGGGAGTCAGCTGCACATCCAGGAGCTTTCGAGCACCGAAGACGGCATCGCCAGTGGGCCATTCAGCGCGCGAGACGGGATCTTCGGCGCGACGCTCGCCAAAGGCTCACTGCTCGCCATTGCCGGTCCAAAGGCGGGCGGTCACGTGCCGTACTACACGAGGAAGCCGGCGATTGGCGCCGTATGCGCGACGCCGCTGCTCGACCACGGCAACGCGCGCGGGCTGCTCGTGGTCGACCGCGAGTCGAAAGAGCCATTCTCCGCGGAAGAGGAAGAAACACTGCGTTCGGCAGCTCATTTCGTGCTCCGGGCAATCGAGAACGAGCGCGTGTTCGTGCAGCTCGATCGGGCCAAGGTCGAGCAAGGTAAGCTGTACCGCGCAGCCAACGCGCTGGCCTCGGCGACCACTGAAGCTCAGGTAATCGAGGCCGGCGTGAGCGGGGCGCGTGAGTTCGCGGCCTTCGACTTCGCCGTGGTCACCTTGTTCGACAAAAACTCCGGTGAGCACGAGATTTGCGCGGTCAGTGGTGAAGGCGCGAGCGAGCTGGTCGGGCAGCGATTCAAGCACAACTCGGGCTTGGTCTCGATGGTAGTCGCCAATCGTCATGCCTTGCCGTACCGCGGAGACTACGACCCTTCGCGCCAAACCGTGTTCACGCGACGCTTGAACCCGCCGGCCATGCCTTCGCTGCTCGTGCTGCCGCTGTTGGTTCACGATCGCGCGCTCGGCACGCTCGTCTTGGGTTCGAATCGCCGTGGAGCCTTCGGCGATTCGGTGCGCCCCACGCTCGAGGTGCTGGCCAGCCACGTGGCAGTATCGCTAGCCAATGCGCGCATGCTGAAGCGCCTCGAAGAGCTGGCCACGATGGACGGCATGACCGGCCTATTCAACAAGCGCGCGCTGCAGGACGTGGCAATGCAAAAGCTGAAGAGCGCGCAACGCTTCAAGAAGCCGCTGTCACTCTTGGTTTGCGACATCGACCACTTCAAGCGGGTCAACGACACCTACGGCCACGATGTGGGCGACATCGTGATCAAAGGCTTCGCAGACGTGCTCAAACGCGTGAAGCGCGACACCGACGCCGTGGGCCGTTTCGGTGGCGAAGAGTTCGTAATCGTGTGTGAAGAGACCGACGAACGCGGCGCAATGCTGCTAGCCGAGCGCATCCGCAGCGAGCTCGAGGCCACGTCGTTCCACAGCGAACTCGGACCGATCAAGGTTACCTGCTCGGTCGGCGCCTCGCTCTTTCCGCTCGCCGGACAGACCTGGGAAGCGCTCTTCAAATCCACGGACGAAGCGCTCTACGCGTCCAAGCGCGGCGGCAGAAATCGGGTCACGCTCTGGACGCCGAAACTGCAGGGCTGCGCCGCCTGATCGAGCGGCGCCCCCGCGCTGCCTAGACCAAGCGAAAGCTCATTTTGGCGGCCCGCGCCGCCTCACCGTCGGCGTCGTCGCGATCGCCAATCACCAAACAGCGCGCAGGGGCCACCTTCAACAATTCAGCCGCGTGCAGGTAGCCCTCCGGATCGGGTTTGAGGCGACGCGGGCCATGTCGTTCGCCATTGGCGACGATCACGTCGAACAAGCTGCGAGCTCCCAGCGCGTCGATTTTGCGCTCGGCCGGGTAGTCACTAACCAATGCGGCAAGGCCGCCCTGGGTTTTGAACGCCCGCAGCTCGTTGAGCAACGCGCGCCGAGGAAAGCGAGCCATCCATTTTCCGGGGCGCTCGAACATCCAGCTTTGGACCACGCGCTCCACCTGCTCCACCTCCAATTGGAGGGCTTCGGCGGTGCGCGCCAACTGGCCGGCGAATGGACTCGCGTAGCTAGTGGCCAGTGCCCGGCCGGCGATCTCGTCTTCGCGCAGGGCCTCGTGGTCGTGGCGAAATTGGCGCAGGATCTTCAGCGCCGACCAACCGAACAAGGCAAGCTCCGCAGCCATAGCCAGCTTGACCCAACGCGCGGTGTACAGCGTGCCATCCAAATCGACCAGCCAAGCATCGTATCGTCCGTCAGCCACGCTTCACACTTAGCGCGATTGCCGCGCGAGGGACAGCGCGCCGTGCGGAGTCAGTCGGGCTCAGCCAAGACTTCACTCGCCGCACCCACCCGCTCGACTCGCCCCGCGCGCAGCAGCGTCACTTCTCGGCCCAACTCGCGCGCCAGCTTGCGGTCATGGGTGACCAGCACCGCCGGCAGCGACAGCGAATTGACATGATCGGCGAGTTCCGCGCTGAGCTCGCTCACCAACGCCTGATCCAGCGCAGAAAACGGCTCGTCCAGCAGCAAGGCGCGCGGTTCGCTGGCGAGCGCGCGAGCCAAAGCCACACGCTGCGCTTCACCGCCGGAAAAGCTGCTCGGATAGCGGCGCGCCAAGTGCGCGACGCGCATCCGGGTCAGCCAAACGTTGGCCCGCTCCGCACGTTCGACGCGGCTCGCTTTTCCGGGCACTCCGTAAGCGACGTTGCCCAACGCGTCGAGATGCGGAAACAGCGCGAGCGATTGAAAGACCAGCGCCACTCGACGTTGATTCGGCGCCAAGTCGATCTGCTCTCGGGCATCGAAGAGGACCTCGCCGGCCAGCGTCACCCGGCCCCGATCGGGCCGCAAAAGGCCGGCGATTGCCGACAAAATCGTGGTTTTTCCGGACCCTGACGGGCCAAACAGCACGCGCAGGCCGGGACCGAACTCGAGTGAAACGTCCAGCGCGAAGCCGAGCCCTTGCTCGCCGCGCGAGAGGCCGAGCCGAGCGGTGAGGCGCGCTGGCGGGAGCCCTTCAGAAGCCATCACGCCGCTGCTTGGTCAAGTAGCCGACGCCAATCAATACGCTCATCGCCAGCACGGTCATGATCATGGACAGCAGCGTCGCGTCTGCGTCTCGACCCGCCAGCACCGCGTCGTAGATGGCGAGCGAGGCGGTCCGTGTTTGACCCGGAATGTTGCCCGCAACCATCAGCGTGACGCCGAAATCGCCCAAGGCGCGAGCAAAGCCGAGCATCACTCCGGCCAGGATCCCGCGCCGCGAAAGCGGCAGGCTCACGGTGAAAAACGCCCTCAAACCGCTGGCACCCAGGGTGCGCGCAGCGCCGACCAAGCGCACGTCGACCGACTCCAGCGCCGCGCGTGCGGCCTTGCTGACCAAGGGCAGCGCGCCGATCGTCGCCGCCACGACCGCGCCGCCGCGGGAGAACACGATCGGTGTGCCGGTGAGCGCCTCGAATGCGTGCCCGATTGCGCTCTCTCGCCCGAGCAAGACCAGCAAATAGTAACCGAGCACGGTCGGCGGCAGCACCATCGGCGCGGTGATTGCTGCGTCGATCAACTCCCGCCCCCAAACGCGCG
Organism: Polyangiaceae bacterium; assembly: GCA_035273265.1. Taxonomy (GTDB): domain Bacteria; phylum Myxococcota_A; class Polyangia; order Polyangiales; family Polyangiaceae; genus PMG-095. The sequence goes on from DATEPG010000559.1 coordinate 12,303, forward strand.
GCGTCACCAACAGCGCGGCGATAGCCACACCGAACAGGCTGGCGAAGCAGGTGGCGAGCGAAGCCACCTCGAATGACAAGAGCAGCGGTTCGAGCTCGATCAAGGCGCCAAGGCCCACGACTCACCCGGCATCAGAAAGCCGAATTTACGCAAGATTGCTCGGCCCCCCGGTGCCTCGATGAAGGCCTTCAGTCGCGCTGCGCCAGCTTGGTTCGTGCCGTGTTTGCAGACCACGAGGGCTTGGTCGATGGGCGCATGGAGCGCCTCGTCGACCATCGCCCAGGAGCCTTTCGGCGAACCGATGGCCAGGGACAAACCGACGATCGCCACGTCCGCGTTGCCGCTCTGCGCCAGCTCGAACGTTTGCTGCACGTTCTCACCGTAGACCATGCGCTGCGATACGCTGTTCCAGACCCCCGCCTGCGTCAGCGCATCGCGAGCGGCCTTGCCATAAGGCGCGTGCTCGGGATTGGCGATCGCAATATGCTTGAAGCGCGGATCGGCCAGCGATTGCGGCGTGAGCTCGGCGCCTCCCGCGGCCTTGACCCAGATCACCAAGCGACCGCGCGCATAGCTCCGAACAGTGCTGCCATCGCAAGCGCCGGCTTTGACGACTTGTTCGACGTAGCTGACGTTCGCAGCCAAAAACAAGTCGAACGGAGCGCCTTGCACGAGCTGACGCGCGAGCAGGCCCGTGGCACCGAGCGTGAGCTTGAGCTCGGGCGGCGTCGGCGATTGAGCGCTGAAGGCGGGAGCCAGCTCTACGAAAGCATGCGCCAAATCCGCCGCAGCAGCCACGCGTAGCGGCTCGGGCGATGGCGCCTTGCAGCCCACGGCCAACAGCAGCAGCGAGAACAGCGCGCGGCGGCTCATACACTACTCCTTCGCTTTACCGAAGATCTTGGAGTTCGGCGGCACCGAGCGCACGAGCCACACATTGCCGCCGATCACCGAACCTTCACCGATCACGGTGTCGCCACCGAGGATGGTCGCGCCTGCGTAGATCGTTACATTGTCTTCGATCGTGGGATGGCGCTTTTGCTTCTCCGGGTCGTCGCACTCCGAGCGGCGCGTGCTGAGCGCGCCCAGAGTCACGCCTTGATACATCTTGGCGTGACGACCGATGATCGACGTTTCACCGATCACCACCCCGGTACCGTGATCCAAGAAGAAGCCGGAACCGATCTGTGCGCCGGGATGAATGTCCACGCCGGTCAAGCCGTGGGCATACTCGGCGATGATGCGCGGCACGATCGGCACGCGCTCCGTGTACAACACGTGCGCAATACGATGCGCGGTGATGGCCTCGACCACGGGATAGCTGAAGACGATCTCCTCCACGCTCTTGGCCGCCGGATCGCCTTCGAATGCAGCCAGAATGTCGGCGTTCAAGATCCGGCGTAGCTCCGGTATGCGACGCAACAAGCGCAGCACGACTTCTTCGCTCCAGCCGCTGGGCCAAGGCGTCTTCACGTGACCGCTGCGCTCTTCGTAGGCCAACGCGCGTCCGATCTGCTCGACCAAGATCTCGCACGCGGGATACAAATGCTCGCTCAAAGCGTAGCGCAGCTTACTGCGAGTCAGCGAGCGCTGGCTGTAGAAGCCCATGTAGATCACGGGCTTCAGATGGTTGTAGGCCTGCACTACCTGGCGCTTGTTGGGCAGTGCAGCGCTCTCCAGGTTGTTGATCTCTTCGGGGCCGTCGTAGCTATCGACGACCGCGTCGATCACGTCCTCCAAGTCACGAGTGCGCTGCGGGGACGACATGGGCAGAGCCTAGCTCGACCTCAGTTGGTCGTCACGACCACGCCCAAGGTGGTCGTGAACAGGGTGCCAGAGAGCTCGCGCACCCCTTTCGGAAAGATCTGTTTCGTCGAAGAATCCAGGCGATTGTCGAGCCGGATGAGCAGATTCTTGCTTGGCAGGTAATCCAGCGTGACGGTGCCCGTGTAAATCGAGGCCCCGGTGATCGGGACGCCGTTCACCGAGCCGGTCGTCACGCCGTCCTTGTCGCGATAGATTTCAGCGCGGCCAGCGACCGCGAACTTCTCGTGCAGCATGGCGCGCGCGCCGAGCATGGCGCCGAACCACGAATGGGCGCTGAAGGTCGTGGCGAAGTCCGAATCGCGCTGCTTTTCGAGCGCGTAGTCGGCATTCAGCACCAGGTGCAACCAATCAGTCGGGTCGGACGTGATCAGCAAATCGACGAAGTGACGCCAGCCGGAGCTATTGTTGCCCGGACGATCCAGGGTGCCCGACGTACTATTGCCGCTATTGCTGCTCGTGAGGGGCGAACAACCGTTGGCACTGTTGGGATCGAACACGCTGCCTGACGGACACTGCACGGAGATCGTGTCGTCACGCTCCGGCCCTCCGAGGTAGCCGAGCGAGGCCGAGATCCACTCGCGCGAACCGTTGCGTGGTGCGTGGGCCGTGAACTGGGCGCCGAACGATTTACCGGTGTTGTTGTCGATCGTGTTGTTCCAGCCGTTCACGACCAATGCGCGCACGCGCAGGTTGTTCGTCGCTTCCAAGTTCGCCCGGAGGCCGGTGTGAAAGGCCGGTTGTCCGAGCCAATACAAGACGCCGCGGGTGTAGTTGATGTTGTCTTGGCTATCGGCGACTTCGGCGCCGTAAATCGTGTCGAATTTGCCGAAATCCAGGGTAATTGGGCTATTTTCGCCGCCCGGGCGAAACGAGGCGAACGCTTGTTTGACGTTCGCTAGGCCGTAGTCCGCATCGCACTTGCCGACGCAACTCGAGCCGTAACGCTGAGCGCTCGGACCGAAGCGCAGCGAGAGGGTACCGCCGATCGGCTTGGCTGCATGGGAGATGTCGAGGCCCGCCCAGGCCACGGCGAAGCCGTTCGAAGTATCGAACGCGCGAACGACACCGTTGCCACTCGACTGAGGCTTTGGGGCGTTGTAGTTCAAGCTGAAGTACGAGTCGGCGAACACGCGCAGGTCGAACGCGTCATACCAGTGCTCCCCGCCGGCAGCGCTCAGCTCTTGCCCCGCCGGTTCAGCGGGCGCGGGAGGCAGCTCCGGAAGGGCGACCCTAGCGGCAGGTAGAGGTTCCTCGACTGCCAGCGGCCCAGGCGCGGGCGCGGGCGCTGGATCAGTCGCGGGCGCGACGGGCGCAGGAGCTGCAGCTGGCGCTTGCGCAGCGGCCGGCGTTTGCACGGGCGCCGCTGCC
>DATEPG010000560.1:0-3631 GCA_035273265.1 Polyangiaceae bacterium
GCGAAGCGAGCACGCCGGGCCGTGTTGCGACGTACAACGGCGGGGCATCAAGAGCCTCATGGGTGCCGCTGGTCGTGGTGGGCCTTCGGCGTCACCTTGCAGTTCGGGCTGGCGCCGAGTGCGCGCGCTTGTGCGCCACACGGCGGGCAGCTCAACCTCGCCCACCGCCCACCGTCGAACGCGAGCTCCGCGGCTCCTTGGTCTCGTGTCAGAGAGAGCTCGCCGGCTCGTCCCCACGGAGTTGACATTCCACTTGGAAGGTTGTTTGGGCGACACGCGCTCATCCTGCGCGGATTGCTTAGACGATTGCGCTCAGTGCGGTCGGCAATCCCGCATGACGACTTCTGCTTGAACGCGTGTCGCACGATAGCCGCTGCGCTCGAGCTTGCGATTGCGGCGGGCTCCGTGATCACGCGCCGCATGTGATAGCTCGCCATCGATCTCGACGACGAGGCGCATGCTTGGCGCATGGAAGTCAGCGATGAAGCCGAGCAGCGGCACTTGCCGCCGAAAACTTGCTGCCGCCAGGCGACAGTGACCTGACTCGAGCGCATCGCGCGCCAGAGCCGAGCCTCGGAATCCCTGAACGCTTGCCTCACAATCCGAATGGCGGATTCAAGAAGTGTACTCCCCGGCTGCGAGCGTCGTGGTCGCGAGACACTAAGTTGCGTGCGACCGACGTGTGCGTCGACGCAGATGGTCATTTCGTCAGGGCGTTGCGCGGCGCGCGGCATTGGAGTGCAACGCTACTCCGTTGCAAAAATGCAGATTGGCAATTAGCCTTGCCGACGGAGCACAATCGGCAGACGCTTCTCCATCCGGCCGCGAACTCCGAGGGGATGCTGATATGAAAACACTGCTGCGACTCTTCGCGTTGGGCGTATTGTTGTTGTTGGCGCACTGCGCCGGGCCGAACGACCCTCGGAGCAACGAGCGAGTCTCCGACCGATCGCTCGCGCTCGACGGCCAGCCTTTCGTATCCGGCGAATTCGCGGTCGATCCCGACCCTGTGCGGACGCCAAGTCTCGCCGCGCCGCTGCTCGATGTCGCTGCAAGTGGCGATGAGTACCTGCTGACTTACGCGATCAACGGGCTCACATTCGTGCGCTGGAACAGGGCGAGCGGTTCGGCTTCGACTCTTGCGACGCTCACGGGTGGTCCCGTCTCTGCTGCCCGCGCGGTCGCCGTGGGTAGCGGCTGGCTCGTGGTGTACCAGCAGGGCACTCGCTACTCCGTCACCCTGGCGGCCGATGGCACGCTGGGCGCTCCGCTTCCGGTCCTTGGATCCTGTTCGGACGGGATTACCGGACTGGCGCGTTCGCTCACCACCGCGCTGCTCACCGATCCCTGCGGCATCGGCGTGCTCTTGGATCTTGCCGGGCAGGTATTGCAGACGTTTTCCCTCGTACCTCCGTACGACCCTCAAAACCCGTTTCTATTCCCGTTTCAATGGGGCGGTGGACTAACGGGCGGGTACGTGGCTTTCAATGGCATCGACTATGTCTGCCTCTATGGGTTCTCGAGCTCACCGTACCCGAAAGGAATCGGGGTAGTTCGCGTATCGCCAGCCGGCGAGGTCTCGCCAGTCACCTTGGTGAGCAGCCCGGCGGTCCCTTACAAGGGTGTGAGACCGCTCGGTTTGACCGCAAACGGAAATGTGTTCCTGATCCTTCTCAGGCAAGACCGAAGCTCCGGGCCCGAATCCGATATCGTCTACAAAACGCTCAACGAGTCTGCTACCCATGAGTTTACTCTCGGAACGGAGACTTGGATCGCTACTCCGCCGTCGAGCACGTTCGAGAAGGGGGATCGGAATGCCACGGCGTTCCCGCTCGGCGCGCGCTTCGGCATCGTGCGCGAGGATCCGAACGGCGCGCTGTCGCTATTGGCCGTCGACCCCGCAAACGTGATTCCCACCACGAAGCAGGCTTTGACCGTTCCGTTTGCGCCCACCCGGATCGCTGCGAGCGCGGGCGGGTTGGTGTTCGCGGCGGGGGCGCTTGGGGTTCGCTTCGACGCGGCGATTCAACCCATCGATCAGCCGCCAGCAACCGTCGTGAGATTCTTCGAGCCCGCGCCAGGGCAATTCGAGCCGTCATTCACGTTCAGCGCAGGGCGTTACCTGGCGGGTTGGGTCGAGGGCCTTTACGGTAGGCTGGGGGCTTCTGCGCAGCGCTTTTCTAGTACCGGGGCGCATTTGCAACCGGCCAGTGTTCCGTTGACCTCTTCGCAATCGACCCGGTTCCTGATCCATGGCGCCGACTCTACGGGGTTTGTTTCGGCATGGCGCACCGGTCTGGGCACGATCAACGGCGCTCGCATCCCCGTGACTGATCCCGTTGTCATCACGCCGTTCTCGTCGACGAACGGCGGCGTCGGAGAGGGCCTCGCAATGGCTTCCGACGGCGACCGAACGAGCGTTGCTTGGGCTTATAGCGAGGTAGGTATCGCCCGGTTCTCGGATACGGGCACGTTGTCACCTTCACTTGTAATCGAAAATACAGCAACTCCCTATACCGCGTCCAATCCGGCGCTGGTCTTCCACGCGGGCCAGTTCGTTGTCCTTTGGATCGACTTGACCGAAGCCGCGAACCCTGCCGCTGGACGAGCGATTTACGGGGCGCGTGTGACCGAGGACTTGAACTTGATCGGCTCGAGTCGCAAGCAGATCTTACGCGTCACGACCACCAGCCCCCGCAGTTTGGAGGTCGTCTCCGTTGGGGATGAGCTCGTGATCGCTTGGTCTGGGTTTGTTACGATTGGAAATAATCCGAGCACTGAAGCGATCTACGCTGCTCGCCTTTCGAGCACCCTCGAGCTGCTCGAGCCAGGTGCTGTTCTTGTCGCGACCCCGAAGTATTTGAACGGCCAGCTCGGCAGACGCATCGCGTTGCGCTGGGACGGCTCGCACGTGTGGCTGCTCTGGCTCGACGCGACGGGGGGTAGTCCGGCGCTCGGCGCGCTCAAAGGGCAACGCTTCTCGACAGCGCTCGTGCCAACCGACGCGGCGCCGTGGCTCGTTACTGGCAATCTCGATTCTCTATCCATGGTCACGATGACGGGTGGAGATGACGGCAGGAGTCTCGTGGGATATTCCGCTGCGGATGGTGCGTTGGGTGGCCCCCGCGTCCGCGCACGCTTCTTGAGCGCTTCTCCCTTCGCCGACGGAGTCCCGTGTGACTCCGCGAGTCAGTGTCGAAATGGCGCTTGCACCTCGGGCCATTGCGCAACGCTCTCCGGCACGGGGGGAGCCGGGGCAGGCGGCGAAACCGGCGGCGGCATCTCCGGAGGGAGCGGCGGCGAAGTTGCGAGCGGAGGCCGCGCCGGCGACGTCGCAACCGGCGGCTATGGAGGACAAATCTCAAGCGCTGGGAATGGCGGCACCTTCACGGGCAGCGCAGGGCTAGCGAACGAGGGCGGGCAATTCGGTGTGCCTGGTGGCGGTTACACTTCCGCCGGCGCTAGCGCAGGCGACGCAGCCGGTGGAAGCCCGCAGGCGAGCGCCGGGGACGGCAACGGTGGTGCAGTCGCGAGCGGTGGTGCAGTCGCGAGCGGTGGTGCAGTCGCGAGCGGTGGTGCAGTCGCGAGCGGTGGTGCAGTCGCGAGCGGTGGTGCAGTCGCGAGCGGTGGT
>DATEPG010000561.1:0-23837 GCA_035273265.1 Polyangiaceae bacterium
GCTGCTGCAGTCGCAGAGCGCTGATTTCCCGCACGGGCTGGGCAACACACACGACGTGCTCGGTCGCTATTTGAACGATCACCCGCTCGGCAAGCTGGTCCTGGATCTCGGTTCGCCGATCACGGTGCACCCGCCTACTTACGTGACGCGGCTGGCCGTGGATCGTTCCGTCCCGCTCTATGCCGCCGCTGGCATGCAATGGAGTGGCGCCTCGATCGTCGCCCGCAGTGTGCTCGCCGGTCATCCGCGCCGGCTGCAATCCACTGGTTTTACGGTGTTTGGCACGATGGCGCCGAGCCGGGAGCACTGGCTGGCCCTCGACCCGGCCGTGAGCGGTGATGACGGCGCATCTGGCATCACACTCAACATTCGGCATCCCCCGGAAGCGGCGACCGTGCTGGAACAAGCGCGGGATCAGATCGTCGCGCTGCTCACGCGCGCTGGTTTCGAGCCTCGTGTGCAGGTCTGGAAGCTGGAGTCGCCCGGAAGTTCCAACCATTACTCCGGTACTTGTCGCATGCATGCCAAGCCCGAATTCGGGATGGTCGATGCCTGGGGCCGCATGCACGTCGCGCCCAACATGATCGTCGCTGACTCTTCGGTGTTCACCACCAACCCCGAAAAAAATCCCGTGCTCACCTCGATGACCTTGGCTGCTCGAGCCGCCGACCGCTTGGCGGCGGAGCTGAAGAGCGGTGACCTTTGAGCTCGAGTAAGCCGAGTCAGCGCGGCGTCGAGCGTGCTTGCGGAATGCCCTGAGCCATGGCCGAGAAGGTGGGCGTGCTGTTCCTGTTTGCCCAACAGGGTTTCGGGGCAGACGCTGCCGTTCACGCGGACATCATTCGCAACCTCGACCGCGATCGCTTCACGGTGCACGTCGCGTGCTCCGCTGCGTCCCCTGACGACAGCGCGTCAGAGCCGATCTCGACGCTCCGCACACTGTCGGATGTGCATTTGCGAGAAACCTGCTTCGCGCCCAGTCTCGGCCAGAGAGATCTTCAGGCCGTGCTTGGCGGGGTGCGCTCGATGCGCGCGTTTTCCTCCGATTTTCTCGCGCTGCGGAAGTACATCGTCCAGCACGGCATTCGCATCGTGCACAGCCCCGAACGGCCGCGTGACGCTGCCTACAACGTAGCGCTGGCCAAGCTCAGCGGCGCGCGCTCGGTGGTGCACGTGCACGTCAAATGGTCCAATGATTACAGCGGGCTCGCGCGCTGGGGCGTACAGCGAGCCGACGCCGTGTTCAGCATCTCAAAATACGTGACGACCACGCTGCTGGAGATGGGACGCCCGGAGCGGACCATCCACACCGTACTCAACGGCATCGACCCGTCGAGGTGGGATGCGAGCATCGACGGCAGCGAGCTACGCCGTGAGCTGGGCATCGCCGGTGATGCGCTGGTGCTGGCATCGGTCTCACGGCTGTTTTCTTGGAAGGGCCAGCGTGAGCTGATTCGCGCCTTGGCGCTGGTGCGCGCTCAGTTGCCCAAGGTACACCTGTTGATCGTCGGAGCGGATTCGCTGGAGGCGCAAGGTGGCTCGTTCAGCGAGGAGCTCAAGACTCTCGCTCACAGCCTGGGCGTCGCCGACGCGGTGACGTTCACCGGGCCGCGCGCCGACGTTCCGCGAGTGATGGCGGCCTGTGATGTGTTCACGATGCCGAGCTTCGAGGAGCCGTTCGGCTTGGTGTTCCTCGAGGCGATGGCAATGAAACGTCCGGTCGTGGCGATCGACAACGGCGGTACTCCCGAGGTCATCGAGCACGGTCGGACCGGCTTATTGTCGGCGCCCTGGGACGTACCCGCGTTGGCCGCGAATATCCTGACTCTGTCGAACGACCCGGCGCTGCGCGCACGATTCGGAGATAACGGCCGGGCGCGCGTGGTCGAGCTGTTCAGCGCGCACAGAATGGCGCGCGACGTGGCATCCGCCTACACCGAAGTTCTGCGTTAGCGGACAATTGCGCGCGCGGCGCGCCGAGCGTCGTGGATCAGTGGTCGTAACCCTTGTCGTCGAAGAGCGAAGTCACGAAGCGGTAGGCCGCGTAAGTGATCGGCGCGGTGACGAATGTTTTCTCGCGCAGGCGGCCGAGCCGCGTCGGCTTGAACCAGTTCGGATCGAAGAGGATCCCGCTGCTCTCGCGGAATGCTTCTCCCTCGCGCACACCCTTTTCGCCAAAGGTGTAAGCGAGCATTGGGCGCGGCACGCTGGCTTTGTTGGGCATGCCACGGTGCCAGAGCTTGGACGTGCGTACCAGCACATCACCTTGAGTCAAAGGCAGGCGCTTGCTCAGGTTATAGACTCGTCCGGTCGCGAAATCGCAGTACTTGTAGAAGCGCTTCTGAGTTCCCGGCGCCACGTCGATCGCGCCGTTGACCAGGTCGGTGTCGACCACGGCCACGTTCACGATCAGGAAGTCTTCCAGGAAGATGCCGTCCATGTGGTAGTGCTGGGCAACACTTCCCGGTAGGTTCACGTTGCAGGCAACGCGCATCGGGCCGAACGCTTTGGGCGCGAGTTGCGGCAACAGGTCGACGATGCCGCGTTCTCGCAGCGCGTCGTACGCGGGGCGGGCCGCCTCGCCCGGGACGCAGTTCAAGTGACCACTGATGGTGCCGCCGCCATTGAACAAGCTGCCCATCCGCTGGCTGAGCTCGAGTGCGTCCAGCAGTTGGATTCGGAAGTCAGCCAGCAGGGGCTTGGGCACCACGCCCCGGAAAACGAGGTAGCCATCTTCCGCGAAGCTGCGTTTGAGATCTTCGACTTCGGTTTGCGAGAAAGACTGCATGCGGAATCGTGGCGCTCTCAGGGGGTGTGGGGAGGGAGCTTGAGCTCGGCGAGCACCGGCAGCTGCAGTTGGTGCACCTGAAAGCGCTCGACGATGACGTTGCGGCGCAGCTCCAACAATACGGGCAAACCTAGGCTCAGGAGCAAGGTCAAAAATAGCCCGCCGATCATCACCAAGGCGGTCTTCGGCTTGTCGGGCTTGCTCGGCGTGTCTGCGGGGATGATCACCTGATAGCGGTGATTGAAAGCGGCCTGGGCCGTGTCGAGCGCGATGCGGTCCATGCGCATGTCGCCCCGCAGGTCGCCATATTGCACGACCGCCTTGGACAGCTGAGCACGCAGCGCTGGATCGACGTTGTCCTTCTCCAGCGCCATCATGATCGAAGCCGGGAGTGAATCCGGCGCGCCCGGCGCCCCGGGTGCCCCGATGGCCGCCGCGGCCCCGCCGGTGCGGGTGCCGGTCATCAGCTCGCGCGCGCGGATGTCCTGCTCGATGACCTTGATCTCGGCCTTCAGTGTCGCAAGCTCGGCCGGCGGTTGCGACAGCATGGCCAGGCGCTCCTGCGCGGTCACGACCTGAGGGTGGGAGCTCGTGAACCTGAGCTTCAGCTCAGCGAGCTTTCCTTGCTCCTCGCGCAGGTGCTTCTGCCATTCAGCCTCCAACTCGGCGACCTTCGGCTTGTCTGCCGCCAACCTTTCCCGAAGGCCGGAGAGCTCCTCGAGCACCATCGGATTAGGGGCGCGTGGTGCGCTGCGCACGACGCGAGGGGGCGCGGCTGGCGTAGCGGGGGCCGCTGGCGTAGCGGGCGCCGCTGCAGTTCCCTCCGCCTCCGTTGCGCCCCGGCGAGCCAAACCCATGACCTGCTCGGCCATCGACTGCACTTCATCGCGCAGGGCGCTGGCGTGTGCTTCGAGGATCGCAGCGCGATCTTCGAAGGCAGACATCTCCGCGGTGCGCCGCGAGCGCACGAAGCTATCGCGCGCCGCCTGCGCGATCTCGGCCGCCGTTTGTCCGTCCGACCAGTCCACGCTGATCGTCAGCTGTCCGGCCTGGTCGCCCTTTTCAGGCGTGATGTGCAGCTTGGCCTCGAGCGTGCCAACGAGGCTTGCGACCTTCGTCTTCTGGTCCATCTCGCCGCGCAAGGCCTTCATCACTTTGTCTTTGAATTTCAACAGTGGAGGGCGGCGCGCATCCCACTTATTGACGAGATCGGTGTCGCGAATGATCGCTTCCAGATTCTCGTGCCTCATGATCAGACCGTCGGCGCTGCCCAGAGGGTTCTGCGTATCTCTGCCGTCGAGCACCGGCGTTCCCATGCCCATCAACACGGTGGTGCACTTGTACGTGGGCGGGACCAACAACGCGATGCCGACGGTGAGCGGGACGCCCACGACGGCGATCAGAGTGCTCATTACCCAGCGACTGCGGATCGCCCGCTTGGCGAAGGCCAGATAACTCTTCAAGAGTTCGGCTTGGAGTTGACTGCCGCCCCCTGCGTCCGAATCGTCTTCGACATCTGACATGGAATGATTGCTATCTTTTCTGGCCGTGGCCGCCGGCCGCGCGTACTTGCCAGCAACGAGAACGGCGCTCGGAAGCCTAGAACCGGCCGGCTACTGGCGCAAGAGCCCGCGCGTCTTGCTCGCGGTTCGTACCGCACACCCTCCGGCCCGCCGCCGGCAATGCAACGGCGCCACGGCGCTGGCCATATGAATCGCGCCATCTCGTCAGAGTGCGTCACGGGCATTGCAGCTTTTTCAGTACCCAGTTAAACAGAGTCACGAGAATTGCGGCGCCTTGAAATGCACTTGAAATGCAACGGATCGTGAGCTCAGCTGACTCTGCGGAGACTCGGGCCCTGACCGGGACGATCGAGTCGGATTGAAACCATGAGGAAGTGGCTTTGGCTGGGCGTGCTCGGCACCATGCTCCTGGTTGCCGTCGCGCTGTGGCTGAGAGTTCGTCAAGTCGCGCAGCAGACCGCGGCTCTGAAGACCACGCCGGTGGCCGCTGCAGCCGCGGCCTTCCCGGCATCGCTGGAAGCAGCCGAGACTGCGTACGACGGTCGGCTCGGCGCGGGTTGGCACGATTGGAGCGTCGGACCTCACGAATTTTCCAGTTCGGGTCCGGCGAAGGTGGTGTTCGCCGATCATGGCGGCATCGTGCTTCATCACGCCGAGCTGCGCGCGACTTACGGAGGAGTGGCCTTTCGGTTCAAGGCACCCGGCAATTGGAATCCCTTTCTGGCGGTGAGGCTGAAGCGCGCGGGGAGCCTCGATAGCTCATTTCCTCGCGTCCCCGTGGATGCAGCGAACGTCAAAGAGCTGGCCGACGGTTGGCAACAGGCGTTCGTGGAGTGGGGCCGCCTCAATCCGGAGAACTTGGCAGTGGATCGCATCACGATCGTTGCCCGCACGTCGGTTGCCGCAGACTGGGTGCTGCTCGACAAGATCGTGCTCACCAAGTCTTCCGCGGTTGGCTCCGCTGCCGCTCCGACACGTCAGACCGATCTCAAGATCCGCTGTGACGTGACGCCGCGTCCGATCAATCCGCTGATCTACGGCGGAGCGGCGGGTGATTGGGAGAGTGGTCAAAGCGCCGAGCGCATCGGCGGCAACTTGACCAGTCGCATGAACTGGGACGCAGGAAACCTGTGGAATACCGGTCACGACTGGTTCTTCGAGAACGGTCATTCCGACGGTACGATCTGGGAATGGTTGGAGAGCAGCGCGCGTCGTGGCGCACCGTCGGCGTTGACGGTGCCCATGATCGGCTGGGTCTCCAAAGACGACCGCTCGGTCGGTTTTCCCAAAGCGAAGTTTCCCAAGCAGCGCAAATTCGATCAATTTCGGCCGGAGGCGGGCGACGGCTTCACGCCCGATGGCTCGCCGATCAAGCCGGGCCCTCCCTCCGAAACCAGCATCGCGGCTCCGCCCGAAATGATCGGTCGCTGGATCCGAACCCTACGAGAGAAAGACCGCGTACGCGGCTCTCGCAGCGCGCTGATGTACATCCTCGACAACGAACCCTCTTTGTGGAGCGCCACGCATCGCGACGTGCACCCACAGCCGGTCACGCAAGACGAGCTACTGAGCCGCACCATCAGCTACGGCACGGAGATCCGCAAAGCCGATCCGGACGGGCTGATCGCTGGACCGGCGGAGTGGGGTTGGCGTGGTTATTTCTACTCGGGCCAAGACCAGACTCTCGACAGGAACCAACGGCCCGATCGGCGAGCGCATGGCGACGTGCCCTTGATCCCCTGGTACCTGGCGCAGCTCGCCGAACACGAACGCACGACCCACGTGCGCTTGCTGGACGTGCTCGACGTGCACTTTTACCCGGCAGCAGACCGAATGTACGGAGCGAACGCTCGCGTCGACCCAGAAGGCGCCGCGCTTCGCATCCGCTCGACCCGAGCACTCTGGGATCCGACGTACCGCGACGAGTCTTGGATCGGCGAACCAATTTTCCTGATTCCGCGGCTCAAGAAGTGGGTGGCGGATGCCTACCCGGGTCGTCTGGTTTCGATCGGCGAGTGGAGCTTCGGGGCGGACGAACACATCAGCGGCGGGCTAGCCACGGCCGAGGCTCTCGGTCGCTTCGGGCAACAAGGGCTCGACTCGGCTTTCTACTGGAACGGGCCCAAGGCAAAAACTGCGACCTTCTGGGCTTTTCGCGCCTTCCGCAACTTCGACGGCAAAGGCGGGCGGTTCCAGGATTTCTCGCTCGCCACGCGTGAATCGGACAAAGTGTCACTGTTCGCTTCGCGTGACGCGTCCGGAAAACACATCGTCGCGATTGTGGTCAACAGCGACCCGACGTTCGCAGTCAATGCCGACATTGGCCTCGAGGCCTGCGGTCGGGCCGTCCTGCGCCGGGTATTCAGCTACGGCGCGGGTTCCACTGAGCTGACCGAGCAGCGCGGCGCTACGGCGAGCAATCCGCGCGCTCCGGTCACCGTGGACCCGTATTCGATCGCGGTCGTGGACCTGCTCGTCGCTCCCTGAGCTCCTAAACGTTGCCCACGGGCGAGCTGGAGTTCGGGTGAATGATGACCGAGCCCAAGAAGCGAGAATGGCCGACGGTGCGAATGGCGTGGTTGGCCTGAGTGGCGGTCATCTTCTCCAGCAAGACGCACAGAATAGCGGCGTCTGCTGACTGCGCGATCGACGTGCAAATCGGCCCGCTCGACGTGGGCGGAAGCGCGACGAGCAGCCGCTCGCCAGCGCTCGTGACCTTGCGCACCTCGTCCAAGAACGGGGTCAACTGATTGAGCGGAACGCGCGTGGCGTCCGCCACCTGAATTGGGCTGCCGAGGTGCACCATGGCCGTTCGCGAGAGCGCCACGGCGATGGTCAGCGTGAAGTCCACAGCGGCGCCGTCGCCGGCGGGGACCAACGCCAAGGCGCGCCACGCCTTGCCTTCGATCGACAACCAGAGGCGTTGCCAATCGGGGTCCTTCCAGGTTGCGATCTCGGACTGCGGGCTGACGGCCAAGCCCTGCTGTTCCGGGCGTCGGGCTAAGCTCGCATCGCCTCCGTGCTGATTACTCAAACTTGACTCCGCGGCGAAAGATAGGCTCGGCGCGGCGAGTTTACCAGGGAAACCAAGCGCCCGCGCCTGGCATCGCCCAGGCCCGGCCCGCCAGCGGCTGTTTTGGCGCCAGCCCGGGGCGAGTCCCTTGCCTACACGCCCTCACTTCAGCACTACGTCGAAAATGTTGATGGAGTAGGGCGGCAAGGTCTCGCTCAGCACGCCGCCGGTCTTGGACCCTTGATCGACGATGCCGGGCGCGCTGGCGTCATAGCTGAACCGATGCTGTGTGCTGATTCCACTACAGCCGTCGAGGGCTATCTTGGCTTTGGCCGAGGTCGTCGGGTTCAGGTTGATTGCGATCAAGACCAAGTGTTTTCCGGTCGCGTCGCGCGACGCGAACAGCGAGACATCCGGGGCCATTTTGCTGCTCAGGGATTGGTCCAAGAAACGCCCGTTCTTGCCGTCGAAGTTTCGAAAGCTGCGGAATGCCCAGTACGTAGGCGAGTCTTTGGGCGGGCTCAGCCAGTAGAAAGCGTAGTCGAGGCCCTCGGTTCCGAAGCGGCCGAGCGCTTCCGCCAACGCCAGCGCGCCGCTGATGTGCTTCTCCCCGCCGAAATTGTACTCACCGAGGGACACCTTCAGCCCCGGGTAGTTCTGGGCAACCCACTCCTTCAAACGGGGAATGAGCCTCACCTTGTCGTTGATCCACGACTCGTCCTTGTAGGTGGGGTCCCACAGCGAGCGCGTGGAGCGCAATCTGAGCGCGGCGGTGTCCGGGTCGCTCTTGTCCGAATACACGTCCTGACCTTGCGGATAGTAGTGCACGTCCAAAATATCGAGCACCTTCACGCCCGTGGTTTGGTCGTGTTCGCGCAGTTTGCTCAAGTACCAAGGCAGGAGCGGCACGTCACCGTGAGCTCGGCGGTCCGGGCGCAGAAAAACGCCGGCCGCGGTGTCCTTGGGCGAGTAGAAATAGGCGGTCCAGCCCCACTCGGCCGGGCCTGCGATCAGCCCACCTGGATCAGCGGCCCGAATCGCACTGCCATAGCGAATCGTTCGATCCAAGAGTTCGTCGTAGGTGAGCGGGTCGGGGTGAACATCACGATGGTTCGCGCTCCACAGGCTCGGCTCGTTGTCCAAAATGTAGTGTTGAACGCTGCGCGTTCCGCTCTTTTGGTCCCGCTGCGCGATCGTCGTTACCCAGCGCTTGATGAAATCGACCGAAGCTTCGACGCTGGTTTGAGTCGGAGCGTTGGGCTTGACCGGCGTGCCGTCCGCACGCTCGCCGTTGCCGGCGCCTTGGCGGTATTGATCCGTGGCTTTTTGCGGGCCATAGACCGAAACCGGAAATCCCACGGAGGTGGTGTCCTTGGCGACCCAGCCGATCATGGGAATGGTGAGCGCGGTTATGGCGTGCTCGCTGCGATCATACACGAACGTCTTTTGATAGTCGTCGCCTTCGACGTTCTCGAAGAACCAGTCTTTGCCGACGTTGGTGGCATTGGTTTGCCAATTGTAACGAGTGGAGCGGTTGCCGCCCCAGCGATGCCCGGTGGCACCGACGCCGCCCACCTCGCCCGCGACTCCGTAAATGTACGGGCTGATCGGATGCCCGGGTGCTCGGCAGTTCACGCTCAGTGACGCCGGTTTGCTGGGCGCGTTGGCGATTGCCTCACGTGCGGCTTTGGGGTCGACGCGGGACAGGAAGATTTTGTCGAACAAGATCTTGTCGCCGGCGATCGAGGAGGCTGCGCGAAAGGTGATGCGATCGAAGGGCGCGTTCTTCGGGTTCAGATCGGCCCAGGGGATATAGCTTTCAACCCAGCCGTCGGGCAGCGAGCGATTGCGATCGGCTCCTACCGCAACCGGGGGAAACGACTCATCGCCATTGCCGCCTGCGAGCCGCAGCTCCAGAAATTGTCCGGCTGCGGCCGGCGCACGCATCCGAAATACCAGGCCACCGAAGGTCTTGCTGAGCGGGTCGTGGTGCAGGATCCACCCGCCATACTGTGACAGGTTGAGCTTTGCGGGCCCCTGCGACAAATCGTGCTCGCCCCAACCCCAATCTTGCCAGCCGGCTTTGAGGCCTGCATCGTAGATCGTTTCTTCCGCCTCGAAGGATTTGGGGCGGGTGGTGGTGGTGCGCGCTTTTGCCGGCTCGGCGATCAGCCTTCGACAATCGACGCACAAGCTGGCCGAGACGATTACCAGCCAGCCCAGTACTTGCGACGCCCGTGAGATCCGAGATGAGCTCGACCCGTCGCGTCCGCGAACGGCGCTCAGGCTCGTAGTTCGTACCACTGCTTTGCGCTTGTTCGTCGACATATCCCACCCTGCTTATACCTCAAGCTGCTGAGCGTGGGTCCTGCCCCTCGGCCTTTTTCACGCCGGTCGACGAATTCTCTCAGATGCTGCCTTCGAGCTGACGAACAAAGCGCGCTGGAACACCGGCCACGAGCGTATTCGGGGCTACGTCGCGCGTGACTATCGAACCCGCAGCCACGACCGCGCCGTGTCCGATCGTAACGCCCGGCAAGACCGTGACCCGAGAAGCGATCCACACGCCATCGCCGACTGTGATCGGTTTGCTCATACTGGTGCCGGAGCGCAACCAAGGCTCGCCAATTTCGTGGCTGATGGTCAGCAGCGAAACGTCGTGGCCGATGCGCACCAATGAACCGATAGTCAGGGGCGCAGCGAGATCGAGGTGCAAATGTCCACTCAGGATGGTCTGCCGCCCGATCGATAGAAATCGGCACGGACTGTCGCTGCCCGTGATTCTTACTGTCCCCTGCACCAGGGAATGCTTGCCGATTTGCGCGCCCGCCGCGCGTAGCGCCGCGGTCCGGGTGCGGCTGAAGGTCTGCTCGGGCAGCAGAGTGCAGGCATCCGCCAACAGCTTTCGCCAGCTGAGCGCTTCGACCTCCTCCAGTGAGCGCTCCACGACGCGGCCGAACAAACTGGAAGTGCGACGGAGCCAGCCGCCCGAGGCGGGCGGCGCGTCCGTGTTGGATGCCTGGTTGCCGTTACCAGACGCTGAGGATTCGGTTGACATAAGCTTGCACCGTATAGCGTGAGAGCACCCATTCTCTTGCCTGCGCACCCACCCGCGCGGCGACCTCGGGGTTGTCCAGGATGTACTGGATCTTTGCTCTCAGGGCTATCGCGTCCCCATGGGGCACGAAAAAGCCATTTTCGCCGTCGCGCACGAACTCTTCGACGTACGGATTGCGGGTGAGGATCACCGGCTTTCCCATTGCCATGCCTTCCAGCGCGACGGTAACCCCGCTCAGCATCGGGCGCTCGAGCGGCACCACCACCACCGCTGATTCCGCGTACAGCTGGCGAAGGTTTGGATAGCTGCCCCACGAACGCATTTCGACGAAGTTCGGTAATGAGTCGATCTTAACCTGTCCCGTGGAGTGAGCCCACGCAGTGTCGGCGGCGATCTTGGTGCTGACAGCCAGCGGTCTCACGGCCTCGATCAAGGTTTTGTAGTCTCGGTTCACGGCTCCAGCCGAGCAGACCTGTCGTTCGACGCGGGCCGCTTGATCTGGCGCAAAGAACACGGTGTCGACACGCGAGCCGATGACCGTGATGCGGCTCGGCTCGACGCCGTAGCGCGATTCGAGCTCACGCCGACTTTCCTCGGACAAGCACAGGAAATGATCGACCAGCTTGGCGAGGCGAAACGTGGCCAGCGGCAAGCGCCTGCGCAAACTGGCGACATTGTGGATCAGCATGGCGATCCGCTTGGGCCGTCGGAACAGCGCGTGTGCTGCCAAATACTCGATGCCAGGGAACTCCTCGCCGAGGTAGATGTTTCGCAACTTCCAGGTCTTCAGATAAGCGCGCAGAGCGAACGACCAATACGGCACGTCGCTTCCGGGCCGGCCCCCTTCGTCGACCATGGCGAGCACTTGCGAAAATTGGTTCGTGCGCAGGACCGCGAACTCCGCGCCGGGTGTGCGCCCTTCAGCCACGGCGCGCATGTTCTTTTGGGTCTCACCTACCGTAATGAACGCTGAGCTCGGAATCATCGTCGTGTCCTCACGTCCGGGGCCAGGCGGCCCGTGATCAGCCAAAGCGCCGCCATGCCCAGCGCAGCAACGGCGCCAGGAAGCAGCGCTCCCATCGTACCCAATGTGACTACGGTGAACGCTGCCGTGTAGCCTGCGAGTGGGGCGATCGTGGTCCGCAGCGCCGAGCCGACTCTAGCGCCGAGGTGCCGCATGCCTACCGCGTACAATAGCGCAATCGGTAGCAGCGCACCGAATAGCAGGCGCCCGTGCGGCATGCCGCTCCGAAGGCCGAACGAGAACGCGGAAGCGAGCGTCAACGACAGCGACACCGCGCAGGCCAGAGTCAGCTTCCGCGCTCGACTGCGGAACAGCCCGCGTACGGTTTCGTCCCGCTTCAGGGCAGCTCCCGCGCAGCCGACGCCCACGACGCAGGTCAGCACGAACGATATCCCCGGAAGTTGCCGAATCTCCGATTCGACCCCTGAAACGGCCCAAAAACCGCCGGCCAGTGAGCGTGCGACCTTGATGCTTCCGGAAACGATTGGCCAGTGCGCGGCCGGATTGCCGCGATCGAGCGCGAGCAACGAGCCATACTCCGTCAGGTTGCGATGGAGCCAGGGCGCGAGCAGCGCAATCACGATCGCTCCGGCCAAAGCGAGGCGCGCTGCTGCACGCATTCGCTTCGGCTCGCTCTCCAGTAACTGCAACGCATACAGAGTGATGGCGCCGACGAATGCGCCTGCGCCGTTGAGCTTGCTCAACAACAAAGCTGCAAGTGCAAATCCCATCACGATGGCGCCGTGCCAGCCGCGCGCGCCGAACGCCAAGTACAAGCTCAGCACGGCGAAGAACACGACGGCGTTGTCGTTCGTGAGTGCCGCTGAGGTGTAGACCTGCGTGGGTACGAAGCAGATCACGGCCATTACGCCGAAGCGCAGCGCTGCGTCGGTAACTCCCGCGCGTTGCAGCAGGCGGAGCGTGACGCGTGCGGTTGCCCACCACCAGCCGATGCCAACGACACGTAGCAGCACCACCAGCTTCGGGGCGTCATCGCCGAGCAGCGCCCGGCCGAGCGTGTAAGGCACGCTGCTCAGCAGGTAATAGAGCGGCGGCTGGTAGGCTTCGTAGTCGTGGATGCGGAAATCGAGCTGCGCCGGCTGAAGTGGTAAGGCGTGGTGCAGGGCGATGTAGCGAATGACGTTGAAGTGCGCTTCTTCGTCGGGGGCTTGGAACGTGGGTACGAACACGGCGAGGCATAGGCGAACCCAGACCGCAACGGCCAGCATGCTCCGCAGCACCCACTCGGGCGTGAGCGTTTTACGGAGCACGATCAGCCCGAGCAACGGCAGCGCCAGCACGACCGCGCTCGCCTGGAGAAGAATGCCGTTCACCGACTTCTTCTTACGCCCAGACCCGGGCGCGGTGGAAGCGTTTCTCTAGGAGCTTCGCGCGCCCAGCGTGCTGGCCTGCTCGGAGATCACGGTTCCACGTAGCGCCAGACGCCTGCGTTTACCGCGCCACCGACCAGGATGTAGTGCGCTCCGTCATAGGTGACAGCCATGCCCTGCGGACCATTGCTCATGCTCGCCGGTGTCACGACCGGTTTCCATTCGCTGCCCGGCTTGCGGGCGGCTTTGTGGATGTGGGAGCCGCCGATGCCGCCCAGGTTCGAGCCCGTATCCCAGGAGTAGAGTGAATTCTTGGTGCCCACCACGCCGTTCGCGTATCCGTAGTTGCTGGCGGAGTAGGTCTTCCTCCAATTCAGCCCGGCGTCGAGTGTTTCCCAAACACCCCCTGAACCGGCCGCATAACCGATCTTGGTCGAATCCCTGAAGAATTGATTGCCGCCATGGGGGTGCGCGAACACGCCGCCGCCCGTGGGCTTGAACGTCGCGCCACCATCCGAGGTGTACGTGGAGTTGCCGGAGTCGATTTGGGGGATGAGCAACCAAGTCTTGCGCGTGGTTACCGGATCACCGGTGTCCATGAAGTACGGGTAGATCGACTTTCCGTTGCTCGGGTCCGTCGGAATCGTCTTCCAATTCTTCCCGCCGTCCGTCGACTCCGCCAGATTGTGAAACTCGTGCATGCCAGTCAGCAGGTGCTGATGATCGTAGGGATCGATATCGAAGCTGTAGACATCGAGCCCTGGGGCGTAGATCGTCCAGTTCACACCGCCGTCGGTCGACTTGTACACGCCGAGGGCAGAGCCATAGCCGCTCGTGGTGTACAGCGTGGGCGGGGTCGCGGCGTCACGCGCGGGATCGTCGTCGATCTTTGCCGTCCAAGGACGGCCGTCGTCCAACTTGGCGCCGTTCATCCCGGTGCTGACCTTGTTCCAGGTGAGCCCGTAGTCGACTGATTTCCACACGCCTTGATAACAGAAGAAGGCGTACAGCTCGTTCGGTCGCACCGGATCGGCCACGACGCCCATTGCTCCGAAATTTTGTTGAGAGCCGTGGAAGTTCTGATCGAGCGTGATGCCGGGCGGCGTGACGTTTTCCCAGGTATCCAGCTTGCCGGTGGCCGGAGGCAGCGCGACGGTGACGGTGACCACTGCGCTGAGCTTTGGCTTTTCCGTCGTGGCCTGCAGGTGGCAAGCGCTGGGCTGTGGCTGGGTCGGGGGAGCCGTGTAGAGGCCGGTGCTGTCGACGCTGCCACACTTGCCCTGTTCGACCACGCTCCAGGTGACGGTGCCCATTTCAGCACCCTGAACCGAGGCAGTGAATTGCGCGGTGCTGCCCTGGATGACCGAGGTTGCTCCCGGCAAGATCTTCAACACCGAGGTGGGCACTTGGCCTGCACCGCTCGCGCCGGTCGCGCTACTCGCGCCGCTCGCGCCGCTCGCGGCGGTCGTGCTCGCACCAGCCACTTGGCCTGCGCCACTGGCACCCTCGCCGTTCGCGCCCGCCACTTGGCCCGCGCCACTGGCGCTGACTCCTTGTCCAGCAGCGCCGCCTGACTCGATCGCCGGCTTGTTCCCGCCGCAGGCGAGTGCGCACATCGCAAAAGCAATACTAGTTCTTTTGAGTACCATCTTTTCCTCGTGCCAACTGGACGACGACACTGGAGTGAACTTAAGGCATCGATGTATCATGCTCTCCTACGACGAGCCAGGTGTGGGCGCGTTCTAAAGCGCGCTGCTGGATGCGGAAACGCCGGCGTGACTCCGTGGCAATTACAAGCGAAACACTGAGGCGAACTGCCCGTGAACCAGCCATCCGCCGAGAGCTAGCGGTCGGCAAAACGCCGTGTTAAACGCGGGCTCGAATATGAAAATTCTGTTTGTGACGCCCTTTCTTCCCAGCCCACCGCGCTTTGGTGGACAAAGACGCCTCGATGGTCTGATGCGTGGGCTCGCGAAGAGTCACGAAGTATCAGTGTTGGCCTTCAATCGCACGGATGAATGGGAGCACTCCTCGCTCGCGGCCACTCGAGAATTTTGTCGCGAAGTCGTAACGGTGCCCAATTTAGACCTGACGGATATTCGCGAAAAGCGCAGCCTTCAATTGCGCTCACTGGCCTCACTGCACAGCTTCGAACACTTGTTGGCTGCGCGCCGCACGGACTTTCAACGTGTCTTGGACGGCATGCTGAGCCGGACCCGCTACGACGTAGTTCAATTCGAGTTCGCGCAAATGGCCGCGTTTCAATTCGACGCCGGCAAGCCAGCCGATCCGCTGTTCGTTTTGGACGAGCACAACGTCGAGTTCGATATCCTTCGGCGGACCGCGCGCACTCCGGGAGAGCTCGGTCGGCACATCTACAATCGGATGAATTGGCGGAAGCTGGCGCGCGAGGAGCGCGCTGCTTGGCGTCGCTTCGACGGCGTGACGTTCACTTCCGACCGCGACGAAGCGCTGGTGTTGGAAGAGTATCCGGCAGCGCGCACGGCAGTCGTACCGAACGGCGTCGACATCGCCGAGTTCGCGCCGACGGTAGGTCAGACCGCCGAGCCGAAGCTACTGCTCTTCTTCGGTGCCATCAACTACCACCCGAATCACGACGGAGTGACGCACTTCATCGACGATGTGTTCCCGAAGATTCGAGGTGCTCACCCGGACGCGCGATTTTGGGTGATTGGTCCGGGCGCTCGGCAGTCCGTGCTCGATCGGCAAGGCAACGGAGTCGAGATCATCGGCATGGTGGACGAGGTGGGCCCCTACATCGACAAGGCCGCGGCCATCGTGGTGCCGTTGCGAATCGGTGGCGGCACTCGCTTGAAGATCGTGGAGGCGTTGGCGAAGGGCAAGGCGGTCATTTCGACGCGCCTCGGCGCCGAAGGTTTGGACGTAATTCACGATCAGCACTTGCTGCTCGCCGACGAACCAACCGACTTCGC
This sequence comes from Polyangiaceae bacterium, assembly GCA_035273265.1. Lineage (GTDB taxonomy): Bacteria > Myxococcota_A > Polyangia > Polyangiales > Polyangiaceae > PMG-095. Next base: position 15,692 of record DATEPG010000561.1, read on the forward strand.
GGCGCAGGTCGGACGAGTGATCTCGGATCCCGAGTGTGCGGCCCGTCTGGGTCGAGCAGGCCGGCAGCTGATGGAGCAAAAGTATAGCTGGACCAGCATCGTCAGCCGCCTCGAGAAGTTCTACGAAGCTCGGCTCTCGGCCCGCTGACAGCCGAGTTGCCCTTCGTGTCCGCGCTCGAGGCTTGCGCCTTTCTCCGCGTCCGCTTATGAGAGGATCTCCAAAAATGCGCTGCTTGATCCTGGCTGCGGGCCGCTTCGACGAGGAGCTCAGAGCAAATATTGCGCGGAAGCGGGAGCCGCGGCTTGATGTGTTCGAGCTCGCTCGCGTGCTCGACGCGAAAGTCATCGACTTTCAGGACGTGGAGCGCTCTCGCGATCCGGCGGTCAAGCTCACTGCCCGCACCGCGGGCAGGTCAGCCGCGGTGGCATTGCTGGGCTTTCGCGAGCGCTCGAACTGCGACGCTTTCTTCACCACGGGTGAGGACATCGGCCTGCCGCTTGCGCTGCTGATGCGCGCGCGCGGCGTGCGTGCATCGCACACGATGATTGCTCACACGCTGTTTCCGCAGAAGAAGCAATTGTTCTTCAAGGTTGGGCGAGTCGCGGGGGCGATCGATCGCACGCTGGTGTATTCGACTTCGGAGGAGCGGCTCGCGATCGAGGGTCTCGGTCTGCCAGCGAGCTCCGTCGAGCGGATCTTCTACCACGCCGACCAGGAGTTCTTCCGACCCGATGGACGCGCGACCGAACCGAACTCGATTTGCGCAGCGGGACAACTGTTGCGCGACTACGATTGCCTGGTCGACGCGGTGCAAGGTTTGCCGGTGACGGTGGAGATTGCTGCGGGTAGTCCCTGGATCGACCAGCCTCTACGCCCGAAGCGAGCCTTACCGGAGAACGTGAAATGGGGCCGCAAAAATCGCTATGAGCTGCGCGAGCTGTATGCGCGCTCCGCGCTGGCCGTCGTACCGATCTTGCAGAACCACTACCAGACCGGAATCGCGACCATCCTCGAGATGATGTCGATGGGTAAGTGCGTGATCGCGACCCGCACTCACGGGCAAACCGATACGATCGTGGACGGCGTGACCGGTGTGTATGTGCCGCCGAGCGATCCCGCTGCGTTGCGCGGAGCGATCCAACGCATGCTGGCTGCTCCCGAGGATGCCGCTCGCATGGGCGCTGCGGCTCGCAAGTTCGTCGAGCAGCGCGCCGGCTTGGATGCGTTCGTGGCCAATATCGTTTCTTCCATCGAGGCCGGTCACGCGGCGCGCTTCGGTCAGTAACGCCGCGGGGTTATCGGGGGTGGGCCCATGTGCTCGCCGGTCACGGTTTGGTCAGTGCGCACACCGTGCGCGGCGAATCGAGGGTTCCGAGCGAGCTCCTCGCGGGGCCTTGCAAGTCGGCGAATCGACGCTACTTTTCAGGTCGAGCCAGCAACGGAAACAATCTGCTCTCATGCAGAATTGCATACATGCGGTTACGCGCATGGCCGGAAATCGAATTCCGCTTCCTATTTTTTTCTCGTGACGTACCGTTATGGGACTCATGCACTCACGCGCTGCACTGATCTTCGTACCCTTCGTGCTCTTGACGACGGCCTGCGGCTCCTCCGGTAGTTCTCCGAACGCGTCCGGCGCAGGCGCCGGCGGCAGTGGATCGCCTGCCGAGGGCGGAGCCGGGACGTCGCTACCAGGGGCCGGAGCCGGAGCTGCCGGTGCGCTGACAGGGCCGCTGACCACGCTTCCGCCGTCGCAGATCCCACCGGTCGACCCGAACGCGGTCGTCATCTCCAATCTCGATAGCGCGATCATCAACATCGAAGCCGTGGAAGGCGCGAAGGACTATCGCGCGTTCGTGCAGAAAGAGGGCGTGGAGATCCTGACGGATCCCGCCAACCACGTGGTGGTGAACGGAGCGACCATCTACTGTGCCGGTTTGCGCCAGCGATCGGGTCCGGCGTTGAAAGTCCCGGAGGTGATGCGCCAGATCGAGGTGGCGGACGTGACCGAGCCGACCGAGTTCATCGTCGAGGCCATCGACCAGCTTTGCCCCTTCACTGGCCTACCCGGTGTGGTGGACATGACCTTCAAGATCACCAGTCCGGATGCCAATCCGGATCTACTCACGCCCGTGCCGATCGTCAGTGAGGCGACGACCCGCGCCAAGTACGGGAGTCTGATCATCAATGGCCACGGCCCAGCGAAGGTGCCAGGCATGCCCGCCGAGCCGATCGCGCCGATCGTTCTGAAGCGCTGGAAGGTGATGGTGAGCCCGCTCGATGCAGCCGCGGCAGCCAAGCGCCGAACCAGCGGCTTTTTCGCTGACTTCACCAAAGACGACCAGCCCAAATGGGTATCTGGCGGCGAGAACGACAACGACTCGTTTCATGCGCCGCCCGGCTACGGTTATGGCTACGCGATCTATCAGAACGAGCAGTTCGCTTTCTACGCGACGAACACGGTGATGACGAAGGACAATCACTTCTCCATCAAACGCGGCCAACTCCAAACGCTGCTCGCGGACAGCGATCAAGATACGATGGGCGCGCTGATCACGATCCCGAAGAAACCGGCGCACTTTTCCGACGGTGGCTACCTGCACGTGACTTTCGAGGGCTCGACCAACAGCACCTCGCGACGCTATTGGTGGCTCTCGCTGTGCGGCGCCGACAAAGCAGGGCAAACGTTCGCTCAGAACGGACTCTTGACCAACGTCATTTCGCTCAACTCCGGCTTCTTTCAGCCCGATGGCGCCAACCCTTCATCGGCCGGATGGAATTGCCTGGTCGTGTTCCCGCACGATGGTTTGAGCACCGCGGTCCCGATTGGCGCGTCCAACCCGCAGAGTTCGGTGATCGTCTTGATCCACAAGCCGGACGCTCCGAAACTGCAGAGCGCGGTGAATGTCTCGCCTCAGCAGGTCAACGCCGGCTACGCCGCCGCCTGGTACCGCTTGATGAAGGGCGACAAGGTCACCGATACCGGTATCCTCGACGATTTGATCCAGGTTGCGCCCGCGTCACACTTCGATTTCTACATCTCGCGCCAACGCATCATCATGTACGTGAATGGCCAGCAGCGGATGTGCAACGACTTCGGTCCACAACCGTTGACCATGGCCGAGGCAGCGGTTGGGTTCAACGAGGCGCTCTATCACTCGAGCGCCGAACACACCGAAATGCTGTTTGATTTCGCGGACCGCACGGGTCAGCTCTACTACCTGAACAACACCATCTATGCCGAGCCGCACACCTGGGATAATCTGGGCTTCGAAGAGAACGTCGCATTGCCGGATTCTTACAGCGACGCTGATTGCTATACCTACAAACCATGAGCACGAAGGGACTCGCAGCGCTCTGTACGGTCGCGGCGTTGATCGCCTGCAGTTCTGACCCCAACGCCGCAGGCGGCGCTGGGGCGAACTCGGTGGGCGGTGCTTCACCCGGCGCGAGCGGTGCTTCGTCCAATGCCAGTGGAGCGTCGTCCGAGGCTGGTGGCGGCCACGTGCAGACCTGCAGCGAAGCCGGCCTGAGCGCTGCTCGGTGTGCGGAGCTGGCAGGGATCAAGCAGCTCAGTAGCCTGCCCGTGTCGCACGGAAACGAGAAAGCGGACGACTTCGATGCCGCCATCTTCGGATTCCACGTCTTTTTCGACGCGCGCTTCTCGCAGAACCTGGCGGTACGTTGCGAAAGCTGCCACTCGGTGGATTCCGCGTTCACGATCAACGAGGCGATCCCGACCAAGGGACTGGCCGCGGGAGATCGCAATTCGCCGACGATCTTCAATGCCGCTCGCTACGATAATTTCCTGTGGGACGGCCGTGCGGATAGCCTTTGGTCGCAGCCGCTGTTCGCCTTCGAAAATCCTGCGGAGATGGGCTTCTCACGGCTCGAGCTCGCGCACCTGCTCGTCACGCTTTACAAGAAGGAATACGAGCCGGTATTCGGCCCCCTGCCGGACATTTCGGATTCTGCGCGCTTTCCCGCGAAGGGCGCGCCCGGCGATGCAGCGTTCGATCGGATGTCAGCTGACGACCAGCACACGATCAATGGCATTGCCGCCAACGTCGGCAAGGCACTCGAGGCGTACATGCGAAAAGTCGTCACCGGCCCATCACCGGTGGACGACTTTCTCGCAGGCAACGAAACCGCGCTGAACGCGAAGCAGGTGCATGGCATGTACGTGTTCGCGGGTGCAGGCTGTCTCGACTGCCACAGTGGACCCTCGCTGAGCGACAGCGCCTTTCACAACTTGGGAGTTCCAGCAGCACCCGGACAGGAGCCCGACCGAGGCCGCGCTTTGGGCGTTGCCTTGCTAAAGGACAGCCCGTTCAGCGCGTCGGGCGCTTTCTACGACGGGCCTGCGCCTGCGCCCTCGGACATGACCCCCGTGCTCGGCGCGTTCCGCACACCCTCGCTACGCAACCTACCCAAGTCGGCCCCGTACGGCCACAATGGTGCGTTTCCGACGTTGGAGGCCGTGGTCGAATTCCACCTGCAGGGCGGGGGCAAGGGCCAGAGCGGCTTCGTCGGTGACGTCGATCCAAAGCTCGTCCCGACCACACTTTCCTCTGAAGATCGCGCCGCCCTGATCGAGTTTTTGAAGGCGCTTACCGGAAAGTATCCCGAGCTGCCTTGGGGACAGTGGCCGAACGGTAACGGCTGAGCTTGGGCTCGTGCTCTCTGAGCGCAGAGTTCTCGACCTCTCAACCGTTCGCGCGTCGTATTTTCTTGTCGCCGCTCCAGCCGCCTGAAGCCGCGAGCAACTTGCCCACGATCGCCAGTGCTGGACCGACGGTGAAGACACCGGTCCAGGTGCCGAGGCCCATGTCGCCCCAGCACTGCACCATGTAGATCAAGATCGAGCCAAAGCTGACCAAGGCCGCTGCGCGATACATCGGCTCACGCGTGGTGTGATAGACGCGCATCCCGAAGTAGATGCCGCCCGCCCAGAGGATGGTGAGCGCGAAGAAGCCCAGCACGCCCGCGTAGCACCACAGCCCGAGGATGCTGTTGTGCGGCGCATAGTGCTCGAGATCATAGGGGATCTCGGGCATGGGAAAGAACTCGACGTAGGGGATGCCGTAGCCGCTGCCGATGATGGGGTGGATCTGATACGTGCTGATCAGGTTGAAGTTCTCGTACTCGCGCCACATCGTCGAACCGTCGCTTTGTGGGTCCACGATCGAACGCACCATTTGTGCGGGCTTGAAGACGGCGGCCTTCGATTCCCAGCCAGCCAAGACGTAGCCTGCGATGAACGGGCTCAGCGCGATCAAGGCGCGGCGAATCTTTCGTTTTACGGGGCTCTCGTCGGCAACGATGTACACGGTCAGAAAGACCAGGCCGACCTCGACCCAGGCCATGCGCCGGTTGTTCGCGATCATGCCGGCGCTCAAGAGCGGGAGCAGCGCGACCGCGTACCACTTGCCGCGCCCCTTCACGCGCTCGAACAGCATCGCTAGCGTGAGCACGAACGCGCAAGAAAACAAGATCGAGTCAGCGTGGTTCGTGGCACAGGCGATGCGCGCGATCTTCGTCTCTGGATCGGGATCAACCTTGACCGTGTTGACGACGTAAATGGCGACCAGCGCCTTGTACGAGGCGGCGCACAACAGGATCTTCGCCAGCCCGGGCAAGTCGCGCGGCCCGCGAAAGGCGAAGTGGCACAGCAAGAAGACGGTCGGGACGTAGATCACCCGGTCGATCTGCCAGAGCGTCATGCCGAAGACGCCGCCGCGTGCCAAACCGCTCAGCAGCGTGAAGACGATACCGCCGTAGGTGACCCATGCCATCTGCACCAGTGGCCGCGGCGTGGGCGTGTGTTCGATGCGGTCGACTTTCGAGCCGCTTCGTCGGCGGACGTAAGCGATGATCAGCAACGTTGCGAGGCACAAATCGATGCCCGAGAACGACATCCAGGACGTGATGCCGAGGCTGCGATCGACGGTGTTCAGGTGCGACAGCATCATCGCGCCGACACCGGCGAAGGGTCCGTCCCAGATGTTCTCCGCGTCACCCGGGTTCTCGAGCGTGAAGGCCAAGAAGATCAGGGCCATGACCGACGTGCGCAGGGGCACGCGGGTCATGCAGTAAACCATCGCGCCGAACACGATCGGCGCGAGCAGCATCCCGACGGTCGAGTCACCGATCAGTGAACCAAGCACCGAGAGTACGATCGCGACGGCGAGCGCGGCGTACACGTCCCCGGTGATCTTTGGATTGGGGGCAGGGCGCGGCGCGGGGTGCATGGCGGCGCCGCCCGGTACTGCAGCCCAGTGCGGCGCGTTTCCTTCGCTCACTGGGCGACCCCCGGCTTCTTTGCTTGGACCAGCTTTTTGTCGCGCCGGCCCAGGTAACGGAACAAGAGCACGATGCAAAGCATGTACACCGCGTGGGTAGCGCCTGATTTACCGTACAGCCACTTCAGGCCGACCATGTACAGCACGTCGAAGATGGCAACGTTGATCAGCGCTCGACGCAGGCCCTCGCGCGGGTCTTCTAGGCGCGCTGCGCGCGCCGGCAAGGACATGATCGCGATGATGATTGAGAGGAGGAAGAACTTTGCCATCGAAGGCGAGAGGTTCCCACGTCGGTTCGGGGACGCCTCCGTAAAGCCTTGCAGCTCCTTGATCGGCAGGCAACCCGATCCGTCCGTCAGTCGGAAAACCGACGCCGCAAGCGAGCGCAGGGTTTCTCGATGGTGACCTGTACCAGCCATGCGAGCAACAGGGAGACCGCGAGCGTAGCCAAGCTGCGAAAGAGCAGGCCGGTGGTCGCCCCCAGGTGCTCTTCGAAGGCGATGAACACGATTTGATGGATCAAATACAGCGAGTACGAAAGGCCGCCCACGAACACCACGGGGCGATAGTTCAGCACTCTCATGACGCCCCAGGTGGGATAGCGCACGGCGCAAACGAAAACCGGGATCAGCGCAATCCCTTGGAGTGAATAGCGAAAGGTCTCTCGAAAGCGCGGATCGCGCAGCAAGAAGCTCGCCAGCAAGCCGCAGATCGAAAGCGGCAGCAGCGCGTACTTCCAAAAGAATTCGCTCTTCTTCGGCGCATCCAAAATTGGGTTGCCGTACACGGCGAGCAGGCAGCCGAACAAGATCGAATCGAAGCGTGTGTCGCTCGCGACGTACGTTCGGTCCTCGGCGCTATGGAAGCCGAACACCAACACGCAGCGCCACAGCAGGATCGCGGCGCACAGCGAGAGCAGCGCCCAAGCTTGACGCGCGGGGCTGGCTCCCAACCGCCTCAAAAGCAGGTAGAGCAAGGGAAACAGGAAGTAAAAGTGCTCCTCGACCGCGAGCGACCAATACACACCCGTGCCAGGGGCAAAGCCGACAGGGCCATGCGCCACGACCCAGTAATTGGCGACGTGCAGCGCCTGGGCCAAAACGGCGTGCAGGCCGAGCTGGCCGGGCAACATGCCCGCCGCGGTCAAAGCGCAGGCGACGAACAGCACTAAGTAGAATGGCGGCAAGATGCGCAGCGCACGGCGGATATAGAAATGCCGTAAGGAGACCGTGCCTGTTTTCTGCCATTCTTGACGCATCAGCGTCGTAATCAGAAAACCGGATAGGAAGAAAAACACCGTGACGCCGAAGCCGCCGGGGACGATGTTACCGAGGCCGGCATGCGCGATGAAGACGATGCCGAAGCTGAACGTGCGCAAGCCGTCGAGCGATGGGATGTGAAATCGAGCTTGTGCCACTTCAGCAGCTTTTAGCATTGCTCGCCGCCGCGGTGGGCGAATTGCTGGCGTCCTCTTTGGCTGCGGCCAGGTACAATCCTGCGTTTGGACGACATGGACCGCGCGAAGCGAGCGTGATATCTGCCAAACATGACCATCCGCGTGCTGCTCAACGGGCCAAGCGTCACGTTCCTCGCACTGGCGTGGGCCGTCTTTGGCAGCGGGTGTACTTTCTACACCGCTTGTCCGCCGGCCGACAACAACATGGGGACCGCAGGGGCCGCAGGGACCCAAGGTGGCGGAGCCGGAAATGGCACCGGCGGCGGCGACGTCGTGCCGACCGGCGAGTGGATCAATGCGTCGGGGAACCTCGCAGGCATTCCTTCCGAGTGCGGCAACATGTCCGGGGTGGCAGCCAAGCCGGACGAAGACATGCTGATCGCCAGC
>DATEPG010000562.1:0-36071 GCA_035273265.1 Polyangiaceae bacterium
GACGGCTCGCTGAAGCAGAGCTGGGACGGCTTCGGCGGCACCTTCAACGAGGCGGGCTGGGATGCGCTCGCGGTCTTGACCGACGCCCAGCGCGTGCAAGCCATGAAGTGGCTGTTCGACGCCGCGGATGGCGCGAACTTCACGTACGGACGGGTGCCCATCGGCGCGAGCGACTACGCCATGAAGCGTTACACGCTGGCGGAAACGAAGGACGACTTCACCATGTCGAGCTTTACGCTCGCGCAGGACAAGAAGCTCTTGATTCCGTACATCAAGGCCGGTGTGGCCATCAAACCCGATCTCAAGCTGTGGGCGAGCCCGTGGACGCCGCCGGCCTGGATGAAGAGCAACAACAGCACCGACGACGGGAGCATGAAGGATGATCCCAAGGTGCTGGACGCGTTCGCGCTCTATCTCGAAAAATTCGTGCAAGGTTACGCCGCCGAGGGGCTGACGATCGGGGCGATTCACCCGCAGAACGAGCCCGGCTATGTCAATCCGTATCCGAGCTGCCTTTGGAGCGGAGCGCTGTACATCAAGTTCATTCGCGACCACCTGGGGCCGCTCTTCGAGAAGGACAAAGTTCCCGCTGCGATCTGGTGCGGAACCATGTCCAAGGAGACGGACGCCGATATCGCCAAGTCCCTGGCACAAGACAGCAAGGCGCTGGGCTTCGTCAAAGGCTTTGGCCTGCAGTGGAATACGGATGGCGCCGTCGGCAGTCTGAAATCGACGAATAAGCCCATCTGGCAGACCGAGCATCGCTGCGGCAACTACTGCGGCTTCACCAGTCCCAACGCGACCAGCACTTGCGATCCGGACAAGCCCCAGAACGACTACGCTTACGGCGTCGAGAGCTGGAAGAACATCAGGGATTGGATCAACAAAGGCGTGAACGGGTACAGCGCCTGGAACATGGTGCTCGACACGCTGGGCACGAACTTGAATGTGTCGAAGCCCTGGCACCAGAACGCTCTCATCGTCGTGGACCGCGGCGCGAAGAAGCTGATCCAGACTCCGGCCTATTTCGTCTTCCGCCACCTCTCGCAATTCGTCGCGCCCAAGGCGAACGTCATCGGCACGTCCGGCGGCGATGCTTTGGCGTTCAAGAACCCGGACGGCACGATCGTCGTGGTCATGTACAACTCGGGCGCGGCCAAGATGGCGACGGTATCACTCGGCGGCACCAAGTTTAGTTTCGATATGCCGGGCAACGGCTGGGCCACCGTGCATCACAAGAAGTGACGAGCAGCTAGCGCTCGGCCATCAGAGCCTCTCGACCGTAAGGTCGGGAGGCTCTTTTCTTTTGCCCTGCCTGCAGAAATCTGGACGCTGGCGTGCTTTGGTATCGGCATGCGCCAGCCCAGCCCGTCTAGAAAGCTCTTGATCGCTTCGGTCGGCGTCGCGACCATCAACTACGTGGCTGCTTGTGGGCGCGAGCCGGTGACCTCGGGCAATTTGGTCGCTCCACCTCCTCCCAGCATTGCCGGCGCACCGGCAAGCGTCGAGGACGCAGGCGTTAACGTTGCGGGCGGCGCGGGCGGCGTGGCCACCATCCCACCAACCTCCGGCAACCTGGTGGCACCGCCACCCAGCGCACGGCCACCCAGCGCACCACCACCCACGAACACTCCCCCGACCTCGGGCAACTTGATGCCTCCGCCGAACCCGCCCCCGACCGGCGGAGTAAAGCCACCGCTCAAAGCACGCAGAGTTCTACTCGGTGCTGAACGCTGCGCCCTGCCGGAGACGATGTTCAGTCGTCGTCTTCTAGATCCGCTCGCAGGTTCGCATGCTGACCAAGCGCTATTTGCGCCTTGAGTGGTTCGAACAACGCGTTCGGATATTTGTTTATGGCGACCAACAGATACCCGCTCAGCATTTGGTGCCGAAACGGATCGGTTGCTTTCAAGGTTCGCTCGAATAGACGGAGCGTCTCTGGGCGGGGATATCTCGCCAGCACCTGATAGCAGAGGCGCCACTTAGGGTAGTCGTACAACTCCTGGCCCCACTCCTGCTCGAAGATCTTCGTCACCAGCGGGTAGAAGGAATCATCGGGAAACTCCCTGGCCGCATACAGGGCCTTGAGCTCTTCGCTCTCACGCCAAAAGAAGGTAGTAATGAGCTCGACATCCGCCGACCTTTGGTACTTCGCCAAAACGCGCAGAGCCTCTCCGCTTCGGTCGTCGCTGGCGAGCTGTCGGACTCTGGCGTAATCGCCAGGCGTTGGTTTCAGCGCGCGAAGGGTCCGAGACCTAGCGCGGAGCTTGACGGACTGGTCGTTGAGCAAGATGTAATCGAGCCGCGCACGCTCGGTACCATTCAGTTGATAGGTAGAGGGTTCGACAGCGCCCATCGTGACGATCTCGACGAAGTAGTCACCGGTGAGCTCAGTGCCTCCGACACAACCTTGTTGTGTGCTGACTTGCTCGTTGTCACGGAGATGCTTCAACAAGACGTCGAAGACTCGAGCTGAGCTCTTGGCCGCCAGTGCTTGAAACGAGTAGCAGCGAACGGCCGCGTTTTCGTGGTCGGTCAAGCCGATGAGTTGAGGGACCGTGGCGAGCTCCTTGAGCCTTTCGTACTTGGGCCATTGGCTGGAGCGCCCAGCCAGGCCGACGGTAGAGCTTTCGACTCTGTCTCCCTCGGCGATGCCAGCCACGATCTCTTCGAGCTCGGGCGAAAGAGGGGCCCCAGGGTCGTCTACCGGGTCTGGCTCCGGGATGCGGTTTGCCTGGACGGGATCGACCTGTGTTGCAGGTTGCGCTGGACGCGACTTGGGCTTGCCGCACGCCTGGATCGAGGTCAGCGCGATGAGCAACGCAGCCATTCGTGCAGCCCGCGCATATCTCTCCCGCATCCCACGTTCGTAGCAGAGTTCGTGGCGCGGCGTCGGTTCCTGAGTGCGGGAAGACAGTGTATTGCGAGGTGCGCAGCTGGTTCGCGATCGCCCCAACGAAGTGCGCGCTCTCTTCTGGCTACGTGCCGGGCCGGTAGTGCGTCTCGCCCGCTTCAGATCACCAGTCGTCGTCGAGGTTCAGCTTCACCACATTCGCCGAATTGACGTACGTGGGAGAGCTCAGCTTCTTTTGCACCTCGCTCTCTCCGCTTGGCATCGGGAACGGTTCCAATTCCAGGTCGTAGAGATCGTAGGTGAGATCCAGCTTGATCACGTGGTTGATGACCACGGGGGGGACTTCGTGGGGGATCGCCTTGGCGTGATTGTAAGTGACCTTGAGGCCCACGAAGGTCTTGCCGTCGAGGATCACGCGCACGTCGAGCGCCGGATCGGCCTTCATGGCGTCGAGCGCTGCCTGGACCCAGGATCCATAGGTCGTCTGCCCGTTGCCCACGGCGTCGAAGTCCATGAAAGCCCCGGCGAGTAGCCCGCACGCCTTTGGATCGTTCGACAAAGCCCTGCCCACCTCCAGCAGGAGTTGGCTGTCCCACCTGCCCAGCCGCGATACGCCGCAGCAAGCGACGCCATTGTGGCAATAGCAGAGCCCGCGCCGCATGAGCACGAGGTCGAAGTTCTTGAGTCCGGTCGCAAATGGCCTGAAACAGTCGTGGAACCGCCTGTTCATGGTGAACTTGTCACCATTGACCGTGATCAGTGGAGTCGTCGTGTCGAAGATGGTCGAGGTGACCAGAGCCAAATCCTCGTAGAGGGGGGCGAGCGCCTGGCTGGAGCTGAGCTGGCCCTCGGACGTGTTCGGGTCCGAGAGAATCAGGATCGTCGGCTTGGCACTCCTGTTGGCGAAGGCTTGCGCGAGCAGCTTTTCACGATACGTCGCGATCAGAGGAGCCTCGGTATACCCCCCAACCAGGATGCGCAGGGCCTTTGCCTCTTCGCCGTCGATGACGGCCAGCTTGCTCTGCGAGGACTGAGCCTGGTCCATCGGCTGGAGCACGCGGCCCTTGCCGGGATGACGAGCCGCCGCGGCCCGCTCTGCTCCCGGCCCGGGGCGTTGCAGTGCCTCGCGCCGTTGCGCCACCGTTGCAGGATGGGGGGGCCTGACCGAGAGGGTACCCAGGGCCAACCAGGGCTGCACCACCGTTGCGGGATGCGGGGACCTTGCCGAGGGCGTTCCTGCGGCGGATCGCGGCGGCGCCACCGTCGCCGGATGCGGGGGTCTCGCCGCGGGAGTCACCGGAGCTGATCGGGGCTGCGCAACCGTTGCCTGGTGGGGCTGCCTGGCCGGGGCAGGATCAGCGGGCGAATGATGGTCGTGGTTGGCTCGCATCGCGGCGCTCCTCGTCTGGTCTGACACGCTATTCGCAAGCGCTCCGTCCGGCCAAGATTCGCTCACACGCCGCGGCTGTCGGAATTCGGCTAGGGTGCAGACTGCGATGAAAATCGTCGATCAGGCACGGCTGGGGTTTCGAGAGGGGAATAGCGACAAGGTCTATGAGGTGGATCTAGTCGAGGTCGCGACTGCCCAGTACGTCGTGAATTTTCGTTACGGGCGGCGCGGCACAGCGCTCCGAGACGGAACCAAGACCCCGCTGCCGATCTCGCTCGAGAGGGCGCGCTCGCTGTTCACGGCACTCGTGGCCGAGAAGACCAACCGCGGCTATCAGCCCATCTCCGGCGCGCCTAGCACTGGCCCGCAGCCGGGCGCACGTTCCGGCGTCGATCCCGCAGAACGCGCCGCGCGCACCGCGCAAGCATTGATCACGGCGCTCGAACGCGGGCATCGTGGCCAGACACCACTCTACCTCGCGGTGCGCAAGGTGGGGGATCGCGGCTTGCAACAGGCGGAACCGGCGTTGCTCGAGTTGCTCGCCTCAGGCGCCGCCGAGAAGAGCTGGAAGCCCGAAGTCTTGCAGCACTTCTTGATCGGCGCGCTCGCACGCTGTGGCAGCGCTCGTTCGCTCACGCCGTTGCGCGCAATCGCCGCTGACGCGAAAGCACCCCGTCACTTGCGCGATGTAGCGCGGCTCGCGATAGTTGCGATCGCTGGCGACGAAGAGCGACGGCAGGCTCGGCAGAACCTGCCGCTCGAACTGCAACCAGGCTCGGAAGCCGAGCTCCCGGTTCGCATTCGTGCGCTAGAAAGGCTGCTCGTCGACCGGCCGAGCGCTGCGCACGCCGCGATTTTCGGGCTCTATCTGAGCGCCCTGCCCAACACCCTCGACTCCTCGTCGGAAGCCGAGCAGCTGGCGAGACGCCTCGTGTTGAGCGTGGCACGCTTGGCTCGCTTGGAGGGCGCTGAGCTCGGACTCTTGCGCACCTTGAACTGGTCCGCAGAGCTGCGTCGCGACAGTGAACTGTTTGCGCTTTTGACTCGCCGTTTCGAAAGTAGCGCTGCCGCCAAGCGCAGCACCATGGACTATTTCCGACGTCGCGCCGCCCGCACCTTGCGCCGCCTCGGGAGTATCGGCTCCGAGGACTACGTGAAATTCGCCAGTGAGCTCGTGACTTCGTATCGCGACGCCGACGCCGAGGAAACGCAGGCAACCGACTCTGTCACTTGGGACGCTTTTGGGCGCTATCACGCGCTCAACTTCGTGCTGTACGGGAACAGCGCGCGTTACGAACGCGCTGGCCATCGCCGAGCGACGTGGCGCTGCCGGCCGGGGTATACGCCGGGAGGCCTCGCGGGCGCAGCGCGCGAAGAGTCCTATCCTGCACTTTGGGATCTTGCCCCCGACGCGCTGTGGCAAATCGCAGTTTCGCCCGCGGCGGGCGTGGCGATTCACTTTGCAGTGCGTGCGCTGCGCGATCAGAGCGCCTTTTTGGCTCGAGTTCCCGACCCAACGTTGGCGGAGGCGCTCCGTGGAGCCCAGCCGCCGATGCGCAGCCTGGCCTTCGACGTGGCCCGACTTCGCGCGCCGAACCTCGTGCTAGCAAGCGCCGCGCTCAGCTCCGGACTCGATGAAGCGAACGCCTGGGTGCTGAGCTGGATAGAGCGTACCCCGGGTTTACTCCGCGCCGATCCGGAGCTGCTCGCGCTCTTGATCACGGCCATGAGCGCGGCCGTACGCGAAGCCACGCTGCGTTTGACGCGCGAGCTGACGATCGCCGGCGACGCCGGTCGGCATTTGGTGTTGCTCGTGGTTGCCCACTTGATGCAATTGCCCGACGAGCCAGGGCAGAGCGAGCGCGCTCGCGACGCAGGTGCATTTCTCTTGCAACGAGCAGCTGCGGCTGTCGACGGCCTCGGCCTCGACGTCATGCGAGACCTACTCGGCCACGCGCTGTCCGGGGCCGCAGAGTTCGGCGCCGAGCTCGTCCTGCGGCGCGCGCGCAAGGGTGCGCTCGAAGACGGATTGCTCGATGCGCTGTTGAGCTCGCCGCACGTGGCGGTGCGCTCCATCGGCGCGCGTATCGTGGCCGACACGCCACCCGCGCTGTTCGAGCACGAGCCCGGATTGCTGGCCCATTTCGCGCTCTCCGAGAATGCCGAGCTACGCTCGGGCACGCGCGCGTTGCTTTTGGAAGTCGCGCGCCAATACCCCGACGCCGCTCGCGAAGTGGCTTCCCAGCTGCTCGACGCGCTACTCACACGAACGGCCGAGGGCGTGCCCGCGCACGTCGTGGCCGTGCTCCGCCACGAGCTGCGTGCCTGCTTGCCGAAGCGAGACGTATCGAGTGTCATGGCGTTGGTCGGCGCTCGCTCGCCGCACGCGCGCGAGGCCGGCGGTCTATTGGTTGCGCTGCTCGACCCGGACGAGCTCGAGCTCGAGCTCGTCGTGCGGCTCGCCAATCACGAGATCCTGCTGATTCGCCAGGGGGCGTGGGCGCTCGCTAGCGCCGCCAAGCAGCGTTTTCGGCTCGCGCCCATCGCGCTTTCGCGTTTGTGCGACGCGCGCTGGGAGGACAGCCGCGCGTTCGCGTTCGATTTCGTGCGCAGCTTTAGCCCCGCCGATCTGGTTCCGGACGGCGTGGTTGCCATCTGTGACAGCATCGAGCCCGCCGTGCAGCGCTTCGGACAGACATTGCTACTCGAGTATTGGCGCGACGAACACGCCGAGCGCTACTTGCTCCACCTTTCAGAGCACCCCTCGACCAACATCCAACTGCTGGTATCTGGGCTCTTGGAGCGATATGCGCGGGGCAACCTGACTCTGCTCGAACGACTCTTGCCCTGCTTGATCACGGTGCTATCGCAGGTGAATCGGGCAGGAGTCGCCAAGCAGCGCGTGCTCGACTTCTTGCGCACGGAGGCAGTCGCCAGCGCTCAGGCCGCCGCCTTGCTGGCGCCCCTGCTCGATCGCCAATCGTTGACGCGAGCCGTGAGCCACAAGGGAGCGCTGATCGCGACGATGGTGGATTTGCACGAGCGCTATCCGGGAGTCCCCGTGCCCATTTCGTCGCCGCCCGTTCCCCTTCGAACGCGGGGTAGCCGTGGACTTTGAGTATCGCTACGCGGGAGCGTCGAAAGTATCCGAGAGCGCGAGAGGTAGCGCACTGTCGTTTTCGCCCGATCTTTTGCGTCCCCCCACCGCTTTTCACGGTGCGGTCCGTGACCCGCTCGGCTTTCGCGAGGCGATCAGCGCGCTGCACGACGTGGTCGTCTCGGATTTGCGCTTCAAACCCAAAGACCGCACCAAGTACCTGGCCTGGCGCGCCCAGCAATCGGACGTCGACTTGGTTGCGGTGGCCAAGCAGCGGCTGGCTGCGGCCCGTGAGATCGAGCGCTTGCGGACTGAACTCGACCCGCTCGAGGCGCGGGTGCGCAAATCACGCGGCGCATTTTACGAAGCCCGCGCGCGTTACTGGCGGTACTTGTACGACCGAGATCGCGAGCTGTGGTTCAAGCTCGATCCAGTGATCTCGGTGCACCCGGATCAGCTGTTCTTCGAGTGCTTTTCCAGGGATGAATCGAGCTACGGTCGCCTGTCGGCCAAATACGAGGGCTTCGACGAGCTCGGCGAGCGCGCTTGCGGCACCACGAACGTCGACTACTCCGACGGCCTGTACGACGAGTTTCAAAAGCTGCGCAGCTACAAGCGCACGAGCCTAGATGTCGATCCAGCGGGTCTGTCCGTGGCAACCTCGGGTGAAGCGCACCGCGAGCTGAAGATCGACGTGCCCGAGAGTTGGCTACGCGGCTTTCTGCAGGTCTCGTCTGCGATGACCATGCCGACGACGGTCGTCGATTTGCACCCACTCGATATCCAGAACGTGTGTCTGGTGCTTCGCCGGAACAAGGAGCTCTTCGGCCCGCGCGCGCTCCGTTATCGCTTGCGGCCGGGCGAACCGGTAGTGATCGTGGTCGAGCCGTGGGGCATCGAAGTGCGTTGCCCGCGCAGCATCTTCAAAGGTGATGGCCAGCACGAGATCCGGGTTTGGGGGCGCCGCCGCTTGCATGTTTTGGAGCGCTTGCTGCCGCGGGCGCGCAGCGTGCGCGTGCATCTCTTGGGCACGGGGCAACCCTCGTTCTACGTGGTAGATTTGGGGTCGCTCTCGTTCACGCTGGGCCTCTCGGGCTGGACCAAGAACGACTGGTCTGCCGCCAGCAACTTCGATCTCATGGCCGCTCGTGAAGACGTAGACGACGCCACCAGGCAGCGCGTCTTTGCGCGGCTCGGTGAGTCCTGGCTCTCGACCTCGGCTGCCTTGGCGCAGGACCTGGGCTTGAATGAGCCCGTGGTTGCCAGTGCTCTGGCGGGTTGGGTGCAGGCAGGACGCGCGATTTTCGACCTGGAGAGCGGCGTCTATCGTAAGCGCGAGCTAACGCGCGAGCCGTTGCCGGCCTCCGCGCTGCGTTTCGCCAGCGCGCGCGAAGAGGAAGCTGCAAACATCCTGCACCAGGGCAAGATCGCCGTCGATGAGGTGACGGAGAGTGACGCTCGCCTGAAGATCGCGGGGCGCATTGAATACAAGGGCAAGCTGACGCCCGCCTGGTTCGTGCTCGACGCCGATCGCCGCTTGGTCGACGGCCAGTGCAGTTGCGCCTATTTCATTCGCAATCGGCTACACCGCGGCCCGTGTGATCACCTGCTCGCGCTGCGTGCTGCACAACGCCGCGGCATTTCCGACGTAATCGAGCTGCGGCAAGAGCACACGCAACCTTTGACGCAGGGCGCGGCCGGGCGTCCCACCGTAGCCGGGCAGACGAACGCGAATGGCAGCGCGCCGACCGAGCTTGCATCGTCGGCCGCCGCGCCCTGGTTCTGGCAGCAGCTGATCCTGATCTGGAAACGCATCTTGCATGCGCTTTTCGGCCGCTGAGTCATTGCGGAAGCAGCGCACTTGAGTGATAGTGGCGAGCGCGTGGCAACGGGCGACAAGAACCTTGCAATTGGGGCGGTGGATCGCCGCCCATGGGCTAACGCTTCGCATGCGTCACTGGCTCGCTCAATACTGTGTCAATACAACGTGCTGGTACCGAGACCGGGAGGAATTCCCTTCAGGAATCGTCTGCACCACCAGCACGTCGTATTGACTCGAGCCGAGACAATCCAGTCCTGAGAGAGAACGAAGGTAGTTCGTTGCTACGCCTTCTTTTCACGAGCAATGCCAGACGAATCGCCTCCGCGCACTCGTAAGGAGCTGTACGAGCGCATTGCGCGTGAAGGCAAGGATGCCGTCACGCTCGAGGAAATGATCCGCCTCGGCTTCTGGGCGGAGGATCGACCGCTCAGTGCGGACAGCGAGACCGAAGCTCGCGTCAGCGAGCTCCGCTCCCGCCTGGTGAAGCTGAGGGAAGAGGCAGCATCGCTCCACAACCTCAAGAAGCTCGCCGAAGCTGCCAAGCAAAAGCGCATGGCAGAGTCGCGGCGGCGCCGGCTGGAGACGAAGCAGCGCCGCTTGGGCGAGCGCGCTGCCAAGCGTGCAGCGGTGCAAGAGCGCAACACGAAGGAGCTCACTTATCTCGGCCCCAAAGTTTCGGCCGGTCTCGGTCCGCTCGCCGATCGCTTGGAAGCGAATCAAGGCGCGCTCAGCGCGAATGGCCTACCCGAGTTGCAAAGCGCGCTCGCCTTGGCCTCTGCGTTGAAGCTCACGATGGGTCAACTCCGCTTTCTCACCTACAATCGTGAAGTGTCGACGGTCACGCAGTACCGCCGCTTTCGCATCCCCAAGCGTACCGGCGGAGAGCGCTCGATCTCGGCTCCGCGCAAGCGCCTGAAAGCCGCGCAACAATGGATCTTGAGTGCGCTGCTCGAGAAGCCCGCGCTTTCGGAGCACGCGCACGGCTTTCGGACCGGTCGGTCGATCGTCTCAAACGCCCGTCCGCACGTCGGTGCCGCCGTGGTGGTGAATGTCGACCTGCGTGATTTCTTCCCGACCGTCGGCTATCGCCGCGTCAAAGGGCTGTTCCGCAAGCTCGGCTACTCGGAAGAGGTCGCCACCCTGCTCGCCTTGCTGTGCACCGAGCCCGATACCGTGCAAACCGAGCTCGACGGCGTGACGTACTACGTGGCGCAGGGCACGCGCCATTTACCGCAAGGCGCCCCCACGAGTCCTGCGCTCACGAACCTCTTGTGCCGTCGCCTCGATCGTCGCCTGAGTGGCTTCGCGCAAAAGCATCAGCTCGCGTACACGCGCTACGCGGACGATCTCACGCTTTCAGCCCCTGCGCGCGACGGCGCACAGGCGCCTATCGCTGCCATGCTCGCCGTGCTGCACAAAGTTGCCCGTGAAGAAGGCTTCAGCGTTCATCCGGACAAGGTCAGCATCAAGCGCAGCGGGCGTCGCCAAGAAGTGACCGGCCTGATCGTCAACGAGCGCCTGGCTGTCGACCGCCGCACCCTCCGTCGCTTCCGAGCCTTCCTTTTCCAACTCGAAAAAGACGGCCCCACCGGCAAGCGGTGGGGCAGCGGAGGCGATCCGATCGCGTCCGCCATCGGCTTCGCCAACTACGTGTTCATGGTCGACCCGGAGCGCGGCGCCGAGCTGCGCAAACGCGCTGGCGCGCTCGCTAGCGTTGCCCCGTCCGAGTAGCGCATGAGCTCACGATGCGTGGCGGTGGTCCCACGCGCCTGACCAGGCCTTCCAGCGGAAGAACGGCTTGGTCGCAAGGCTCAGTAGCTCGTAGTCTTCCTTCGTGTCGCCATAGGCGTAAATAGTCGCGTACTGCTCCAAGTCATAGCGCTCCCGCACCCTGCGCGCCTTTTCGCGGCCGGTGCAGTCACCGCTCGCGTACTGGCCAGAGAGCACTCCGTTTCTGCTCTCCAGCGCCGTGCCGATTAGCTCTACGCCATGCTGCGCGCACCAATTGCGGAGGTAGACCTCGAGGGACGCGGACACCACCACGACCCGATCGCCGTTCGCCTGGTGCCAGCGAATTTTCTCGAGTGCCTCGGGGCGTACTACTTCGGACAGCGTGGCCGAGTAACGAACGCCGAGCGCGTTCAGCTCGCTCTCGCGACGGCCGAGAAAAGAGACACGCGCGGCCGCAGCGCGCATCCTCGGAGCCGCGATTAGTCCGAGCTTGTAGCCGAGAATCATCGGCCCAAGCAACACTGTGCCGAACGCGATTCTCGATCGACTGGAAGCGAAGTAGATGAACGGCGTGAACGTGTCCTCGAAAGTGACCGTTCCGTCGAAGTCGAACAGCGCAAGGTTCATCGACAGTGAGCCTGGTTGGAGGTGGCTATTGCACACGAACGGCCGACCGTAAAACCGAGCGCACGCCGACGCTGGATCGCGCGTCAAGAACGCCACTCCGGCCTGTCTATTTCCGTCACGGCCGAATGCGCGCTGAGGCAAATTTCGCCACTGGCTACCTGCCCAGCGTTGGCGGGGATTTCTGGCAATTGCCGGGGATTTTGCCTGCTCATTCGTGGCACGTTTGCTGCTAAGGCGAGCACATGCCGCAACGTGCCCCGCTGGCCGCCGTCGAAAGTGGGTCCGGCGTTCGCCCTGTTGACCTCGCCCCCACGTACGTCGTCGGCATCGGTGCTTCCGCGGGCGGCCTGGAGGCGCTCGAGCACTTCTTCGACAATGTCCCGACCAAGACCGGCATGGCCTTCGTGGTCGTCCAGCATCTGTCGCCTGACTTCAAGAGCTTGATGGACGAGATCCTGGCACGGCGCACGCCGCTGCCCATCAGCCTCGTCGAAGACGCAATGGTGGTCGAGAAGGACCACATCTACCTGATCCCCCCGAAGAAGGAGATGATCATCTCTGGCGGGCGGCTCTTGCTCAGCGAAAGGGACCGCGACCAAGAGTTGACGCTGCCGATCGACGTCTTCTTTCGCTCGCTGGCGCAGGACTGCGGAGGGCGCGCAATAGCGGTGGTCCTCTCCGGTGGCGGCAGCGATGGCTCGCGCGGCATACGCGCGGTGCATGAGGCGGGCGGTCTGGTGGTGATCCAGGATGTCGAGAGCGCTCAGTTCGATGGCATGCCGAAAACGGCTCGGGAAGCCGGCGTGTCGGACTATGTGTTGCCGCCCCAAGACATGCCGGGCGTGCTCATCGAACACGCGAGCCGAGCCGGTATTCGACCAGAAAAGCCCAGCGAAACCGAGCACGGGATGAGCGCCGTGTACCGAATGCTGGAGCAAGAATTCGGCATCGACTTCACACAC
Source organism: Polyangiaceae bacterium (assembly GCA_035273265.1). Classification (GTDB taxonomy): domain Bacteria; phylum Myxococcota_A; class Polyangia; order Polyangiales; family Polyangiaceae; genus PMG-095. The sequence goes on from DATEPG010000562.1 coordinate 12,484, forward strand.
TACAAGCCGAGCACGATCACGCGGCGCATCGAAAGACGGCTGCAACTCGCGCGGGTGGACGACATCGAACAATACGTCGAGAAGCTCCGCGACGAGCACAAAGAGCTCGATATTTTGTATCGGGATTTGCTGATCGGGGTCACGCGTTTCTTTCGCAATGAGGAAGCCTTCGAGGTCCTCGGCAATCAGGTATTGGGCGACCTGCTCAAGGCCGGCTCGAACGAAACTCCTTTCCGGGTTTGGGTCGCAGGTTGCGCGACGGGCGAGGAGGTCTATTCGCTCGCGATTCTGCTGAACGAGCTGACGGCCGAATCGGGACGTCCCTTCAAAATTTTCGCCACGGACGTGCACCAGGGCTCGCTCGAGCAGGCGACGCGCGCCGTCTACGACGAGGACTCCGTCGTCAACGTTTCTCCAGAGCGATTGAAGCGCTATTTCTTGCTTCGCGGCCGGAGCTATCAGCTCGTGCCGGAGATCCGGCAGTCGATCGTGTTTGCCCACCACAATGTGGTCAAGGACGCTCCGTTCACGCGCGTCGACCTGGTCAGCTGCAGAAATATGCTGATTTATCTGCAGCAACCAGCTCAAGAAAAGGTTCTGAGCCGCTTTCATTTCGCTCTCAATCGAGGCGGCATCATGTTTCTGGGCCCGAGCGAGAGCCTCGGTCACCTCGACCACGACTTCGAGACGATCCACAAGCAGTGGCGCATCTACAGGAAATTCAGTGACTCCCGCGTGCCGTTCGATCGCAAGGCGCCGCACGGCTCGCATGGGCCGAAGTCGAATTCGGGGCGTAGCAGCCAAGCCGCGGCGGACGGGCTCGGTCAGCGCGGGCCCGCGCGCTATTCGGTCACTCAGCTATTGGGCACCTACGATGCCCTGCTCGACGAACTCATGCCGCCGAGCCTGCTGGTGGACGAGCGCGGCGAGCTGCTGCACTCGTTCAACGGCGCGACACGGTTCTTGAAATTGCGCGACGGCCGACCTGGACTCGATGCCTTCGACATGGTCGATCCGGAGCTGCGAATGGTGCTGATCGGTGGCCTGCAGCGCGCATTGCAGTCCGACACCGCGATCGTGTTTCGGGGCGTTCCTGTCGACGATCAACCTTACAAGGTCACGGTTCGGCGCGTACAAAACAAGAAAGGGCAAGGCTCCCACGTTCTGATCTCGTTCGAATTGCTCGATGCCGCACCGCCCGTGGTCCAGCCCGAAACCGAGATCGATCTGCGCCATGTGCCACGTGAGCAGCTCGGGGTGCTCGAGGCCGAGCTGAGCCGCACGAAGGAGAACCTGCAGGCGGCGACCGAAGAGTTGGAGACCAGCAACGAGGAGCTGCAGGCCGCGAACGAAGAGTTGCTGGCTTCCAACGAGGAGCTACAGAGTACGAACGAGGAGCTGCAAAGCGTCAACGAGGAGCTCTATTCGGTCAACGCCGAGTATCAACGCAAAATTGCGGATCTGACCGAGCTCGCGAACGACATGGACAACCTGCTGTCGAGCACGGATATCGGAACGATATTTCTCGATCGCGAGCTCAAGATCCGAAAGTTCACGCCGCAAATCGCAGAAACGTTCAACTTGCTACCCGGGGACGTCGGTCGACCGATCGAGACGTTCACGTACGCGGTGGAACATCCAGAGCTCAATGAAGATCTCAAGCGGGTGCTAGCGACTGGAGAACGAGTGGAGCGAGAGCTGCGCGACCGTCACAATCGCGCCTTCTTCCTTCGCATTCTGCCGTATCGCGCCAAGGGCGCCGTGGCCGGAGTCGTGATCACGTTGATCGACGTGAGCGGTCTCAAGGCAGCGGAAGATGCGCTGTTTCACGAGCGCTACCTACTCAACAGCCTGCTGTACAGCGTTCCGGACGCCATCTACTTCAAAGATGCTCGAGGTCGCTTCATTCGCGCCAATCCGCCCATGGCCGAGCGCCTGGGGCTGAGCGATCCGCGACAAGCAGTGGGCAAGACCGGCTTCGAGTTGCCGCGGCATGAAGCCGCCTTGGCCGTGCACCGCCAGGATGAGGAGGTCTTGCGCACGGGAGTCGCTCAAAGTTACCAGCTCGAAAAGCGGGAGCTCGTCGACGGCTCGCCCGAGTGGGATCTGGTCACCCGCCTGCCGTTGACCGACGGCTCCGCGCAGATCGTGGGCGTGATTGGCATTTTCCGAAGCGTCACCGAGCAGAAGCGGGCAGAAGAGAAGATCAACGATGCGGTCCGACGCCGCGACGAATTCCTGGCCATGCTCTCGCACGAGCTGAGAAACCCACTCGGGGCGATCGTGTCAGCCACCACCTTGCTCAAGGCTCAGTCCGTCGAGCCACCCGAACAGCTCAGGGTACTACAAATAGTCGAACGTCAGGCGCAACAGATGGCGCGGCTACTCGATGACTTGCTCGAAGCGAGCCGCATCACTCAGGACAAAATCGAACTGCGGCGGAGCGTGTTGGATCTGAGGATCGTAGTCCGAGACGCGGCGGATGCGGTCCGCGGTCTGATGGAGGCCCGCGGGCTTGCGTTCTCGATGGAGCTCGGTCCAGAGCCACTCTATGTGGATGGTGATGCCGCGAGATTGCAGCAAGTCAGCGTGAACCTGCTGAGCAATGCGGCCAAATACACTCCCAGCGGTGGGCATGTGGTTCTGCGCGCCAACCGCCAAGGCAATGAAGCGACGATCGTCGTCTCCGACGACGGCCTCGGCATCCCGAAAGAAATGTTGGAGAGCGCATTCGATCTGTTCGTGCAATCGAGGCGCACGCTGGACCGCGCGGAGGGTGGACTGGGTGTTGGGCTAACCTTGGTTCGTGGGCTGGTGGCGAAGCACGGTGGACACGTGCATGCTCGCAGTGAGGGCGAGGGCAAAGGCAGCGAGTTCGCGGTCTACCTGCCGATGGTCGCCGCCCCGCCGGTCCAGGAGCCAGCACAGCGTCTGGCTGGTGTGGAGTTGCCACGTGGCGCGAAGGTAGTCGTGGTCGAAGACAACGCCGACAGCCGAGATGTCTTATGCACACTGCTGGCGCACGCTGGTTTCGATTGCAACTCGGCCGACAACGGCGCCGCCGGCCTGGCTCTGATCGATGAGGTCTCGCCAGTCGTAGCGATCATCGACATCGGGTTACCCGAAATCGACGGGCTCGAGCTCGCCCGGCGCATCCGCCAAAACTCGAAACACCGCGATATCTACTTGATCGCCCTGACCGGCTACGGCCAGGACGGCGACCGACGGATGGCGTTGGCGGCGGGGTTCGATGAGCATCTGGTGAAGCCCGTGGACTTCACGGCGTTGCAGCGCTTGCTTGGTCGGCGCAAGGAGGCGCGCGCCAACCCATGAGTACTCGAAAGAGACCGGACGGCTTCGCACCCGGAATGCAATCGAAGTCGAGCTCGAGCCCGAGAGTAGCCGCACTGGCGCTCATCGTGTCGTGCTTTGCGAGCATGGCATGCTCCAAGCATTCCCCGCTGGCAGCGCCTGCGGCCCCGCTCTCCCTGCCGACTCACCTGTGTGCGACTGGCGACGCCCCTGGCACGTGCCGCAGCGTCCGCGAGGTCGAGCAGTTGCTAGCCGGGCCGGTGACGCTATTGGGGGTGGCCGACCCGCCGAGCGGCTCGCAGGGAGCTAAGTTGCTTACTTTGCGGGCAGACTCCCAGGGTAAAGCGCTGGTGCTGCGCGCCAAATGGCGGCCCCAAAGCAGCGATGACTTGATCAACGAGTCCCGCAAAGAGCTGGCGGCCTACGCCGTACAGAAGCTCTTTTTGGACGATACGGAGTTCGTAGCCCCGCCGACCGTGGCGCGCTGCTTTCCGCTGCGCGAGTACCAACGCTTCGTCCCTAGCGAGAAGGCGACCTTTGCCGGAACCGATTGCGTCTTCGGCTTTGCGTCATACTGGCTCGAAGACGTGCTGACCGTTGGCGCGGCGCGTACTCGCGGCTTGTTGGCAACGGACGGCATTTGGGACGCGAATCGCTTCGGTAGCGACCCGGTGTACCGACGCTCGCTTGCCAACGCGAATTTGCTCACCTACTCCATCAACCACGGGGACGCGCACGACGAACAGTTTTTGCTTCAGTCCACTGCTCGCGGCTGGCGCGCGTTCGTCGTAGACAACACCATTTCGTTCCAGAGCATCAAGAACCCAATGCTGCTCTTTCGCGAGGATTGGTCGCAGATCCATGTCTCCTGGTTTCCAAAGAAAGCGATCGACCGGCTCGCAAAACTGAGCGACGACGACTACGCGGCGCTCGGAAGTGTCGAAGAGCTGCAAAAGCATCAGGGAAACCAGCTGGTGCCCGTGCAGCCGGTGAACCGTCCTGCAAAGAGCGACGGCTCGGCCATGTCTTGGCACGGCGATCGCCTGAGGGTAGGGCTCAGCGCGAACGAGATAGAACTGGTCAAATCACGCATTCACTCGCTGCTCGCGCGCTCCGATCTCGCTCAGCTCACTGCGCCGGGAAGCTGAGTTGGCCGCCGAGTTCAGCTCGGTGCACGGCGCGCTGAGAGGGCCTCGCTCAAGCGCTCTTCCAGGAGCTCCAGTGGATAGGGCTTTTGCAGAAAGCTCGCCACTTGCGCCGAGCCGAAGCGACAGCCGATTTCTTGTTCGCTGTATCCGCTGCAGATGATCACCGGAAGGTCGGCGCGGCGCTTACGCAGCTCGCGGAGGACTTGTTCGCCACTGAGATCTGGCATCGTCGCGTCGAGCAAGACGACGCTTATTTCTGCCGAGCGCTGCTCGAATTTTTGAATGGCTTCACGCCCGCTAGCGACGGACAGCACTTCGAAACCGATGCTGTTGAGAAGCATCTTCGTTACCTCACGCACGCGAGGATTGTCGTCCACCAGCATGACCAAGCTTCCGGTCGGCCACTCTCGGACGGGTGCGCGCTCGGAGCGTGGTGGTTCCGAACGCGGATGCTCGCTCCGGGGCAAGAGCACCCGGATCGTCGTGCCCGCGCCGACGGCGCTTCGCAGCGTGATGCCGCCCGCGTGCCCGCGCACGATCCCCTGCACCGCAGACAGGCCCAACCCACGGCCCGTGAATTTGGTCGTAAAAAATGGCTCGAACAAGCGCGCCCGGGTTTCGGCGTCCATGCCGCAGCCGTCGTCCGTCACTTCGAAGAACACGTATTGCCCGGGTGCGAGCGGGGTTGGTCCATAGAGATCCGGCACCGCGTCTTCTACTCGTTCGACACCCGTGCGCACCCAGATATCGCCGGCGCGATCGTCGAACGCTTCCGATGCGTTCGTGATCAGGTTCATCACCAGTTGATGCATCTGGGCAACGTCGGCTCGCACCGCCGGGAGCTCGGCCAGCAGCTGGTAGTGGACTTGCGCCTTCTTCGAGATCGAAGCGCCGAGCAGATGGCTCATGTCACGGACCATCTCGTTCAGCGAAATGGAACGCACCTCGAAGCGACCTCGACCCGAGTACGCCAGCATTTGGTTGGTAAGCTCGGAGGCGTGCATCGCCGCGTTGCGAATTGCCTGAACGCGCTGGCGCGCCACGTCGAGCTTCGGCGCTTCGCCGAGGCTGCCCAGGGCGAGCTCGGCGTTGGACAGGACACCGACCAGCAAGTTATTGAAATCGTGAGCGATTCCACCGGCAAGCACGCCGAGGCTCTCGAGCTTTTGGGTCTGTTGCATGCGTCGTTCGAGCGTCTGGCGTTGTTCTTCCGCCTGCTTGCGCTCGGTCACGTCACGCGCGAGACCCACGGTGCCCACGACCACTCCTCGGCTGTCGCGGATCGGTGTCTTGAATGTCTCGAACCATTTGATACCGCTGGCTTCGGCGATCGGTTCCTCGGCAGAGAACTTCTCGCCGCTCTCGACCACGTTGAGATCGTCGCTCATGTAGCGTTCAGCGAGTTCGGCCGGCCAGATGTCGCGGTCGGTTCTGCCCAGGATTTCGGACTTGCTGCGACCGCTTGCGCGGGCGAATGCCTCGTTCACGGCTAGAAAGACTCCGACCGTGTTCTTCATCCAGGCCATGTGCGGGATGTTGTCGAGCAAGGCCTGGGCCTGCGCGCGCGCGCCGAGCACCTGATCTTGCGCCTCGGCGAGCCGTTCCAGCTCGTGCTCGAGTTCGGCCACGCGGGCGCGCAGCAACTCGACGTCAGTCTGCGCCTGCGGCACGTTTTTATCGCCAGCGGTGAGTGCCGTCCCGGGCGGCATTTGGGAAAGAGGCTTCCCGCTCGCGTGCGATGTTCTGATCGACATCTCAATCTGCCCTCTCGGCGGCCGTTTTTTAGGCCGCGTGCCCGTGACTCCGAGGAGTTCTCACCGGCTCGCAGCGTTTCTGCAAAGGCGGTCTACGAGGCGAAGAAAGCACTCTGCCCCGGGCCATGGCCCCGAGCAAGATCTGGGTCGCTAGCAGCGAAAGCGCACGAGATTTCGGCCGCGGATCGAGCGCCGGACAGCTCGCGCACGCGAAACCAGAGCGCGCCGACGCGCGTGGTAGAACCGGGCCGTGACGCAGACTCGCCCGCTACCGAGAGTCGCCATTCTGGCCATGCCCGAGATGACCGCGTCGGTGATTTACGGCATGTTGGACGTGTTCTGTTCAGCGGGCCGCGATTGGGGGATGATCGCCGAGGGGCGGCCTGGTGCCCCGGCCGTGCAAGCCGAAATCGTTGCCCGGCAGACGGATGCCTTCGAGGTCGCCAATCGTGCGCTGGTGCGACCGCACACTCGGCTCGGCTCATTGCAGTACGATATCGTGTGCGTACCCGAGCTCTCAATCGCACCCAACGAGCCGCTTTCGGGACGCTTTGCGGAAGAGCTCGCTTGGCTGAACGCGCAGCACCAGGGTGGAGCGATCATCGCTAGTGCTTGCTCGGGTGCCGTCTTGCTCGCGGCCGCCGGTCTCCTGGACGGACACGAAGCCACGACTCACTGGGCCTACTGCGATGCGCTCGAACGAAGCTACCCCCGAGTGCGAGTGCACCGTGAGCGAGCGTTGGTCGCCTCCGGCGTGGGTCAGCGATTGGTGATGGCTGGAGGCGGCACCAGCTGGCTGGATCTGTCTCTGTTCTTGTTGGCGCGCGCGGTCGATTTGGAAACGGCCATGCAAGTGGCGAAGGTGCACATGATTGACTGGCACAGTGTCGGGCAACAACCGTATGCGCGGCTCCTACACACGCGCCAAGTGGATGACTCGGTGATCGCCCAGTGCCAACAGTGGATCGCGACGCGCTCCACGGTGGAAGCGCCCGTGGCGTCGATGGTGCGCTTGAGCGGACTGCCCGAACGCACGTTCAAACGCCGCTTTCAGAAAGCCGCAGGCATGACTCCGATCGAGTACGTTCATGCCATTCGTCTCGAGCAAGCCAAGACGCTGCTCGAGACGAGTGACGAGACCTTGGACAAGCTGGCGGAGAGGGTCGGATACGAGGACGCGACCTTCTTCTCTCGACTCTTCCGGCGCTCGGTCGGGCTAACGCCGGCTGAGTACCGCCGCCGGTTCGGCGCATTGCGACGAGCTTTGAGCAACAACGCACGCTGAACGAGGTCGGGTCACGTCACGCAGCAACAGCAAGTCCGACACGCGCGCGGAAGCGCCGTCGTAAAAGCCCGCCTCTGCGGCGAAGCCCCGCGGATTCTCGAAGGTACCGAAAATCAAATCGAAGATCGGCAAGTCCGCATAGTTGTTTCGATGCACCCCGCGCGCATGATGCAAACTGTGACTCTCGGGACGCTGAACTAGGTATCCCAGCCAGCGCGGAGTGCGAAGGTTCGCGTGCTGAAAGGTGCTGAGCAAGCTGCTCCCGAGCACGAACACGATGGTTGCCTCGGGAGTCACGCCGAGCACAGTCAGCGCCAGCGTAGAACAAAGCGTCCACCCCACCATATCCAGCGGCCCAAATAGAAATGCCCCCGCCACGTCCAAACGCTCCGCGCTGTGATGCGCCTGGTGAACGGCTCGGAACAAGCCATCGAAGCGGTGCAGGCTGCGATGGTAGGCATAGCCCAACGCTTGGTAGAGCAGCATGGCGCACGCCGCGCCGGCCCAGGTACCCAGCGAGCTCAGGTCGGCAAGCTGAATGGGCGCGAGCACCGGCCCGACCAGGTACGGCAAGTAGGAAGACACCAGGAAGAACACGAGCAGCGAAAGCGCGCCGCGGGCGCGGTGCCCCCTCGAGACGGGCAGCTGCCGGGCCGGAAAGCGCGCTTCGAGCCCGCCAATGGTCAGGATAATAGCGAAAAATGCGAGCGATATCGGGTCAGTAAATAACTCGAGTAATGTGGGCACGGGGACCTCCTCCAGTGAATGAGTCACTGAGAACCTAGGCCCCGTTGCACCCGAACGCCTTGGCGGGATCGGTCACGAACCTGACGATTCGGCCACGAGTACTCGCCGAAAAGGATGCCGCCATTGGCTAGGCCATAACCGAACGAGTCCGAGAGACGTGTGACGGTCTCGGCTCATGATATGCGCTGCATCTCCTGCAGCGCCCGATCAGAGTTCGACCTTCACAACCGCGAGCGTAATGCGAGAGGCTATTGCCCGCGACCGTGATCGCCCTACCTTCGCGTCACCGATGTACAGCTCCACCATGGAAACGGAGCACCCCATCCAAAGCTCTAATGGCTAGACGCCGAAGTTCATCGATGAACGGCGCTAGGTGCGGATTTCCGGGCTAGCCTCACACGGCGCCAGGGCGCGAGCCGACGAAGCCCTGGCCACGCGCTCGCACATCTCGGTCGAGAAGTGCGCGAGCACCCAGGACTCTGCGGCGTCGGTCGAAAGAAAGACTTTAACGGCGTGGGGCGGGGGCTTCAGCCAATTGAGGGCGGTGAGCACGCCGTTCACGAGGCTCGAGCTTCCGACGATGCCCGATGCCAGAAAATTTCGGCGAACCTTGGCTTCGTGGTCCGTGTACATTCCGGCGATCGCGCGGCGCTGCAGCAGATCGGGCAGGCGGCTGCCGCGGGTATCGTTGATGAGCCCGAAAGGGCCGGTGAGGATCAGCTCGGTGATCCGAATCATCAACTGGTTCCAATCAGCTTGGGTGTAGCTCGCGCCCGCGCGCATGATCACCAACGGGTAGCGAGAGCGGTCGAACTCGATTCCGCGCGTCAAGCTGGGCACTGTAGCCAACACTACTCGAGGAATCCAACGACAACAACCAATCTGGATCGCCAGGATCTCGCGCTGTGCGGCATTCTGCAGCAGCTGCCTAGGACTCGCGCTAAACGAGAGTTGCTTTAGCGCTCGTTATTTCGGGTAGCTGCTCGTTCACTCGCAAGGGTGAGGACGGATGGCGCCAAGGCCGATTCGCTTTGATAGCCGAAGCGCGCCTGACGGGCGCTTGGGCGATTGGTGGTGCCCGGTAGCAGGCGGATCGCGAGCGTCATGATCCGGGAGACGGCTCCTGGAAAGACGCCATGGGCCAGCGCCGCCAAGCGTGCGGGCAGTCCGAGCACGACGTGGGCTTCGCCCTGCTCGATGGCGCGCACGATGCGCCGCGCGGCACGCGCGGCCGACATCGAGAGCAGGGGCAACGAGTCCGCGATGGCAAACCAGGCGTACTCCCGTTCGTGAGCGCCCTTGAAGCTGGCGTTCCGCGGGCTGCCCGTGCGCATCAAGCCGGGTAAAATGGTGGAGATCCGGATGTTGTCGCGGGCGAATTCGGCGTGCATGCCTTCGGACAGTCCGGTCAAGGCGAACTTGCTGGCGCTATACGGGAGCAAGTGCGGTACCGAGACGACGCCGCCGATCGAAGACACGTTGGCGATGCGCCCGCCGCCGCGGGCTCGCATGTCCCGACGCACGCCGAGCATCGTGCGTAGCGGCGCGTAGCAATGCAGCGTCATCGCTGATTCGAAGTCGGCCATGGTCATGACATCGAGTGGGCCGACTTGGATCGTGCCTGCGTTGTTGATCAGCACATCGAGCGGACCGAGATCCGCTCGCACCTCTTCGAGCATTGCCACGATGTTCTCGGGATCGTCGAGGTCGCATGGCACGCCGATGACCCGAGCGCCGGGACGGTGCGCGCGGAGTGTGCCGAGCGCGCGCGCGATTTCGTCCGCGTCGCGCGCGACCAGTGCCACATTTGCGCCCCGCTGCAGGAGCACGCGGGCGATTTCCAAGCCGAGCCCGCGGCTGCCACCCGTCAGCAGCGCGTTTTTGCCGCGCAGCGAATAGCGACGCGCGCGCCTCAGCGCCCACGAGGCTCCCGCAAACAGCGCCAAGCCCAAGCCCAGCTTCGAAGCGAGCGAACCGTTGAGAGACTTGCTCAAACGCGAGAGGTGCTGGCCAACGTTTCTCATGCCCCGTGAAAAGCAAGAAGCGCGCCTCCGAGCCTAGTTGGGCGAGGTCCATTGACAGCGCGCGCACAATCCCCCACGAGGGTGGGCATGAGCAATGCCATCGAGACCGAGCGTCTGAGCAAGACATTCGGTGAAAAGCGCGCGTTGGACGAGCTGAATCTCACGATCCGGGGTGGCTCGGTCTACGGCTTGCTTGGACCGAACGGCGCGGGGAAGACCACCGCCATTCGAGTCCTGACCACGCTGCTCGCGCCGAGCGGCGGTCAGGCCACGGTGCTCGGCCTGGACGTCGTGCGTGATGCCGCCGCCGTACGTCAGAAGGTCAGCCTCACGGGCCAGTATGCGTCGGTCGACGAAGATCTGACGGGGCAGGAGAACTTGGTGCTGGTCAGCCGCTTGCTGGGCATGTCCTGGCGTGACGCTCGCAAGCGCGCCACGGAGTTGCTCGCCGCCTTCGGGCTGGGCGAAGCCAGCAACGCGCAAGTGCGCACCTTCTCGGGCGGGATGCGGCGCCGCATCGACATCGCGGCCAGCCTCGTCACTCGGCCCGAGATCCTGTTCTTGGACGAACCCACGACCGGCCTGGATCCGCGCAGCCGCAATCAGGTCTGGGATTTGGTTCGGCAGATCGCTGCCGACGGCACGACCGTGCTGCTCACCACGCAGTATCTCGAGGAGGCTGATCGACTGGCTGATCGAATGGCAGTGATCGACCATGGGCACGTGATCGCAGAAGGAACGAGCCACGAGCTCAAATCGTCCGTCGGCGGCAACGCGCTGCGTTTCCAGCTAGCAAACCCGGGTCAGCGAGCAGAGGCGCACGCGCTCGTGCTACGCATCGTGGGCGACACGGTGCTGCCCAACACCGACCCAACCGCGATCTCCGTCAAAGTCTCGGGAGCGCCCGTGGCGGCGGAGGTGCTGAGCGCGCTGAGCGGCGCTCAGATCCAGCTGACCGACTTTTCGCTCGGCGCGCCCAGCCTGGACGACGTGTTCTTCACCTTGACGGGGCGGCCACCGGCAGCCACCGCTACGGAAAAGGCGGCTCTGTCGTGAGCATGGATGCTCTGCCCACTCGCAGTGAGGCGCTCGTGTTGCCCGCGCGACCGCGTCCGGCTGGCGCGTTCTCGACGGTCAGCACGCTGGCCTGGCGCGCCATGCTGAAGATCAAGCACGTCCCCTTTCAGCTGTTCGACGTGACCGTGACGCCGATCATGTTCACGCTGCTCTTCACCTATATGTTCGGCGGCGCGCTGGCCGGCTCACCCGAGGTTTACATCCAGTTCTTGCTGCCGGGGATCCTGGTCCAAACCATTATTTTCATCACGGTTTACACCGGTGTTGGGGTCAACAGCGACATTCAAAAAGGGCTATTCGACCGCTTTCGCTCCCTGCCCATGTGGCAGCCATCGCCGATATTGGGCGCGCTCGCGGGTGACTTGTTTCGCTACTCGATGGCTTCGGTGTTGATCATTGGCCTCGGCGTGCTGCTCGGTTTTCGCCCGGCCGCGGGCGCGCTCGGCGTGCTGCTCGCGTTCGGTTTGGTACTCGTGTTCGCTTTCGCCATCTCCTGGATTTGGATCATCTTTGGCCTGATGGTGAAGACACCCGAGTCAGTGATGACCACGAGCTTCCTGTTCTCGATGCCCCTCACCTTCGCGAGCAACATCTTCGTCGAGCCAAAGACGATGCCCGGCTGGCTGCAAGCGTTCGTGCACATCAACCCGGTGTCCCGCCTGACCAGCGCATCGCGCGGCCTGATGCACGGCACCGACGTGAGCAGCGACATCGGCTGGACCCTGGCCGCTTCGGCGGTCATCGTCGCTATCAGCGCGCCGATCGCCATGCGCATGTATCATCAAGAGCGCTGAGCGCGGCTGCGGCCATCACCCCGACCCGTGCCAGTCGCTCCCCCGAATGGGGTTGATGGGGCCACAGCACGGCTCTTGGCGTCTCAGCCTTCGGCGTCCTAGGGCGGGAACCGATCGCGACGCGAGTTGCGCGGCGGGGGCGCGATCGCCCACCAACCCCTCTCCTTCCGCGTGCCGCGGCCCAAGTTTCCTTCCACTTTTTTTTGATAACGCCAATCATTATCGTTTTGTATTGATAATGAAAATCATTTTCACTAGAGAGAGACGTGTACTCTTGGGTCCATGGGGCCGCTCGCCGCACGAAAGGCCGTCTCCTGCCGGCATTCTGCTGCACCAGCCTGACAGTGGTCAGCGCGGCTCGGGGGGAAGAGGCACCGCCCGCCGCCGCGAGCGGACCCATCCCGGAGCAACAGGTCGTGGTGCGCGGGGAGTCACGCGCCGCGCGTTTGCGCCGCTCGGCGCTCGCGGTCGAGGTCGTCGAGCTCGAAGATCATAAACGGCGTTCGCAGGACCTCGGCGAGGTGCTCGTTCGCTCGAGCAGCCTCAACGTGCAACGCGAAGGAGGGCTCGGCTCAGCTGGCCGCTATTCACTGAACGGTCTGTCTGGCGATCGCGTTCGCTTCTTCATCGACGGCGTGCCGCTCGAGTACTCGGGCTACCTATTCGGTGTCGGCAACGTGCCGCTCAATCTGCTCGATCGAGTCGAGGTCTATCAAGGGGTGGTGCCGATTCGCTTCGGTGCCGACGCCCTGGGCGGCGCGGTCCAGCTGGTGACCGACGACCAGGTACGCAAAAACAAGCTGGGCGCCGCCTACGAGTTTGGCTCGTTCGCGACTCATCGACTCAGCTTCGGCGCCCGTCGCTTTTTCGAGAAGCAGAAGGCGTTCGCGCGAGCCAGCGGCTTTCTGGACGATGCGGCCAACGATTATCCGGTAAACGTCCAAGTATTCGACGATTCAGGGCCACTTTCTCCGGCAAAGGTGAGCCGCTTTCACGATGGCTACCGGGGTCTGGGAGCACATGTGGCACTCGGCCTGGTCGACCAATCCTGGGCGGATCGACTGACGCTGCAAGGCTTCGTCGCCAGCTATCAGCGCGAGATCCAGAACAGCATCGGGATGACCGTTCCTTACGGCGAGGTCCAGGCACCACGCAGTACGGCCGGAGGCAACGCCAAGTATGCCAAGCAATTTTCCGAGCGAGCGCGGCTCGACGTAGTCGCAGGCTACTCCTTTCGTCGGGCCAGTCTGCGTGACGTCTCTCACTGCCGCTACGACTGGTACGGGCGCTGCTTTTTGACTCTGCTGCTGGCCGGGGAGATTGATTCGATTCCGATCGACCGGAGCATCGACGAGCACACGGGCTTCGCGCGCGCACAACTTTCGTTCGTGCCCTTGCAGAATCACACGCTGCGTCTCGCGCTCACTCCGACCGTCGTGCAGCGAACGGGTCGGGACCGCGAGATCGATGCCAGCGAATACGACGCGCTTCGCGCCAAGCGCAGCCTGTTGAGCAACGTGCTCGGCCTGGAATACGAGATCGACGCTGGCATCGTTTCGTCGATTGTCTTCGGCAAGGCTTATCAACAATGGGCACGCAGCGAGGAACGTCTGCCCACTGGTGTCACGAATCAGTTGAAGACCGCACAGTTCTTGCTCGGAGCCGGCGATAGCTTGCGGGTCTCGCTCTGGAAGCACGGCTACCTGAAGGCCTCATACGAATACGCGGCCCGGCTGCCGTCGGCCGACGAGCGCTTCGGCGACGGCGATCGCATCCCCAATCAACCGTACCTGCAGGCGAGTGCCTCGCCTTACCTGCGCGCGTACGCGCTGCGCACGGCGCGCGACTACCTCGAGCTCGCCGGCAGTGTTCGCTACGTGCATTCGTTCCTGCGTGGTTGGGAGAGCGCAGCCAGCGATGGCATCAAGCTGAAGATCCCGAGTCAAACCGTGTCGGATCCGCTCGCTAGCTCAGCCTGTGCCCTCTAAGCTTGACACCGAGTAGGAGGTCATGACCAACCCGAACGCCCTTCCTCGCTGCTGCTCGGCAACAGAACCCACGATCAGCGCCAAGATCACTGACCAAAGCAGACCAGCAGCCGCGCCCGCAGTCACCCGCGCGGCGAGCAACCCCGCAAAGGTCGAGACCGTGCCACAGGCCAGCGTCGCACTCAGGAACGTTGCGTACAGCAGCAGCAGCGCACGGCGGAGCGGCCAACGGTCGATCAGGAAGAAGCCACACAGACCGGAAAGGGCAGAAGCCAACGTGTACGCCGACACGGCCCAACCGAAGCGCTCGGCCGAGAGATGGAGTGAACGGAGCAGCTGCGGGCCGAGCGGCATGAGCCTCATGAAATCGAGTAGCAGCGTCAATTGCACCGTTGCCAGCAGCCAGAGCAGCGCGCGGCTCACGGTCTTCTGCCTATCTCACGACCATCAGGCTTGGCCATCGCTCGAGCGCAGCGCCTTGAGCCCGAGCAGGCTCACTCCGCGTTCCTGTGCCCGTTTATCTTCGCCAGCATACCACGGCCAACTGCCGACCGGCTCGAGCGACGATAGACCTGCGATCCGTACGCCGTCGTTCGTCAGCACGGCTTCGTGGTCGTGCAGAAGCAGGCGGCCTCCTGGTCGCGTGACGCGCAGCAACTCCTTCAACACGCGCGCACGGTCGTCGACATCGCTGAGCAAGCGATCGGCTCGCACGACATCGAAGCAATCGGCGGTAAACGGCAACGAATGCGCATCCCCCACGGCAAAGTGCACGTGCAGAGCGACGTTCCGAGCGCGGCGCGTGGCCTCGTCGACCAGCTCCAGCCGTCGCTCCAAGCCGACCACGAGCGTGCCTGGTCCGCAGCGCTCGGCCAAGGCCAGCACGTCGTCGCCCGTGCCGCAGCCGACGTCCAAGATCTGCCCGACGTTCACGGGCACGAGCTCGTACGATTGCTGCTTATAGCGGGCGATCGTGCCGTCGGCGCGAAATGCATCGAGCGACTGAATGAGGCCGTTCACGCGGCCCCCGCGACGCCGAGCGCATCGAGAATGGTTCGCATTTTGGCGCTGGTTTCGGCCAACTCTAGCTCCGGCACCGAGCTTTCCACGATGCCCGCACCGGCAAACAATCGTGCATGGGACGCGCCCAGCTCGGCACAGCGAATGGTCACGATCCAATCGCCATCCCCCGCGGCGTCCATGTACCCAAGGGTACCGGTGAAGTACCCACGATCGAAACGCTCGGTGCGTTCGATGAATGCGCGGGCGTCACGGGTGGGCGTACCGCAGACAGCCGGAGTCGGGTGCAATGCCAGGGCCAATTGCAGCGCCGAGACGTTCGGGCCGCGCAAGGTGCCTTCGATTCGCGTCGATAGATGCCACATCGAGTGGGTGGCAGTGACGATCGATTCGAGTTCGAAGCGAAGATTGCGTGCGAACCGCTGCAGCGTCTCGAGAATTTGCTGGGCCACCAGTTTGTGTTCGAAGCGATCCTTGGCGGAGTGCAGTAGTTCGCGCGCCCGCGCTTGGTCCTCACGCGGGTCTGGCGAACGCGGTGCGGAGCCGGCCAATGGCGCACTCACCACGCGCGTGCCACGGCGGGACAGCAAGAGCTCGGGGCTCGCCCCGACGAGCGTCGTCGGTTCGCGGCCCTGGGCCGCGGGCAGCGCTAGTGAATACGTGAAACCGTGCGGATTTTTAGCGTGCAGTCACGCCTGACTTGCTGCACCGGGGGCCTCTTTTTGGGCAGCTCCACGACCGTGGCTCGGGCGAGCACGACCTTTCTGAGCTCTTGACGTTTGATGGCGTCCACGGCGGCGCGTACGTCATCGACGAACGTCGTTTGCTCCGTGCTCGCTCGTTGTGGCTCGATGCTGCAGGCGAGCGAGGAGCGGGCGCGCTTGGGTACTTGACCAGTGGAGTCCACCCACCAGCGCCCCGACTGACTGATGCGCTAGGGGCAGAACAGCCGCACAGCGGCATCCTCTGCGAACGGGATCGCGCCGACCAGGAAGCTCGACTCCGCGCGATCACGAAAGACTCGCGCGACGTCCGCCAGCAACGCTCGTCGCTCCTTTGCACAGCCGCTCAGGCCCGCCCCCTCGTCCTCGGCGAGCAAAGTCTTCGTGGGTCCAGAGAAGAAGAACGAACAGGTCAACGGTGCGCCTCCCAATGAGCAAGACGCAGCGGTTGCCGCGTCTCGTCCAGCACCCTGAACTCATCCGCCGCAATGAAAATGAAAATCATATTTATTTGCGTCATTTGGAAAACGCGGGCTACAGGGGCCTCGGGAAGCCCCCTCTGTTCTCCGCGGGCTTCTACTGCGTCAACGGCACGGTCGTTACCGGCTGAGGCGAATTGCCGGTCAGTGAGCCATTGGGCAGACCAGGCACCGGTGCGGAGCCGACCAAGCCGTTGTTCGGCAGGGCCGGATTTGGCGTTGAGCCCGGAATGCTGCCGTTGCCGACCGGCGGTGTCATCGGAGGGACTCCGCCGGAGGGGGTGCCGTAGTTGGCTGGCGGCACATTGCCTGGCGTTACACCGCTCGGGGAAGCCGTTACACCGCTCGGGGGAGTGAACGGATAGCCTGACTGAGTAGGTAGGTAGCCTTGAATCGGCGAGTAATTGATCGGAGGCAGGCTTTGAGTCGGCGCGTAGCCGGGGCTCTGAGTCGGCGCGTAGCCGGGACGCATGTCGGAGCTCGCCGGGGCAGCACCATTGGAGCCAAGCGCGGGGCTATTTGGGACGTTGACCGTGGTCACGTTGGACGGCGCAGCCGGTGTGCTGGGAGTGGGCACATTGACGACCACCACGTTCGGCGGTGCGGCAGAAGCGATGGCCGGGCTGCTCGCTTGGGCTTGCGTGGCCTTGTTTTGTGCGTCACGCGCGGCAGCGGCGCCGAGTGCTCTCCAACCATCACGCAACTCTTCACGCTGCAGTGCGTCGGAAGTCAGGTGTTCATCACTGACCCGCTGTCGATGCGCGACGATTAGGCCGGTGACGATACCCGCTAGGCCGAGGCAAACGGCCACGCCCGCCACGGCCCGCCACGGCCGCGACTGGTTGCGAACGACCTGCACCGGCTGATCCGGGAGTTCGAAGCCATGACTATGAGACGTGTGTGCATCATCGGGGGTCATGTCCTGAACGAGAAGCAAAACGCGGGCCCAGGATCGATCTCGACGGGCACTGCGACGACCGCAGGCGGGTCAGGTACGCATCGAGATCCCGAGCCGATCGGTGAACGAAGCGTTGAACGTACCCTTGGCATTCATGGCCCGGTAGATGGCGAGCCAGCGATCCGCCGAGTCGGGGTAGAGCACACGCACCTCACTGAAGTCTTGCAGCACCTTGAGATCCAGACCCCAATGCGGTCGCGCCCGGAATTCTGAGGCGAATTGGGATTCGTACTTCTTGAGCAGGTCGTCGGCGCCATTCGCGCGGACCAACATGCCCAGCTCGAGCATCATCGTGTCCCGCCCGTACATCATGGCCAGGTGACACGGCGATTGCTTGACGAAGCGCAGCGTCGGCGGGCTCGAATGCAACCAGCCTTTTTGCGCGAAGCCCTGCGCGATCACGAATAGTCGCTCGACCGCGGCCACCGTTTGGCTGACGTCGAAGCCGAGCTCGATGCCGTAGGCGCGCACTAGGCTGGTCGGTCCGGCATTGAAGACATTGTAGCTGACATCGATATAGCTTTGGTCTTCCACGGCCGAGAGCGACTCGTCGATCACTTGCGGTACGAGCTTCGGGTGCGCGTTGGTGAACTCCACGAGTCGAGCGCCGTAGCCGGTCAACTGTGCCGCTGCGCGTAGCGCGTCGCTGCCGAATCTTCCGCGCTTGCGCTCGTCGGCCGTCAGCTGTGCGGGCGGTTCGTGCTGCTTGTAGCGCCGCGTCAGTAGGCAGCGGTGCGCAGCTGGAGGATCTCCCGGGCGCGACGGGTAGGGGTTGAAGTTGATCTCGTAGTAGTCGGGATCCGGATTGCTACCGTCATCCAGCTTGGCGTGTGAGAGCAAACGGCTGATGAAGCCGCCCGGCTTGCTCAGCTCCCCCCAGGTGGTGCGTAGCCGTGTCTCCTTGAGCCAGAAGCGCGGCTCGACCCGCAGCACGACCGCATACACCACGCCCATGCAGCCCATGCTCACTGCCAGCGCGTTGAAGGTCTCATCGTGCTGCAGCAGACGAGCAGCCACCAAGCCCTCGGGAGTGTGTAGCGTCGGCCTCGCGTTGACCGGATCGGTAATGCCTTCTTTCGGCTCGATTTTGAGCAATTCACCGCCACTACCCACCAGCTCGATGCTGACGATTTGCGATGCCAGCGGCCCGTAGCCCAGGCCAGAACCGTGAGTGCCGGTCATGGCCGCGCCGACGATCGTCTGCGCGTCGTAGCCGCCCATGTTCGGCAGTGCGAGTCCTGGGCTTGCGCCGAACAATAGCGGGTTCAGTTCCCGCAGGCGAATGCCACTCTCGAAGCGGACCAGGTTGCTGTCAGCTCTGAATTCGGGCCGCAGTTGCGCCCGATCTAGAAACAGCTGCCGGTTGAGATTCAGCGGACTGAGCAGATAACCCTCGCTGAACGCGACGTCCGAAAAGGAGTGCCCGGAGCCGGTCATCCGCACGCCCTGCTGATTCGCCTCGGCTTCTTGGATGACCGCGATCAATTCCAGCAAACTCGTCGGTGTGCGCTGCTGATCCGGATTCACACCGTCCAGCTGCAACGCGTTGTTCCACGCCTTGCTGGAGAACTGCGGAGAGGGGCAACAGGCCGCCAACGCCGAGAGACCGGCCCCGGCGGAAGAACCGAGTGCCGCCTGCAGCAAACCGCGTCGAGACAGTGCTTCAACCAAGACGGCTCCTTCGTCGACACCACTAATGTCGGCCTTTTGCCGATAGATAATCGGATTTCGCCAGACCGAGAAATAGTCATTCCTCGCCGAGCTTCCCGGCTAGGCTAAAGGCAATGGTCGACTTGCACCACGTGTTCGCCAAGCTTCGGGAGACCGTCCCCGATGGTCCCCCGGACGAGGTCGAATTCCTATTCAAGCACGACAACCTCCCCACTTTACCGCCGCAGCTGACGAGCGAGCGCATTCACCTGCGCAAGATCGCGCGCAGCTACAATGGCTGGCATCGCGTCGACAGTCTCGCGCTGTATGTCGACGAACCAGGCTGCAAAGATCTCGGGCTCTTCCTGCTCGCCTGCGCGTTTCACGATCCGGAGCACAGCGTGCTCGAGCTCAGCAGCGGCTGGAGTGAGATCCGCAGAATCGTGTACCGCGCGCAGTGGCCCGATGATGATCCACCGGTCGGACTCGTTCTGCGGCCGACGACGTTCCGCTATTTTCCGAGCGTGACCAAGAAGCACCCCTGGTTGCAGGAGAAGGACATTTCGAACCTGCCGCTGCTGGCGCTGTCCAACGAAACCGAATGCATCCTGAGCGATGACGAATGGCGTCAACGCGACACGGTGTTCGTGGAATCGAGCACTGCCGGGACCGTCCGTCTTGCCGAGCTGCTCTTGAACGCGGGTTGTTCTTGGAACAAGGTTCGCGAATACGAGCTCGAGGGCGACGCGGGCTTCCGCGGTGTTGCACCGATGAGCGCCGAGCTGCGCTTGTTCCTGCCAGGCAGTGACCACTGGCGCGCGCATCCCGAACTCGGCGGCTAGACCGCGCGGATCGCTCGCGCCCCTCACGAATCGACTTTGCCGATTGCAGGGGCTGCTCTACCCTGGCCGAATGGAGAACGAGATGCGGGCCAAAGTCTCCGCGCTCTTGGAGGCCGTGGTCGCCGCCGACGGCGTGATCCGCCCGGAAGAGCGCGAGTTCGTGCGCCGCGCCGCCAACCGTTGGAAGCTCCCCGAACCAGACGCACCGCTCAGTCTTCGCAACCTCGGCAGCGCGATGGAAGTACTGCGCGCGCTAGACACCAACGCCCAGGCGCGGGTCTTGGCGCTATTGGTCGACGCAGCAGCGATTGATGGCAACCTCGATCCGCGCGAGCATGCCCTGCTCTTGGCAGCAGCAGCCTCGCTGGGGATCGAAGCCGTGGCGCTGGAAGAGCGTCTCAGCCAACGACTCAAGGCAGCGACGGCGCCCTGAGCAGCGGCAATCGTGGCCCGGAGCCGTTCGGGAGTGAGCGCCGAGACTTGACGAGATCTGCTCCGTACTCCATGTAACGCGTTCGCACGTGGCTGCTTCCAGTGAAACTTCGTCGGGCGGGCGCGCGCTGGTCATTGCTGCGCTGCTCTCGCTGTACGTGATCTGGGGTTCTACCTACTACGCCATGCGGGTAACGCTCGAGACGTTGCCGCCGTACCTCATGGCAGCGGCGCGCTTCTCGGTCGCGGGCTTGCTGCTGCTCATCGTGTTGCGAGCGCGCGGCGCTGCTTGGCCCAAACCGCGCGAGTGGCTCGCCGCTGGCGCGGTGGGCACGTTGCTGCTGGTCATGGGCAACGGCTTCATCGTGCTCGGCGAACGCACGGTCGAGTCCGGCACGGCCGCGACCATCGTCGCCACCGTGCCTTTGTGGATGGCCGCCATCGGTTGGTTTTGGGGCGAACGGCCCAAGGCCGGAGAGCTCCTGGGGCTTGCCTTCGGCTTTGCCGGCATCCTGGTGCTGAACAGCGGCGCTGGCATCTCGCTGCACGGGGTCGATGGCTTGTTGGTCCTGCTCGCGCCGATCGCTTGGGCGATAGGCTCGCTGTGGAGCCGCCGCTTGCCCATGCCAGCTGGCTTGATGAGTAGCGCCTGCCAGATGATCCTAGCCGGGTTTCTGATGTTCGGGGTCGCCCTCGCGCGTGGTGAGCAGCTGCGCGGCCCGGTCAGCGGCGCCAGCCTGGCCGCTCTCGGCTACCTGGTCGTGTTCGGTTCACTGATCGCGTTCAGCGCTTACGGATTCGTACTGCGCACGACGCGCCCGCTGGTCGCCACCAGCTACGCCTACGTGAATCCGCTGGTCGCGCTAGCCATCGGCGCCGTGCTCGGAGGCGAGCAGTTGAACAGCGGGAAACTCAGCGCGTGCGCGCTGACCGTAATCGGCGTGCTGGTAGTCACGTTGAGTCGACAAAGCACCGCTCTTCCGCTTCCGAGCCGCGCCAGTCCCCAAAAAATCTGACCCGAATCAGCCCGCCGCTGGCTGAGCGTAACGACCTTCATCGCTGCAATTTTCGAGCACGGCATTGCAGGGCACAGAAGCAAAACAGCGCACTGAGCGAGACGCAGATGCTGCTACGGTGTTTGCCGTTGGTCGTGCTGATCGTCGCTCTTCGCAGACGGCCAGTCCAGCAAGCAAGTCATGCTCGCGAGCTTCCGCACATTCTCGTTTTCGGTTTTCCTGGTTCTGCTCGGCTGCAGCGGCCGCGACCGCAGCGGCTCGGCCAATCGAGCGGGAACGGGCGGCGGCGACTCACTGGGTAATAGCGGCAGCGCTGGTGGAGGTGATGGATCCGCCGGGCGAGCCGGAGGCGCCGCGCTTGGCGGCGGCGCGCCGAACGCCGGGCTCAGCGGCAATGGCGGAGCGGGCGCCGGAACGACGCCAAGCGGCGGCGGCACTGCCGGCACCCTAGCCGCGGCCGGCGCTGGAATGGTCGGAGTCAGCCTAACCGGCGGAGCCAGCAACCAGGCTGGAAACGGCGCAGGCGGAAACACGAGCGACCGAGGTCCGGCTCCGACCTTCACCCTACTCTACGACACCATCATCACACCGAGCTGCGGGGGTGCGCGTTGTCATCTCAAGCGCCCGACGCCATTCGGCTACGATTTCTCCAGCAAGAGCGCAGCGTCGGCCGCTTGGCGCTCGGACGTTTATCCGGGCGACGCGGAGGGCTCGCCGATGTTTCAAGTGCTCAACTTCGGGATCATGCCGAAAGATCAGCCGCCGCTGTCGATCGAGCAACTGTTCATGGTGTACGACTGGATCAACGCGGGGGCGCTCGACAACTGACGAGCAGCCCAACGGCGTGGCTGTGCGCGCTCCGTTCAAGCGCCCGCACGTACGAAGGAGACATGCGTCGCGTTCTCGCCGGGCACGTGCGAAGCCAACTGATAGCCGAGCGCGCGAAGATTGAGATCGTGCAGCAAGTGCTCGCCCGAACCGAGGAGCACGGGGCTGATCGCGAGCTGCATTTCGTCGATCAGCCGAGCGCGCAGGTATTGCCGGATGGTCTCGACGCCCCCACCGACGCGCACATCGCGCGCGCCCGCAGCCTCTCTGGCTTGCTCGAGCGCTTGCTCGATGCCGCCCGTGATGAAGTGAAACGTCGTCCCGCCCTGCATTTCGAGCGGGCCGCGCGCGTAGCGCGTGAGCACGAAGACCGGCACGTGGTAGGGCGGGTTGTCGCCCCACCAGCCACGCCAGGTCTGATCGGGCCACTCGCCGCGGATCGGGCCGAACATGTTACGACCCAAGATCCATGCGCCCAGATTTTCGGTCCCTTTGCGGGCGAACTCGTCGTCGATGCCGGTCGTGCCGCCGCTTGCGTCACCGAATAGGCCCTTGAACGTGCGTGTGGGATAGAACCACTGATGCAGGTCAGTGCCGTTTTTCCCCAGCGGATCTTGCTCGGTCTGATGCGGGCCAGCGCCGTACCCGTCCAATGAAATAGTGAAACAATTCACGCGCAGTTTGCTCATGGCAGCTCCTTGGCCGAGGTCTGACTGAGCGACGAACGAGCCTGAGCTCGATCGACACGGGAGACCAATTCTTTCCCGATTTCCGGCGCTCGTTGGCTGGCTAAAGCGAAGGCGGACCGGCCTCGAACTGCGGCAGGTCGTCCGTGATGACGTCCCACGGGGCCTTCGATCCAACGTGGATGTGACGGTTGGGTCGCACGCTCGGATCGTCGTCGAGAGCGCCCATGGGGACGATGGCAAAACCGCGCCCTTCGTCGAAGCGCGGCATGCTGGAGCCGCAGATCTTGCAAAACCAATGCGCGAAGTGCTTGGCTTCCGGCAAGCGGTACTTTGCCAAGAGCTCTTCGCCGCGCACGAAGCGCAAGCCGTCGAGCGGCGAGATGAGATTGGTGGCGTTGGCGCTACCGCGCACCTTGCGACACCGCGAACAATGGCAGTGAGTGGCGCCGCGGGGTGTCCCGATGAGTTCGAACTGAATGCCTCCGCAGAGGCAGCTTCCCTTTACGCTGGACATACGCGGAGCGTAGCGCGATCGGGCCGTGGGCGAAGGGCGCGAGATTCAGCTCGCGGCCGTCCTTCGAGCGCTCGGTGCGTTGCGCGGCCGTTCGCAGCAGATTTTGCAGCTCATTCGAGCTCTGAACCAGGCTGATGCGCCCCTACCAGCAAATTCCGCGGGCCATCGAAGCGCGCGACATGGCCGCCGCTTTGGCGATCGGCCTGGCAAAGGTTAGATGCGCGTGTCACCGTGGGCTCCTCGATGATGCGTCATTGCCTGTCTCGTTCCGGTTCGTTCGCACTCTTTTCAATCCTTGCTTGCAGCCTC
>DATEPG010000563.1:0-43179 GCA_035273265.1 Polyangiaceae bacterium
CTTCCGCTCGAAAATCCGTTGGCGTTCGCTGGCCGCAGCCAATAGATCGCGCAAGCCTTCGAGCTCGAGGGTCAACGACTCGTTGGCCTCACGGGCGCCACCGACGCCATTGCCCAGCTGCTGAATGGCGCGGAACAGGCCGCTCAAACTGGCCTCGGCGCGCGCGCTCGCGGCGAGCGCAGCCTGCACGCGTGCGTCGCTGTCGACAGCCAATGCGGTCGGGGGTGTCGGAGTTCGCGGGGGTCCCGCAACCGGCGGGAGCGTGGGTGAGTTCGACATATTCAGGGCGGTCTCGGCAGAGTCGACGCTGGGCCGGATGCTACAGGCTTGTCGGCCTTGGTTCGAGTCCGGCTTTCGTCGCGCTGGTACGCTGCTGGTACGATAGAGCGCCGCCGGTCGTCGAGGAGAGCGCGGCCAATCGTCGGCGTCGCCAGCAATCGGCGCATTTTCCGCCCCGGCGGTTATCAACTAGTCGCGCTGCCAGCCCGGGGTTATGCCTGGGAAACATGGGCGCCTCCTCAGCGAATGCGGCGACGAGCAGCGATCGGCCGACGACGCCGACCGAGACCGCTTTTCAGGAGCTGGAGCAGGCACTCGCCGTCCTGCGCGAGCGGGCTACGCCATTTGCGCGTGCTCCAATCGTCGACAAAGTGGCCTGGTTGCGCGAGATCAGCAGCCGTTTTCGTCAACTCGGGCCACGCCTGGTGGCAGCCGCTTGCGAAGCCAAAGGCGTTTCGTGGGGCTCACCCCTGGAGGGTGAGGAATGGCTTTCCGCGCTCGTGCCGATCTTTCGCAATTTGAAACAGCTGGCGGACTCGCTCGACCAAGTGCGGCGCGCTGGGGCGCCCAGGATCGATCCAGAGCGGGTCTCCTTCACGGCGCAGGGCCGGGTGGCGGTCGAGATGACGCCGCACGAGTGGTACGATCGCGTGGTTTACGCGCCGTTCCGCTCCAAAACCTGGCTCTCCCCCCAGGTGGACGCGGCGGAGCTGCCCCGGGCTCAGGCTGGTTTCTACAAGCGGAGCGAGCCGGAGGGGCGGGTGGTGTTGGTGCTCGGTGCGGGCAACGTCGCCAGCATCCCCGTACTCGACGTGATTTACAAATCCTTCGTGGAGGGCGCGGTGTGCGTGCTCAAGATGAGCCCGGTCAACGCTTATCTGGGCCCGATCTTCGAGCTCGGGCTGGCGCCGCTGATCTCACGCGGCTTCTTGCGCATCGTCTACGGTGCAGCCGAGGTCGGCGCGCATCTGGCCGCGCATCCCGCGGTCGACGAATTGCACATCACCGGCTCGCTCGAAACTCACGATCGAATCGTGTGGGGCGAGCCTGGCGCACAGCGAGCGGAGCGCAAGCGACTAGGAACCCCGTTGTTTGCCAAGCCGGTGAGCAGCGAGCTCGGCAACATCAGCCCGGTGCTGGTGGTGCCGGGCAAATACAGTGACCGGGAGCTGACCACCCTGGCGCGGGGTATCGCGGGCATGGTCGTGCAAAACGCGTCTTTCAACTGCAACGCAGCCAAGATGTTGATCACGCCGCGCGGCTTCGGCCAGCGTGACGCGCTGCTGACTCGTTTGAAGGCCGAGTTCGCCAAGATTGCGCCGCGAAAGGCGTATTACCCAGGCGCGGAGGCCCGCTACGCTGCGCTGACCAAGGACTCCGCACAGGTAACGCGCATTGGTGACGCGGGCCCGGGGCAGTTGCCTTGGACGCTGATCAGCGAGCTCGATCCCGAGTCTTCTGCAATCCAATTCAGCGTAGAGCCGTTCTGTAGCGTCTTGAGTGAGGTCAGCGTGGGGAGCGACGACCCAGTCGAATTTTTGGCGAGCGCGAGTCAGTTTGCGAACTTTAGGCTGTGGGGCACTCTGAACGCGATGCTGTACGTGACGCCGGAGACGGAGCAAGACCCTGCGCTGTCGCTGGCTCTCGAGCGCGCGATTGAGGACCTTCGCTACGGCACGATAGGTGTCAACCACTGGCCCAGCGCGGCCTATGCGCTTGCCACTGCGCCGTGGGGCGGGCACCCGAGCGCGACGCTCGCCGATGCACAAAGTGGCCTGGGCTGGGTGCACAATTCATTGCTGTTCCAGGCGACGGCGATCGAAAAAACCGTGCAGCGCGGTCCGCTGCGCGCCTTTCCAGCTCCCCCGTACTTCCCGGGGCACCGCTCTCTGCACCTCTTGGGCCGTGCTTTGGCTGATTTCGAGGCTGCGCCGAGCGCCGTCGGTCTGGCCAAGGTGGGGTACTTTGCGGTCCGCGCCTGAGATGGCACAGTCCGGGCCAAAGCGGGCCTGAGCCGCCGCTTCACCACCGCCTGAGCCCTAGAGATTCCATGCCTGACACAGACGACGTTCGCATCGAGAGCCTGAGGCCACTGATCCCGCCCGCGATCTTGATGGAGGAGCTACCCGCCTCCGAGGCCGACACCCAGCTGATCGCGGAGGCCCGCGCCGAGGTGGCGCGCATCGTCACCGGTGAAGACGACCGGCTGGTGATCGTCGTCGGACCGTGTTCGATCCACGACCCGGACGCTGGCATCGAGTACGCCAGGCGGCTCAAAGCGCTGGCAGACACGCTCAGCGCCGACTTGAAAATCGTGATGCGCACCTACTTCGAGAAGCCGCGCACCACCGTCGGTTGGAAGGGCCTGATCAACGATCCCAAGCTCGACGGTTCATTCTCGATCAACCTCGGTCTGCGTGTCGCGCGCAAGTTCTTGCTCGAGGTCGTGCAGCTCGGCATGCCCACTGCCACCGAATTCCTCGACCCGATCTCACCGCAATTCGTCGCGGATCTCGTGTCGTGGGGAGCGATCGGCGCGCGCACCACCGAGAGCCAGGTGCATCGCGAGCTAGCCAGTGGCCTGAGCATGCCCGTGGGTTACAAGAACGGAACGAGCGGAGACGTTCAAATTGCCGTCGACGCCGTGCGCTCCTCGGCCGCGCCGCACCACTTCCTATCCGTGACCAAGCAAGGCTTGGCTGCCATCGTTTCGACGCGCGGCAACCAGTATTGTCACCTCATTTTGCGCGGTGGCCGCTCGGGTCCGAACTATGCTGCCGAAGCCATCGCCGAAGCCAGCGGAGCGCTGAGCAAAGCCGGCCTGCGACCCTCGCTGATGGTCGATTGCAGCCACGCGAACAGCCAGAAAAACCACAAAAATCAGGTCCGCGTCGGCGAGTCGCTGGCGGCGCAGGTGAGCTCCGGCAGTCAGGCCATCTTCGGCGTGATGCTCGAGAGCAACTTGGTCGAGGGGCGTCAGGACGTTGTCCCTGGAAAGCCGCTCGCCCACGGTCAAAGCATCACCGACGCTTGTCTCGGTTTCGATGAAACGAGCCCGGTGCTCCAGCTCCTGGCCGCTGCGGTGCGTGCTCGCCGCAAGCTACGAGCTTGACTCAGACTGCTGTGCGGTCCGCATCGGCGCCCGGGGCGGCCTGGCCTCGCACCTTTGCGAGTTCGGGCGAGCGCGCGGCTTCGATCGCCGTATACAGCGACAGTTCGCCGCTGGACACTCCGCGCAGGCCCACCAGCAGCGCGTCGAACGAGAGTGAATCCAGCGGCACGCGACTGGTGTGCGCGGCAGGGATGGCCGGAGCCAACTCTGCAAGCCAGGTGACGTCCGCGGGGAACAGGCCTGCGTCCAACACGGATCGCTGAGTCAGCGGAAAAACGTTAGCCTCTCGGAGGCGCTCCAGCATCGCCACGCCCTTCGGAGTCGCGTCGTGTACGGCGATCACCTTCAGATCGGCGCGCGCCTGAAGCAACTTTCGAGCCTCGCTGGCGAGTGCGTTCGGGTAGCCGCTCTCCGAGACGATTAGCGCAGACAGCGCGCTGTGGGCGTCGTTCTTGAGTAGCAAGTCGACCAGCGGGTCGCGCTCGACGATCAGCAAGCAATCGACTCGGGTCGGCAAATAATCGAGCGCGCTATCGTTTAGCGTGGCATCGGTGACCAGATTTTGGACGCCGCGCGCCTCCGCCCATTTGGACAGCCAGCGCGCGATTGGCTCTCGAGAAGCTGGATCGCGTCTGGTCACCACGCCGGTTCCGACCATGCCCACGCCGGTCAGCGTTACGGCGATGCCGAGCACCAGGGTCAGCCCCCAATCGGCCTTCAGCGCGTAGACCCAAGCGGCGAGCCCGAGCACGATCATGCAAAGCCCAATCACGCCGCGCCGCGCGATGTAGCGTGTGACGATCACTTTGTTTCGCGCGTAAGCCAGGTACAGCTGGTTTTCGCTGAAAAATCGCCGGCCTTCGCCGCTGGCGCGAGCGATCAGCTCCTGCCACTCGTCATCCGAGATGCCATCCTGCTCGGGTTGAAACACGGTCTCGCTCACGTCCCGTTCTCCGTGCCAGAGGCGGTTCCGTTCAGTTGCCGTGCGCGCGCCGCGCGTTGACGCGCTCGCGCGTTCCCGGCCTTCGTCTCCGCGGCGAGCATTGCCAAGTATTCGTCGTAGTCGAGCTGCATGGTGTGGCGGCGCGAAGGCACGTAGCGCGCGAACATTTCTGCACGCTCGCGCTCGGTACGTCGCTTGCGCTCCGCTGCATTGGGTAAATCGTAGCTGCCACTCAGCTGTTCGGCGATCAACTTGGCTTGCGCCTCCGCCAGCGGCATCACCGCGCCCACCGGCTGGGCCAGGCCCACGAAACAGAGATCCTGTCGATGCAACGGAAATATCCTCAAAAAGAGCGGCAAGTCATTGGCTTTGGGCGCTACCACGTCACTCGAAAAGAAGGGGAAGCTCACGTGATAGCCGGTCGCGTAGATGATCACGTCCACGGTCTCGACGCTACCGTCGGCAAAGTGCACGCGCTGCCCTTCCAACTTGCTCAACGCCGGCTTGGCGCGGACGTCCCCCGAACCGAGCCGCGTTAGAATGTCCGACGAAATGGTGGGATGAGCTTGGTCCAGGTGGTGGTCCGGCTTGGGCAGGCCAAAGTCTTCCGGACGCCCCACGGCCAGGCGATACCAGAGTTCCGCCAGCGCGCGACGCAGGCTCGCGGGCAAAAACGCGGGCAAGACCGAGTTCTGGTCGATCGGCTTGCCGAATGCATATTTGGGCAATACCCACGCGCCACGTCGAGCCGAGAGCCACACCTGCTCCGCGACGCCGGGGTGCCCGAGCTCGCAGGCGATATCCATGGCTGAATTGCCCATACCCACGACCAGGACGCGCTTTCCGCGTAAGGCGTGCGGCTCGTCGGGATCGAGATAGGCGTGTGAATGCAGCTCTAGCCCGGAAAATCCACCCTCGATGGGCGGATCGGGCCAAGCCGGATCCCAGTGATGCCCATTGGCCACCACCAGAGCATCGAACTCTTCGATCGCGCCGCTGGACAGCGTCAGGCGAAAGCCACCTTCGGCGCGTGGCTCGGCGCGTTCCACGCCGGTCTCGAAGCGGATCTGCCGCTCGAGCCCGAAAGCGTCGCAGTAGTCCTGAAAGTAGCGCGCGATCAGGTCGTGCTTCGGATAGTCCGGATAGTGCTTGGGCATCGGAAAGTCACGAAACTGCATGCGCTCGCGCGAGGTGTTGATGTGCAGCGAGCGATACACGCTGCTCTGGCCGTTCTTGTTCTTGAACACCCAGTTGCCCCCGACGCGGTCGCTCTTTTCGAAGCACTGGACCGGCACGCGCGCGTCCATCAGCGCCTTGACAGCCGCCAGGCCGCACGCGCCAGCGCCGATCACAGCCACCCGCGGCCGGCGATTCACGCGGATTCCGCCATGTAGGTTGATCGGCGCCAGGCTCCGCGACCGGAGTTCGGTAGCTGCCTTTTCAGCGACGATTTGCCGGTGCAAACAAGCTGCGCACGATTTTGCGGTGCAGGTGAGTGAGCCTGAGCTCGTAGCGACTTGAAAAGCGTCACGCTCCCGAGGATGGCGGGGTCCCGTTCGAGCCGCAAGGCTGCTACCATGTGCCGAGGAATTTGCTCGAATGCTGCGCATCTTGGTAGTCGAAGACTCGGCCAGTATGCGTTCCTTCGTCAGGAACGCACTCGAGTCGGACTCTCGTAGTTCGGCAGGCGTGGATGTGGTCGAGGCCTCCAGTGGTTTCGAGGCATTGCGGCTCCTGCCGCGTGGCCCGTACGATCTGGTGATCACGGACATCAACATGCCGGACATCAACGGCCTCGAACTGATCTCGTTCATCCGCAAGAGCGAGTCACACAAGGCGACACCCGTGTTGATCATCTCCACTCAATCCTCCGAGCGCGACCGCGCGCGCGGGTTATCCCTGGGCGCGAACGGCTACTTGATCAAGCCGTTCTCACAGGAGGCTTTGCAGACCGAGGTCTGGCGGTTGTTGCCGAGTGGCATCGCCCATGCCAAGCCTCATGGCTGAGCTCTCGGACAAAGCGCGCGAAGAGTTCTTCTCGGAGGCGCAGGAGATCATCGAGACTTTGTCTCGCAATCTGCTCAGCCTCGACTCAGCGATCAAGGCGGGCATCAGCGATCCTTCGCTGATCAACGAGGCCTTCCGTGCGGTTCACACGCTGAAGGGGCTGGCCGGGCTGTTCGGTGCTGCGCGCCTCGGTGCGCTCTCGCATCGCCTGGAGGACGTGCTCGACGACCTGCGCCTGGGTCGCATCGACCTCGGGCAAGACGTACTGGACGTGTTGTTCGGTGCAGTCGAGGCCTACACCCGCATTTTGCAGGCCGAGAAGGCCGATTCGGACGAAGAACTCGACGTCGAGCAGCTGTTCATCGAACTCGAACGCATCGGCGCTGGCGCCACCGAGCACCAGAGTCCGGTGGCTGACTACGAGCTCGATCCGGGCTTGCTCGCGGTGCTCACGGAGTATGAAGAGCACCGGCTGCGTGCCAATATCGCCTTGCAAATGCAGCTGTATCGGCTGCGCGTGCAGTTCGATTTGGCGACCATCGACAAGGTCCTGGAGGAGATGAAAGAGCGTGCCAAGCGGCACGGCGAAATCATCACCTATCTGCCCACCGGCGAGGCCACCAGCGCGGATACCATCGAACTCGATCTGCTGATGGCCTCGCGGGACGACCTGGCCACGCTGATCGGCTCGCTCGGTGCCGATCATGTCGTGATCGAGGAAATCCCCCGGCGCGCGCGGCGCTCGCACCCCGCGACCATGCCTCCGCGTCGGCCGACGGCGCTCGGCCGCGCCGATTCGGTGGGCATGCAGCCGGACCTGGAGCGCGGAGGCCTGGAGCAGGCTGCGTCCCTTCGCTCGCTGACGCAAACCGTGCGCGTCGACATTCGCAAGCTCGATCACCTGATGAACATCGTCGGAGAGTTGGCGATCGTGCGCAGCGCCTTCGGCCGCGTGGCAGAGAAGCTGCGCGGTGAAGGGCAGCGTAAACTTGCCGCCGAGCTGCAGCGCCTGCATCGCAATTTCGACCGTCGCCTGGGCGAGATGCAGGACGGCATCCTCGAAGTGCGCATGGTCCCGCTGGGCCAAGTCTTCGACCGCTTGGCGCGCGTGGTTCGTCAGATCAGCCGGGAGGTGGGCAAAGAGATCCGCCTGGTGATCACCGGCGCCGAAACCGAAATCGACAAACTGATCGTCGAAGAGCTGAGCGATCCGCTGATGCACATGATCAGAAATGCCATCGATCATGGCATCGAAGCGGGTCAGGGCAGGGTCGAAGTCGGCAAACCCCTGGCTGGCACCATCGCCTTGAACGCCTTTCAAAAAGGCAATCACGTGATGATCGAGGTCGAAGACGACGGTCGCGGCATCGATCTATCCCGGCTGACCGAGAAAGCCATCACTCTCGGCAAGCTGTCCCGCTCCGAAGCCCAAGAGATGAGCCGTGACGAGGTGCTGGCGCTGATCTTCTTGCCTGGCCTCTCGACGCGCGAGTCTGCGGACGACGTTAGCGGTCGCGGTGTCGGCATGGACATCGTGAAGACCAATATCTCCAAGCTGGGCGGCGTGATCGACGTCCACAGCGAGACCGGCATCGGCACGAAGATGACGATCACGCTGCCGATCACGCTGGCGATCGTCAGCGCGCTCTTGATTCAGGCCGGTAAGCACACCCTCGCCATTCCGCTCTCGTCCGTTTCGGAGGCGATCGCCTTCGATGAAGCAGCAGTGCGACTGGTGGACGGACGTGAGGTGATCACCTTACGCGGGCAGACCCTGCCGCTGTGCCGTTTGGATCGGCTGATGGCGCTGGAGACCGCCCCTTACTCCCCGACGCGTCGCCGTTTCGTGGTGGTTGCCGCGCTCGGCCAGCGCCGTCTCGGCCTGGTCGTGGACTTCTTGTACGGGCAGGAGGACATCGTGATCAAACCGCTCGGTAAGTCTCTGGGCGCGGTGCGGGGCTTCGCGGGCGCAACGGAGCTGGGAGACCAGCGCGTCGGCTTGGTGTTGGATGCTGCGGGTCTGATCGAAGAGGTGCTAGCTGGCATCGAAGTCCCTCGAACGTTGGAGCGAGCCAGTGGCTAACCTCACGCAATCGACCGCTTCGCGCCTAGCGCGCCGCATCGGCGACCGCGGCCCGGTGCGCGAGTTTTTGATGTTTGCGCTCGCCGGCGAGCTCTACGGCGTGGAGCTGACGCGCATCAAAGAGATCCTGAGTCCCCCGCCGATTACCATGGTGCCGCGTGCACCACGCAACGTGATTGGCGTGTGCAGCGTGCGCGGCCTGCTGGTCACGGTCCTGGATTTGCGGCGCACCTTGCATTTGGAGGAGCGCGCCTTGACGCGCCGCGCTCGTATCTTGCTCGGCGCTGCCGAGTCGGGCGAGGTGATCGGCCTCTTGGTGGACGAGGTGAGGCATGTCGTGCGCCTGGCCGCGAACGAGATCGAGCCTGCTGCCTCCGCGCTGGGCGGAGACGTTTCCGAGTTCGTGCTGGGTATCGGTCGCCCAGCGGGTGAATTCTTGATTTTGCTCGATTTACCCTCGGTTGTGTCGGGCTAACCCATGTTCAAAGAATTTCGAGGAACTCAGGCCGGCGCGCTCGGCAAGCAAGAACGAGCGGACCCTCAAAAGAGCCTGGTAGGCTTCGTCGTCGGTGACATCTCGTACGCGGTGCCGATCGCATCGGTGCGCGAGATCGTGAATCCCGTACCGCTCGCGGAGCTGCCCCACGCGCCCGCAGCCATCGCCGGCGTGGCCGACCACCGAGGCGAGATCGTCCCGATCATCGACTTGCGGGTGCGCTTCGGACTCACGCCGCACAAGGATCCTCGCAAAGGCAAATGGATCTTGATCGAGGTCGAGGGCAGGGGTGTCGGCTTGGCGGTGGATCGCGTGACCGAGGTGTTCGGCAAGGGTGGCGCCGAAATCAAACCTCCGCCAACGCTAGGCGTCGGGGATGAGCTGCGCGGCATCTCCGGCGTGACCACGCACGACGGCGCCTTGACCTTCGTGCTGGAGGTGGGGCAGTTCGACGTGCTCACCCGCCAGATCCCGGAGCATAGCCTGCGCGCATCGATGAGGGCGACCAGATGAGCCGCGCGCGCGAGCTCGAGGCGGGCTTTGCCTCCGATGATCCGGAGTCACGCCGTCGCGCGGTCGAGTTTCTGCGAGATACGCTGCGCGATCCGCACGCCGCAGAGCCGGCGCTCGATTCTGACGCGGCTACCCGCTATCTACTGCGCGCTCTGGGTGACAGCGACTGGCGCGTCCGAAAGCAGGGCATCGAGGTGGCGCGCTCGCTCGCCCCTTCGCCAGGTTTGTTGAACGGCCTCTTGATCGCCCTGGAGCCCGGCGACAACGTGGGCCTGCGCAACGCGGCGGTCGAAGCTCTGGGCGCGTTCTCCGAGTCTGCCGTGCAGGCACTCTCCGAGAAGCTCAGCTCGCTCGACGCAGATGGCAAGAAGCTCGCGTCCGAAGCCTTGGCGCGCACGCTGCTCCCTTCCGCGCTCGACGCGCTGCGACCGCTCTTGATCGACGATGATCCGAACGTGCGCGCGGCCGCACTCGAGGCGATCGCCGTGGTGGGCGGAGCGGCCGCCGCCGAAGCATTCGAGATCTTGGCCGGATCATTGAAGCGGCCGGCTGAAGAAGCCTTCGTGCGCTTGTCGGCTCTGGACGGCATCAACCGGCTCGGCTCGCTTTTGCCCTGGTCCACCATCGAGGGCATGCTGCAAGACCCCGTGCTCGAGCGCTCCGCTTTTGCCGCGGCGGGCCGCACCGCGCATCCCGAGGCGTTGCCGGCGCTGCTGTCCGCCCTGGAACGCGCCCGAGGCGGTGGGGTCTCGGTCGTGCTGGCGGCGTTGGCCGAGTACTCGCGTACAGCCGCACAAAATCCGCTGCTCGTGCGCGCCGAACCACCGTCCCCGGCAGTGGCGACGCGTTTGCTCGAGCTTGCTACGTCCAAAAATGACGACCTGGCATCGCGCAAGGCTGCGCTGATCGTTGCGGGCGCGCTAGGTATCGACCAGATCGCGCCGATCGCGGCCGAGGCGCTGGCAGACGTGCGCTTACTCGCCGAAGCGGATGAATCGCTGAGTCTGCTCGGGCCGAGGGCCGTGCCCGCGCTGCTCGGCCGCGCAGCAAAGGCAGATCCAGACACTCGCGCTGCCTGCATCGAGATCGTGACCGGGCTGGCAGATGCAAACGCCGCGCCCTTGGCTGTCGCGCAGATCCTGACCTGGATGGCGGTTGGGCCGCCCGTGGTGGTGCGTGCCGGGCTCGGCGCCATCACTCTGTTGGGTGATGCGAGTTGTTTTCCAACGGTCAGCGCCTGGCTCGCCAACGAAGAGACACAGGGCGCAGCCGAAACGGCCCTCGCCTCGCTCGCGACGCGGTTCCCGGACGCGGCGCGCTCGATCGCGCGCGGGGCCAAGGCCGAAGGCGCGGAGGCCCACGCTGCGGCCGTGATCCAGACCGTTCT
Source organism: Polyangiaceae bacterium (assembly GCA_035273265.1). Classification (GTDB taxonomy): domain Bacteria; phylum Myxococcota_A; class Polyangia; order Polyangiales; family Polyangiaceae; genus PMG-095. The sequence goes on from DATEPG010000563.1 coordinate 10,821, forward strand.
GCCCGCGCCGGTTAGAGATACCGTCGCGGACGACGTGGCCTATCTGTCGCTGCTGCTGTCCAACTCGGCCAAGGCCGTGCGACGTGCTGCGCTTTCCGGTCTGGGCAACGCCGGCAGCGAACTCGGAGCGCATGCGGCGGCCTTCGCCTTGACGGACGAAGAGCCGGACGTGCGTTACGCCGCTGTGTTGGCGCTCAGTCGTCTGCGAACCGCGGACGGCGTGTTGTCTGGCTTGGGGAAGTTGCTTGAGCTAGTCGAAAAAGCCGACGACGAAGAGTTGGTTGCGGCCGCCTTGGGCGCCCTGGCTGAAGCGGGCGATGCGCGAGTGCTGAGCGTGCTCCGCCCGCTGGTGCGAAATGCATCACCCATGGTGGCGGTCGCCGCCATCGAGGCCTTGGCCCGAGTGCCCGATTCTCGTCGCGTCGAAGCGCTGATCGAAGGCCTTTCGCACACCGAGTCGGAGGTCGTCAAGGCATCCATGTTGGCCCTCGGCGACAGCTTCGATCCGCGAGTGCTCGCTCATTTCGGCGCTTGCGTCGACCACGATGCATGGGACGTGCGGCGCTTGGCCGCGGACATGCTGGGCCGCGTGGGCGGTGACTCGGCGAGCGCGCTCCTGCGCGCCCGCCTCGCGAGCGAGGACAATCCCTTGGTTCAAGAGGCGATCAGTCGAGCGCTCGAAACCGCGTACGGTGGGGCGCGCCACACCCCGTTACCGCACCGAGCTGGGAGCCTCAGACCGCGATGAGTTTCCGCAGCTCCGGCGAGCCTCGACCCCGGCTCACGTCCGAGGAGTTTTTGCTCCTTCGAGACGTGATCTACGACCATGCGGGGCTGAGCTTCGATGGCGACGCGATGTTCCTGTTCGATCGCCGTCTGGCTGAACGCGTCGAGGCCCTGAGCCTTCGCAGCTTCAACGATTACTACAAGTACATTCGCTTCAACGTTCGTGGCCCGGCCGAGCTGGATGAAGCCATCGAGCGGCTGACCACCAAGGAGACGTACTTCTTTCGGCAAGAGTATCAGTTGCGCTCGTTCGCCAACGAGCTCTTGCCCAGGCTGGCCGCGAGCAACGCGGGCTCGAAGCGCGTCTGCATCTGGAGCGCAGGCTGTTCGACCGGTGAAGAAGTCTACACCTTGGCCATGCTCGTGCGTGACTCGGCCCTGTTCGAGGGCTGGGAGGTGCGCATCATTGGCAGTGACATCTGCAAGAGCAACGTGGCCACCGCGCGCAGGGGCGTGTACCAGCCGACGTCCTTTCGGGTCACCCCGGACTCGATTCAGGCTCGCTATTTCCGGGAGGAAGCCGACGGCATGCACATCGTCGACCATGTGAAGCGATTGTGTCATTTCGGGCAGTTGAACCTGCTCGACGCCGCCCGAGCCAGCATGGTCGGCCGGGTGGACGCTGTGTTCTGCCGGAACGTGCTGATCTACTTCGACTTGCGTTCACGCCGTAGAGTCATCGACACTCTGCTGGAACGGCTCCTTCCCGGAGGCTACTTGCTCCTGGGCCACTCGGAGTCGCTCTTGAACCTATCCACGGCCTTCGAGCTGGTCCACTTGCGAGAAGATCTCGTGTACAGAAAACCATTGACTACCGAGCGCTGGGATAACGGAGGATTAAAATGAGCCCTCAGTCACATCCTCCGCTGCGCGTGTTGATCGTCGATGACTCGGTGTTCAATCGCCGCAGCATTACCGAAATCCTATCGACGAGCCCCGACGTCGAGGTGGTGGGCAAAGCCGCCGACGGCGAAGAGGCGCTGCGCCTAGTCAGCATGCTGCGCCCCGACGTGATCACGCTAGATCTCGAGATGCCGCGCATGGATGGCTTCACCTTGCTACGCATCCTGATGACCAAGATGCCCACGCCGGTGATCGTGGTCTCGAGCTATAGTCAGAAGGAAAACGTATTCAAGGCGCTCGAACTCGGCGCGCTCGACTTCGTAGCCAAGCCGGATCGCTACGCAGATCCGGACTTGGCGGCAATTCGCGACGAGCTGCTGCGCAAAGTGACGCTGGCACGCGCGGTGCGCTTGCCCGCGTTCGCGGCTCGCCGCCTGCCGGACGTGGCGCTTCAGCCGGCCGCCCCCGAGCCGCGTCCAGCGCAGATCATGATCGCGCCGCGCCAGGTCGTGGCGATCGCCTCGTCGACGGGTGGCCCGAGCGCGCTGATGGAAATCTTCTCCCGGCTGCCAGAAAATGCGAAATTTGCCGTGGTGATCGCGCAGCATATGCCCGACAAATTCACGCGCACGTTCGCCGAGCGCTTGGATCGCCGAAGCCCACTGCGCGTGGCCGAAGCGCAGGACATGGATCCACTGGGCGAGGGCATGGGCTACGTTTGCCCAGGCCGCCAATGCATGGAGCTGGAGATGCCGCCCAAGGGTCCGCTGCGCATGCGCGTGCGCTCGCCGGACGAGCGCGACCGCTACGTGCCGAGCGCCGATCGCCTCCTGACCAGTGTGGCCCAAGCCGTCGGCAAACGCGCAATCGGCGTGATCCTCACGGGCATGGGCGACGACGGCGTGCAAGGTGCACGCGCCATCCTCGCCGCTGGCGGCATCGTAATCGCCGAAAGCGAACTCACCGCCGTCGTCTATGGCATGCCCGGCAGCGCCGTACGCGCCGGCGCCACGACCATGACCCTGCCACTGCCGGAAATTGGCGACTGGATCGCCAAGCTCAACGGCTGATTTTTCAGGATCGGGATGCTCACCAGTCACGTCGTGGGCGCTCGATCATCCGACCCTAGAAGGACACTCCTCGCATGACTCGAAATTTCAGACTTTTGGCTGGCGTGTTTTTGCTTCAACTGGGCATCATTGCCTGCGGCACCGACGACAATGGCAGCGAAGCGCAGAAGCGCGGCGTGGGCGCGGCCTGCAGTGCCGACCAGCCGTGCACCGAGCCGGGGCAGACCTGTCTCGATTTCAAGGGCGGCTATTGCGGGGTTGCCGACTGTACGAATGACGCCGGCTGTCCGCAAGGCTCGGCCTGCGTGGCGCACGACGACGGCAGAAACTACTGCTTTCTCGTTTGCGTCAGCAAACCCGAGTGCAATCTGACGCGGCCGCCCGCAGACGAAGCCAACTGTTCCTCGAGCGTCACCTTTGTCGAGAACTCGAGCGCTCAGAAGGCCTGCGTCCCGCCCAGCTGACGAAAAAGGCCGCCGCGTACCGCTCCTTTACGGTGCGAAGTTAGTGAGACAGCTCGCCAATCTACGAGCTGCGCGAGGCCTGATGGCTCCGAAGAGGATGAGCCTAAGACAATCGGAAACGAGCTTCAGTGAAACGCGCCGGGTTCGCGCAGTGCGAACGGCGCGACTTCGGCTAAGAAGCGTTCGCCGTTTTCGAGCGCCATCTCGTAGCTGCCTTGCATCGAGCCGAAGGGCGTTTTGAGCGGACAGCCCGAGGTGTACTCGAAGCTCTCGCCCTGGCTGAGCGTTGGTTGATGTCCGACGACGCCGGGGCCGCGCACTTGCTCCACATCACCAGTTGCGTTGGTGATCACCCAATGCCGATTCAGGAGCTGGACGGTGTCGGCGCCTTCATTGACGATCGTGATCGTGTACAGGAAGAACCACTCGCTCTGGCGCGGGTTGGAGTGGTCGGGCGAGTAGCGCGCGTCGACGCGTACGCGCACGCCGCGGGTGAGGGCTTCGGAGGTGGACACCGCTGCAATATAGCGGGAGATTGCCGCGGACTGTCGTCCGAACGTTACCCGTTTTCGGATTTGAGCGGGAAATCCGCGGCAAAGCGGGCGAGCGGGGCGGCGAGCAAGGCCTTGCGCCAGCCGTCCAGGGCATTCCCCAGCTGGTCCGTGCCGTGGTTCAGCACGTGACTGCGAAAGCCTTTCATGATGCGCGAGGGCAGCGCCAATTCAGGCGCGACTTCCAATGAAACGCACACCTCGGCTCGAGCCGCGGCGAGCCAGCCGTCGAGTCGCAGGTCTTGCTTGGTGGCATAGGCGGGCGGATCGATCGGGACGAAGCCGGTCGCGTCTGCTGCTTCGGCCGCTCGCGTCAGCCCGGTTACCAGGGTTTGTGCGAGTTCTCGCGACCACGAGCGAGGCACGCCTTTGATGCGCTGCAGATCGTCGACCGAGCGCGGCAAGCGGCTTGCGAGCGAGAGCAACGTCTTGTTCTCCGGCGCCTGCTCACGCTCCCTTTCGGGTAGGGCGTTGAACCACTGGATCAGATAACGCAGCGCGGCCTGCCCCCGATGATCGAGCTGCCAGGCGTTGCGAAAGGATTCCAGCGCCAGCACGGTGGGCGCGGCGGTTTCGGTCCAAACGCTCTCGCCCGAGGCGATCGGCACCAGATCGAGGCGGCCCAGGCTGGTCAATCGTTGGCTCAAGAATCGATACAGGTCCGGCAGGTGTTCGACGTCGGTGGCCGCATAGGCGAGCTGCGAGGCTGGTAGCGGGCGACGCACCCAGTCATCGGCTTGATGGGCCTTGGTGGAGCGGATGCCGAGCGCGCGAAATTGCGCGTAGGCGAGCGACACGCTGTGCTCGACCGTGCTCAGGGACCATGCGATTTGCGTGTCGAACACGCTCGGTCGGGTGCGAAGTCCGAGCCGCTCACCGAGCAACATCACGTCTTGCTGACCGGCATGCAGGACCCACAGCGCGCCACTCTGGAAGGCTTCGCTGAGCGGTGTCAGATCCCGGAGCGTGATGGCGTCGACCAAGAAAATCTGCCGTCCGTCGGAGACCTGCAGTAGGCAGAGTTCGATGCCGGAGCGGTTCGACTCGAACTCGGTGTCCAGGAACAGAATTTCTTTGCCGCGCAGCGCTTGGCTCAGATCGGCGAGGTCGCTGGCGGTGGCGATCAGTTTCACGAGCTACTCCTTACAGGATTTCGCGTGCGCTTCAGCCCGTTTGATCCGCGCGACGCATCGCGGCAATCGTTCCGATCTGCGGGGCTCCCGTTTTCGCTCAGCTCGTGGTTAGAATGCGCCCCCGCCGGTCGGCCGCTCGACCAGCGGGCCAACCGAGCCTATAACCCTCAACCCTCCCGAGCGAACGCACCACTTTGGCAGCCTGTTACTTCGACGTCGACGGAACGCTGGTGAAGACCAACTTGGTTCACCCAACGCTCTACTATTTGGTCAATCAAGGCACGCCGCTGCAGACCGCCAAGCGGATCGGTCGCGCGCTGCTCGGCGCACCACGCATGGCTCTCGCCGAGATGGTCGATCGCCGCACCTTCAACGAGCTGCTCTTCGCGAGCTACGCTGGCATGAGTGAAGATCGCATGGTCCTCTTGGCTCAAGAGGCGTTCGAGAACGTGATGCGCCCCTCGCTCTTTCCGGCGGCCAAGGGCCTGATCGAGAAGAGCCGCGCCGCCGGACATGACGTCGTGCTCATCTCTGGCGCACTCGAGATCGTGCTCGATCACGCGGCGCGCTTCTTGGGCGCGCAAGAGGTGATCGGCAATCGCCTGGAGATGAAGGCAGGTATCGCTACCGGCAAACTGCTCAAGCCGGTCGTCGCGGGTCCAGAAAAGGCCCGCTTGATCCGCGAGCATGCCAAGTTGAAAGGCTACGATTTGGCTGAATGCTTCGCGTTCAGCGACAGCTACTCCGATGTCCCCATGTTGAGCGTCGTGGGTCACCCCGCCGCTGTGAACCCCGATAAACGCTTGGCGCTTCTGGCCAAGGCCTATAGCTGGCCCAGCTTCGATCTGAACCATCCGCAATGAATCATCCCTGCCTCGTCACTTTGGAGCGCGACAGCGCTCCGCGCGTCTTGTTCTCCGGCGATCGTCTGGTGGAGGTCGACCTGCCGCCGGGCACGCGTTGCATCTATCCCAAACCCCCCGCGGAAGGCCTGAAGGATCCGGACGCTGCCATCCGCTACGCGATCAATCACCCACTCGGCAGCGAGCCGCTGTACGCCAAGCTTCGCCCGGGCATGAAGGTCACGATCGCGATCGACGATATCTCCGTGCCCCTGCCGCCGATGAAACGTCCGGACGCGCGCGAGCGCGTGCTCACGATCGTGCTGGGCTTGCTCGCAGACCACGGCGTAGACGACATCGAGCTGATCGTGGCTACCGGCATTCATCGACGCATGAAGGCGCATGAAATCCGGCACATGGTGGGCGACAAGATCTTCGACGCCTACTACCCGGATCGTTTGTACAACCACGACGCCGAGGACAAGCACAACATGGTCGAGATCGGCCAGACCCGCCACGGGGACGTGCTGGAGCTGAACCGCCGGGCCGCCGAGAGCGATCTGCTGATTTACGTGAACCTGAACTTCGTGGCCATGAACGGTGGCCACAAGTCGGTGGCGGTGGGGCTGTGCAGCTACAAGAGCCTGCGCCCCCACCACAACCCGCGCACGATCGCGGCCTCGGACAGCTACATGGATCCGAAGCGCTCGAAGCTCGCGAGCGACATCGAGCTGATGGGCCGGCTAGCCCACAAACACCTGAACATCTTCACCATCGAGACTACGGTCAACAATCGGATGTTCGACCGCTCGCTCGAGTTCTTGACCAAGAACGAGGACGATCTGACCGGCACCGAGCGCCTGAAGCTCAAGGGCCTGGTGATGGCCACGAGCAAGCTGCCGCAGGGCGCGCGTCAGGCGCTGTTCGACAAGTTTCCCGCGCCGTACGCGATCACCGGCGTGGTCGCGGGCGCGACGGACGCCGTGCACGAACAAACGATCGCCCGCAATTTCGACCAATACTGTGTGCCAATCGAGGGCCAGGCGGACGTGCTGGTGACCGGTATCCCGTTCATCAGTCCGTACAACGTGCACGCCTTCTTGAACCCGCTCTTGGTGCAGGTGCTGGCGCAGGGATATCTCTTCAACATGTATCGCAACGCCCCGCTGGTGAAGAAGGGTGGCACGCTGATCATCACCCATCCTTGCACCGACAAGTTCGATCACGAGCAGCACGCGCCGTACATCGACTTCGTGCACCGGCTGCTGCCCGAGACGCGAGACTCGGAGACGCTGCGCAATCGCTACGAGCAGAAGTTCGCGCAAGACCCGGCGTTCATTCAGATGTTCCGCACGGGCCACGCCTACCATCCGGCCCACCCGTTCTTCATGTGGTACTGGGGCGAGAACGGGCGGCAACACCTGGGCCGTGTGATCGTCGTCGGCGCAGACAACGAGTACATCCCCAAGCTGCTCGGTTGGGAAACCGCGCCTAGTATGGAGGACGCTCTGTACCGGGCGAAGGGTGGCGAGCTCCGTTCGCTCGACATCACGCTGTTGAAGGTCCCGCCGATCGTAATGGGTGACATGCGCTTGCCCGCGAGCAGCAACGGAGGCGCGTAGTGACTTCCGGCTCGATCCGGCCCCAAAACGGTTCTGCCCCCCAGCTGGACTTGGCCCGCATGTTCCGCGGCCGCCGCTTGGTCGTGGTCGGCGGAACCGGCTTCTTGGGCAAGGTTTGGTGGGCATTTTTACTCTCGCGCTTCCCGGACATCGAACGCATCTACTTGGTGATGCGGCCCAAGGGCGGCGCGAGCGTGGAAGAACGCTATCTGAAGGACGTCGAGCCGAGCGCGGTGCTGGACCCGCTACGCACCACGCACGGTAGCGGTTTTACCGCATTCATTCGCGACAAGCTGACGGTCGTCGCTGGTGACGTGGTGCAACCATTCTGCGGCATGTCTTCGGAGATGCGCGAGGAGCTGCGTGGAAACATCGACGCAGTCGTGAACGTCGCTGGGGTGGTCGATTTCGATCCGCCGCTCGACGAAGCGTTGGAAGTGAACGCCTTCGGCGTCCAGAATTTGGTCGCCTTGGCGCGCGACCTAGGTGGCGTGCCGCTCTTGCACACCAGCACCTGTTACGTCGCGGGCAGTCAAACCGGCCACGTGCCAGAGATCGATCCGCGCGAGTTTCCCTTCCCACGAGCTCATGAGCTCGACCGCTCGCATTGGGATCCCGATCGCGAGATTGCCGAATGCTTGGACGTAATCGAGCAAGCTCGGCACCGCGCCAGCGACGCCTTTCGTCAAAGTCGCTTCTTGGACGAGGCGAAGAAGAACCTACTCGAGCGCAACGAGCCCGGCAGTGGCTCGGTGCTCGATGCGGAAGTGCGTCGCGTGAAGCGCAAGTTCATCGAGGCCAGGCTCGCCGAGATGGGCATGGAACGCGCGCAATTTTGGGGATTTCCCAACACTTACACGTACACCAAGGCGATCGGCGAACAAATCGCGGCGCGCTCCGGCTTGCCGTTCACGATCGTCCGACCCGCGGTGGTCGAGTCGACCTCGCATTTCCCGTTCCCGGGTTGGAACGAGGGCGTCAATACCAGCGCGCCCCTGATCTTCATCATTCGCCAGGGCGGCTTACAGATCCCGGGCTCAGACAACTATTTGGACGTGATCCCGTGCGACATGGTCGCGGCCGGACTCACGCTCGCTTTGGGGGAGCTCCTCGAGGGGACGGCGAAGCCCGTGTACCAACTCGGCTCGAGTGATTCCAACCCGTGCACGATGCGCCGCTTCTTCGAGCTGAGCGGGCTGTACAAGCGCCGCTATTTTCAGAAGACGGGCAAGGGCGGCCCAGTGCTCTCTTTCCTGCAATCGCATTACGAGGGCGCCATGCTCTCGAAGACTCAGTTCGAGCAGTACGGTCCGAACGTGATCGCGAAGCACGGCAAGGCTCTATCCAAGTTGATGCGCAAAGCCGCGCTCGGACCCGCCGCTCCGCTCTTGAAGCCAGCCGCCAAGGCGCTCTTCGAGTTTTCCGAGCAGCAGCGCAAGGTGGGCAACGTGCTCACCGTATTTCTGCCATTTACCAGTCAATTTCACTACATTTTCGGGTGTGACAATACGCGCGCGGCACACGCACGGCTATCCGAGGGCGAGCGCGCCTTGGTCGATTGGTCGCCCGAGAGCATCGATTGGCGTTCGTGGTTCTTGGACGTGCACGTGCCCGGGCTCGAGCGCTTCGTGTTCCCGCAGATCGAGGAACGCCTGCGCCGGCCCAAGAAGGCACCCGAGCGTCACGACACGCTGCCGGCGCTGCTCGACGAGATGGCGGAGCGCTTCGAGCTGGGCGTGGCTTTGCAGCGCACCGAGAAGGACGGCCTGAGTCGGCTTTCGTTCAGCGAATGGCGCGCGCGCTCTGCGGCCTGCGCTGCGCGGCTGATCGAAGCGGGTGTGCGACCGGGCGATCGCGTGCTGCTTTCCGCGCACAACCACCCCGCCTGGCCGATCACTTTCTTCGGCATCTTGAAAGCCGGCGCGACCGTCGTGCCGCTCGACCCCAACATCGATTTGGCGGCGGCGGAGAACCTGCGCGAGGCTTCGGGCGCGCGTGTGTTCATCGCCGACGCACAGGTCAAAGAGCGACTGGCTCCGCTGGCCAGCCATTTGGCCTTTTGCGATCTGCTGGCAATGGCCGAAAGTGGCTCGATTGGCCTGGGCGTCAGCGTCGATCCCGATGACGTCGCGGTGCTCATCTATACCAGCGGCACCACCGGTAGGCCCAAGGGCGTTCAGCTCACGCACTCGAATCTGACCTCGCTGATCGCCTCGTTGGCTCCGCTCTTTCCGCTGGGGCGGGGTGACCGCGTGCTCAGCGTGCTGCCGTTGCACCACACCTTCGAACTCACTTGCGGCATGCTCCTGCCTTTGTCGCGTGGCTCCCGGATCGTTTACCTGGACGAGCTGAACGCGGATCGCCTGGTCAACGGACTGCAGGTCGGCAAGATCACCGCGCTGATTGGCGTTCCCGCGCTTTGGGAAATGCTCGAACGGCGGATCGTAGCGCGCATTGCCGAGCACGGCGCGCTCGCATCTCACGTGTTCGAGTTCGCGATTGAGCTGAATCGCTCGCTCGGAAAAAACCTGGGCATGGATACCGGAAAGTTGCTGTTCGGTCCGGTCCATCAAGGCCTCGGTGGGCACCTCAAATTCTTGGTCAGCGGTGGCGCTGCCTTGCCACAGAGTACGCACCACCTATTCGCCGGGCTCGGCCTGCACTTGGCCGAGGGCTATGGCCTGACCGAGGCCTCGCCCGTGCTGAGCGTCGCGCAAGGCGGGCCGCGGGCCAAATCCGGACACGTAGGCCGGGCAATTCCCGGCGTAGAGCTCAAGATCGATGCGCCCAACGCGGAAGGCGTGGGCGAAGTTTGGGCGCGCGGGCCCAACGTGATGCTCGGCTACGCTGGCGACGAAGAAGCCACGAGTAGTGTGATCAGCGACGGTTGGCTACGCACCGGCGATCTCGGGAAGCTGGACCGCAAAGGTCAACTCACGCTGGTCGGTCGGGCGAAGGATGTCGTGGTCGCCGCGAGCGGCGAGAACGTCTATCCGGACGACGTCGAGGCCCGCGTCGGCAAGCTCGAGCACGTGCACGAGCTGACGATGCTCGGTATCCCGGACGGGCGCGGCGGAGAGCGCCTGGCCTGCGTGTTGATTCCGGAAACAGCCGACGACGTGCCGCGTGCCAAGCGCCACGAACGCGCGCGCGCTGCACTCGATGCCGCGCTCGGCAATCTGCCTCAGGTGCAGCGGCCCGCGCTGGTCTTGGTGTTCGATGCGCCCTTGCCGCGTACCTCCAGCCGCAAGGTGAAGCGTGGTGATGTGCGTCGCTTGATCGAGCGAGCGTTGGCTGCAGTCGAGGTTCCGGCGAGCTCCCGCGCTGGATCGCGCGACGGCGCGGCAATGCTCGTGCGCAGCGCGGTCGGCACGATTGCCCGGCGCGATCCGGCCTCGATTCGCGGTGAGATGACGCTGCGCGGGGATTTCGGCTTCGACTCATTGATGCTGCTCGAGCTTCTGGTCGCGCTCGAAGCGCAGGTCGGGCACTCGCTCGATGCCGAGCGTCTGGCCGCGGTCAACTCGGTGGCCGAAGTCGAAGACGTGGTGCGAGAAATGCGCGATGCGCGAAAGCTCGCCACGACCAGCCTGATCGAGGACGAGCAAGAAAAACCGCTCGAGATCCCGCCCGCGCTGCGCGAAGCCGCGATGCACTGGATGGGGCGCGCGCAAATGGGCTTCTACGATAAAGTCCTGCGCACCAAGGTCACCGGCCGCGCTTTCATTCCGCACAATCGCAGCACGATCGTCGCCGCGAACCATGCCAGCCACCTGGATATGGGCCTGGTGAAATATTCGCTCGGCGGCTACGGCAAAGACTTGGTGTCGCTGGCGGCGCAGGACTATTTCTTCGAGGGGAACCGCTTTCGCAAAGCGTACTTCGAGAACTTCACGAACCTGGCGCCGATGACGCGCGGAGGCTCCTTGCGACAAGCCTTGCGCCAAGCCGGCGATCTGCTGGAACGTGGCAAAACCGTGCTGATTTTCCCAGAAGGGACCCGCAGCGCGGACGGCGAGATCCACGAGTTCAAGGCCTCGCTCGGTCATTTGTCGCTGCACCACGACAAGGACATCTTGCCGGTGTGGCTCGGCGGGACGCACGCGGCGCTGCCCAAGGGAAGCAGCGTGCCCCGGCAACGGGAGGTCGAAGCGCGCATCGGTTTGCCGCTGCTGGTGACCGATCTCAAGCGCTTGACTCATGGCTTGCCGATGAGTGAAGCGTCGCGCGTCGTGGCCAAGCTGGCGGAACGCGCGGTCTCCGAGCTATCCAAGGGCCGCGTGCTGGATCTGAAAACGCTCTTGCCGAAGGATATCGCGTCGGCCCCAGCGCTGCTCGAGGACCGTACGCTCGCGCCGGTATTTCACGAGTTGAAGACGCGCTTCGTCGTCGGCAGCGTCGAGAAGCCGGTGAGCTTCTACTTTTCCCTGGGTGACACCGAACGTTGGAGCGTGCGCATCACGCAAGACAGCTGCGAAGTGATCGCCGGCAAAGTGGAGAGCCCGGCCGATTGCGTGCTCAAGACCACACCTCAGATGTTTACGCGTATCGTGCGCGAAAAATACACGCCTTCGCCGGCCGAGTTCGTGGCGGGCGCCGTGAAGTCCAACAACATTCAGTTGCTTTTCACCTTTCAGAAGGCATTTCAGCTGCAGGGGACCGGAAATTGAAACGACTTTGGGTTGGTGGTGCAACCGGCTTCCTCGGCGCGCACCTGGTGCGCGTGCTGAAAGATCAGGGGCACGAGCTAGTACTGGCTTCCCGCTCGGGTGGCGAGGTGCACGGCTTGCCGGTGCAAGCGCTGGACGTGCTCGATGCGTCTGCGGTCGCCGAAAGCTCACGTGGCTGTGACGGCGCGTTTCTGGCGACCGGTAAAGTTTCGCGCGATCGAGACGCGGGCGAAGAGCTCCACCGCGCTCACGTGCTGGCCACGCGCGCTGCTCTCGCGGGCTTGCGTAGCGCGGGCGTGCGCCGCGTGGTCGTCGCCAGCACCAGCGGCACCGTGGCTGTCAGCGGTGATGCCGCGCAAATCTCGGACGAGAACGGGCATGTGCCGCTTTCGCTGGTGGCGATGTGGCCCTACTACCGCAGCAAGCTGTACGCGGAGCGTGAAGCGCTGGAGGCGAACGATGCCGATTTCGAGGTGCTGCTGGTCAACCCCAGCCTGCTGCTCGGCCCGGGCGACCTGCGCGAGTCCTCGACTGGCGATGTACGGCGTTTTCTCGAGCGGGCAATCCCTGCCATCCCCGGGGGAGGCATCGCCTTCGTCGACGTGCGCGACGCAGCACAGGGGATGTGGCTGGCATTCGAGCGCGGTCGCGCCGGGGAGCGTTACATCCTGAACGCAAAGAACATGACCGTCGCCGCCTTCTTCCAGCGCTTGGAGCGCATCGCGGGCGTGAAAGCACCGGCCTTGCGTATGCCTCGTTCGCGTCCCTTGGCGATTGGCGTTAACCGTCTATTTTCGAAAGCGCTGCGCGCCATTGGCGGTGAGCCGCCGGTGGACGAAGTGAGCGTGGAGATGGCGCAGTACTACTGGTATTGCAGCGCCAGCAAAGCCGAGCGCGAACTCGGCTTCAGCGCCCGCGATCCGGGTGAGACACTGCGTGAGACCGTGGCAGATCTGATCGCGCGCAAGGTGGTATTCCCGAAGCGTGCGGCGGGTGTCTCCGGCTTTGCCTGACTGAACACGCGACCGACGTAGTTATTCCCTGCGGCCAACCGGGCTTTACAGGCCGTTTTGGGGTGCTTATTTCAGCTGATGGCTTCGGCGCCTGCCGGGCCGCAACCTGCTGGAGGAAAGGCCGTGTTCAAACGCATCGCGTTACTGATTCTCACCAATTTTGCCGTCATGGCGGCGATCGCCCTCGTGATCAACGTCTTGAACGCGTTGGGGGTGTTTGGCCATGGCGAGTTCATGCAGAACTATGGCCCGCTGGTCGTGCTGTCCGGCGTCGCTGGCTTTGGCGGTTCTTTCATCTCGCTGCTCGCCTCCAAGTGGATCGCCAAGTGGACCACGGGCGCCCGGGTCATCACTCAGCCGCGCACTTCCGATGAAGCGTGGCTGCTCTCGACCGTGCAACAGCTGGCCGAGCGCGCAGGCGTGGCCACACCCGAGGTGGCCATCTACGACTCGCCCGAACTGAATGCTTTCGCCACTGGCGCCACCCGCAATAGCTCGCTCGTTGCTGTCAGCTCCGGCTTGCTCGCGCGCATGAGCCGCTCCGAGGTCGAGGCCGTGCTCGGTCACGAGCTCAGTCACGTCGCCAATGGCGACATGGTGACCCTGACCTTGCTGCAGGGCGTCCTGAACACGTTCGTAATCTTCTTCTCGCACGTGATCGGTCGCTTGATCGACAGCGCGCTGCGCGACCGGGACGACGAGCGACGCGGGCCCGGCATGGGTCAGTTCTTTGCGACCATGCTGGCGCAGTTCGTGCTCGGCTTCTTGGCCATGCTGATCATCAACGCCTTCAGCCGATGGCGCGAGTTCCGTGCAGATCGCGGAGGCGCGAGCCTCGCCGGCCGGGCCAAGATGATCGCGGCGCTGCGCCGCCTGGGCGCAGACCAGGAGACCGATTTGCCGAAATCGATGGCTGCCTTCGGCATCAACGGCGGCGGCCTGGTCGGTCTACTCCGTTCACACCCTCCGATTGAAACGCGTATTCGGGCGTTGCAAGCAGAGGGCTACGGGGCGACGGTCAACGCTTCCGTTTGAGAACGTCGGTGCGCGGGGCGGCCTTGGCGGCCACCGCGCCGCCGAGCTTGCCGCGCATCAAATCACCGAGGCTGCCGAAGCCAACCTTCTCGGGCGGCTTCTTTTTCGGGGCTGCCGAGGGCTTGGCGGAGGCAGCAGCCTCTTCCGTCGCCGGCAGCGCGCTGCTTTCACCAGCGCCGGAGGCGAAGTCACGGAAATTTTGCTCTTCTTCCACGCGCGCGACGCGGGTGGCGCTGAAGCGCAACTTGCCCTGTGCATTGGCATCTAGCACCACCACAGTCAGATCTTTGCCCACGCTGAACAGCTTGCGGTGATCGGAGCCTGGGGGCAGTGGCAACTCGCGTAGAGGGATCAGACCATCGCCCCTGGCGGTCGTCACGAACACGCCGAACTTCTCCACGCGGGTGATCTTGGCAGCCAGCACTTCATTGCCGATGGGGGCGGCCTCGCCTTCGGGGGCGGCCTGCCCGAGTGCCTTGCACAGCGAGCCTTCGAAGCGCGGTTCGACGACGCTGACACGCAGGCGATCGCCGACCGCGACTCGCACCTTGCCCGCCGCGTCCAGCAAGTCGACACGTGGGATGCGTCCATCACTCGGCATGCCCACGTCGATGAACACGAACTCACCCGCTACCTGCATCACGGTGGCGTCGATGACCTCACCCTTGTTGAGGCGGCGCCTTGCGCGATCGCTCCCGCCCTCGGTGGTCATCAAAGATGCAAAACTATCGGTAGCCATGGGCGGCAGTGTGCCATCGCCCGGAGATTGCACAAGACTTGCGTGGCACTCTGGCTTCAATCGTTGAAATGCGCGCTTTTTGCTTGGGTGCGGGAGATTTGGGGTGGGAATTTTCGCTCGGATCGGAACGTGCGCGCCGGACCTTGCTGGGCGCGGCAAGACCTACGGTACGGCTGGGGGGATGGTGAAGCAGCCGAGATCAGCGCTCGAGTTGCCGGGGACGGCGCGGTCCCGGTTGTAGACGCCGTAGTGGAGCTGGTACGAGCCAGGAATCATTAGCGTAGAATAGGAACGGTTGGTGGCAGACACCCCGGCGATCACTGCCCTGTCGCCGTTGGCGCCGTACAAGGTCAGCGCGGCTGCTCCGTTGCCGTTGACGAAGGCACCGTTGACCGTGACGTTGCCCGAAATGACGGTGGTGGGGACGTTGATGTCGAGCAGGACAGCGGATTTCCCGACCACAATTCCCTGCTTCACTTAGCGTTTTTGTTGTTGGGTAGGCCGGCCCGCGACGGGGAAACGTAGAAGAGTTCATAGGTGCCGGGGATGGCGAGCGTGGACAGGGAACCATCGCCGGAACCAGAGAACCCGAGGACGTCGCCCGCGGCGTTGCGAAGGGCGAGGGCATCGCCGATGGAGGTGCCGATAGCGCCGCCGTTGATGGTGGCGGTGCCCGAAACCGTCGTGGCGGGCACGTTGATGTCCAGCGACAACGGTGAGGTCCCGACCACGATCCGGTCTTGACCTTGCTCGAGGCGTTGCCGGGGACGGCGGGGCCCTTGTGGTATTCCCTGTAGTAGAGGGCGCTGCGGTTTTCAGCGATTCCGCAATATCACCGTGAGGAAGAGATTCGAACCCCTTCGCGCGGCGTTGGCGATAGCCTTCGGCGGCATGGGGCGTTGCAGGCTGTCTCATGCTTTGAGCTTTGCCCCGCAAAATCCGCACCGCGCCCGCTATCAATCCAATCACTAGCGCCGGCCACGGACGCAGCAGGTATGTGCACGGACGATTGCAGACCGAGGCGATTCACGCCCTCTACGCCACTGGCGTGTTTCCGTCGATCAGTCGTCGCGCGAAAGCGCGGAGCACCCAAGAGCTAGCTTGTCGAATAGCTCCACCGAGAGCAGCGTGTCATAGAAATAGCGGTCATATTTGACCACCGTCACGCTTCGCGGTGCGCCGTCGGTTACGACCCCGCGGTAGGTCACGCCGTCAACGTGGGTGTTGTTGACGACGGTAAACTCAGCCACTCGGTTTGCATGATTCGCGAACACTCGTGCACCCAGTTTCGGCTCGAGCGCGTACTTGGCTCGAACGTGCGAGAGGTCGTGGATTGCATTCTCGAAGACGAGGCCGCCTTTGCAGCGTTCGAGCGTTTTACCGCTGGCATCGGTCACTTCGATCGAGTACTCGCCTCGAGGTCTCGGGCGACGAGCCGTCAGTCGCCGCTCGGGTAGGTTGAAGTCTAGCCCGATCATGATCTCGTCCGCGGTCGTCGAGATCTCGAGGCCGTAGGAGACCGGTTTGGGCTCCACTTCTGGCGTCACAAATTGCAAGCCGTGCAGCGGACCGAGCTCATGTCGCGCTGAAACTTGGATTTCGCGGGGCGCGGCGCTTCGCGCACGAATCCAGAGCACGACCGCTCCAATTGTTGCCGCCGCTGCCGCTAGCACCAGGGCCGTCCGCTGGAACCTAGCTAGACTCATTTGACTTCGATCGGTGTACCCAACGGAGCCCACGCGAAGAGCGCGCTCGCATCCTCTTCCGATAGACGGACGCATCCGTGCGAACCCAAATAGTCCGAGACCTTCGACTTGAGAAACCTCACCGTGGCTACGGGCAAAGTGCCGTGATACTGGTGGATCGCCTTTCCGTCGGCCGTGAAGAACAGCGCGTAGTCCATCCGCACATTGTAGGTCTTGCTGACGTAGGGATGTTCTCTGCGCGTTACCTTGAAGTGACCGCGATCTGTCGGGTGACTCGAGTCGCCAGTCACGCAGATGAAGCGGTATACAAGCTTTCCGCTGTCAAACGCCTCGAGAGTTTGACTTTCGATGTAGACGACGATGCGCTTGCCTCGCGACTGCACGACCTCGATCTGCATTGCGGCCCAAACCCCCCCGGCGTTCGCCTTGGCTTCGAGCTTAGCACTCCCGAGCTTCTTGCCCGTGACACGAAATATCCGGAGATCGCCTTTGCGTGGCTGCTCCACAACCGCCGCGATGACTGGGTCGCTCAGCTCGACCTTGAGTTTCTCGCTTCCAGGAGGACCTCCACCCCAAAGCGCGACGGTCGCGTAGCGTGCAACGGTCAGGACCTGCCTATTTGGCCCGCGCTACCAGCCGGATGGAGCGCGCGACGGTGATCGCCGTCATGTGCACGATGGCATCCACGTTGGCGCCTTGTTGCAGCACATTGACCGGCTTCTTCATGCCCAGCACGATCGGCCCGATCACGTCGCCGTCGCCGATCACTCCGAGCAATTTATAGGCCGCGTTGCCCGCGTCTAGGTTCGGAAAGATGAGTACGTTCGCGGCGCCCTTGAGCTTGCTGAAGGGGTAGGGGGCGCGCGCCTCTTCATCCAGTGCCAGGTTCGCCTGCATCTCGCCTTCGATCATCAGATCCGGGCGACGTGCTTTGACGATCGCGGTGGCCGCTGCAACCTTCAGCGATTGCGCGTGTGGCGCGTCGCCGAAGTTCGAGAACGAGAGCATGGCGACGCGTGGTTCCAGGCCGAGATCGGCGACCGTCTCGGCCGCTAGCATGGCGATCTCCGCCAGCGTTTCGGCATCAGGCTCGATGTTGATCGTGGTATCCGCCAGGAAGCGCACGCCACTCTTGGCGATCACCATGTACATTCCGGCGGCGCGGCGCACGCCCTGGCTCGTGCCGATGATCTGCAATGCCGGTCGAATGGTCGCCGGGTAGTCTTGACGCACACCCGCCACGAGCCCGTCGGCGTCGCCCAGCTCCAGCATCATCAGCCCGAACGCCGTTCGTGAACGCCGGATCTCTTTGTAGGCTGCGTGGCGCGTGATGCCCTTGCGCTCTCGCTTGTGCCAATAGGCATCGACGTACGCCTCGAGCCGGTCACAGGCGCGAGGGTCCACGATTGTGACTTGATCCAGGTGTAGACCCAGTTTTCTGGCTTGTTCGTGAATGCGTTCCGGCACCCCGAGTAGGATTGGCTGAGCGATGCCTTCTTCAATTACACGCTGCGCCGCGCGTAGGATGTTGTCGCTCTCCGATTCCGGGAACACGATGCGCCGAGGGTCGCTCTTGGCGCTCTCGGTGATGTTCCACAGGACGCGGCGCGTCGGCGAGATCGTGCGGTACAGCCGCTCCTTGTATTCTTCGACGTCGATCTGGTCGCGGGCCACGCCGGTTGCCATTGCGGCCTGAGCCACTGCGGGCGCCACCCAATAAAGCACGCGATTGTCGAATGGCTTTGGAATGATGTAGTCGCGCCCGAAGCGCATGCGTTGTCGGCCGTAGGCCCTCAGCACTTGATCGGGCACGTCCTCGCGCGCCAGGCGAGCGATGGCTTCTGCCGCGGCGACCTTCATCTCCTCGCTCACCGAGGTCGCACGCACGTCCAGTGCGCCGCGGAAAATGTAGGGGAAGCCGAGAACGTTGTTGACCTGATTCGGAAAATCACTGCGGCCAGTGGCGACAATCGCGTCCGGGCGCACGGACAGCGCCTCGGCATAGCCGATCTCCGGAT
The DNA here is from genome assembly GCA_035273265.1 of Polyangiaceae bacterium. Taxonomy (GTDB): domain Bacteria; phylum Myxococcota_A; class Polyangia; order Polyangiales; family Polyangiaceae; genus PMG-095. The sequence goes on from DATEPG010000563.1 coordinate 29,313, forward strand.
CGGGGTTGGCGAGGGCGAAAATGATCGGCTTGTTGGCCATGGTCTTGAGCATTGCGGCGTTCACCACGCCGGCCGCAGAAAGGCCGATCATCACGTCGGCATCGACCATGGCCTCGGCCAAGGTGCGCCTCCCATCACTCTTCGGGCGCGCGAAGGCGGCGCGAAATTCGTCGATGTCTCCGCGATCTCGATACAAAACGCCGCTCACGTCGACGAGCGTGATGTGCTCTCGGCGAACGCCCATGCGTACCCACATCTCCATGCAACTGGTGGCGGCCGCGCCAGCGCCGACGCAAGTGACGCGCAGCGTGTCCATCGGCTTGTCTTGCAGCTCCGCGGCGTTGCGCACGGCCGCGGCCGTGATGATGGCCGTGCCGTGTTGGTCGTCGTGGAAGACCGGGATCTTCATCTGCTTGCGGAGCGCTCGCTCGATCACGAAGCAGTCGGGCGCGCGGATGTCTTCCAAATTGATCGCGCCGAAGGTTGGCTCCAGTGCCCGCACGATGGTGATGAACTTCTCGGGGTCGACTTCATCGACCTCGATGTCGAACACATCGATATCCGCAAATCGCTTGAACAGGACGGCCTTGCCCTCCATCACCGGCTTGGCGGCGCGTGGACCGATGTTGCCCAGGCCGAGCACCGCCGTGCCATTGGTGACCACGCCTACCAGATTGCGGCGCGCGGTGTACAGGTCGACCGCGTCCGGATCCGCGGCGATCTCCCGGCAGGGTGCGGCCACCCCTGGCGAATAGGCGAGCGACAGATCGAGCTGCGACGCGACGGGTTTGGTCCAGACGACCTCGATTTTTCCGGGACGCCCCTCTCGGTGGTAGCGCAGGGCATCTTCGTTTCGGCTCATTCGCGCGATGCTAGCAAAAAGCCTCTCGCATGACACACTCGGGGCCGACCATGGAAGCCCCGAGCGAGCGACTCAGCAGCGAACTCGAGCGCGCAGCAGTGCGCGCCATCGTTCGCGCCTGGGAAGATTTGAATGGCGCATTGTTTCGTTTCCAGCTCACGCGCCCGGCGCTCGAGCTGGTGGACTCGAGTTCGCGTCTGGGCCGCTGGCACGGCGGGCTGCGGGTCATCGAAATCGCGCGGAGTTTGCTGCACGATCATGGTTGGGGCGTGCTGATAGAGGTGCTCAAGCACGAGATGGCCCACCAGTACGTCGACGAAGTCCTGGGCCAGCCGGACGACGCCATGCACGGGGCAGCATTTCGCCGCGTGTGTCAGGAACGTGGCATCGATCCCAGCGCGGCCGGCGTGCCGGGCAAGAGCAAGCAGCCCTCGGCCGAGCAACCCTTACTCGAGCGCATCGCCAAGCTGTTGGCGTTGGCGCAAAGCTCGAACGAGCACGAAGCGCAAGCCGCGATGAGCGCCGCGCAGCGCTTGATGCTCAAATACAACATCGATCTGGCGGTCAGCGGCCTCGAGCCGGCGCACGGTTTTCGCCATCTCGGTGAGCCGAGCGGCCGTATCAACGAAGCGCAACGGATCCTGGCCGGCATCCTCGCCGACCACTTTTTCGTGCAAACGATCTGGGTGCCCGTATGGCGCGCGGCACAGGGTAAGCGAGGCAGCGTTTTGGAGATCTGCGGCTCGGACGCGAACCTGGAGCTAGCGGAATACGTGCACTCGTTTCTGAATGTGACCGCCGAGCGTTTGTTTCGGGAATATCGCAAGTCGCCAGCGGGCGGTGGGGCCAAGCGCCTGACCTTCGTGGCCGGCGTGATGTCTGGATTTCGTGAGCGGCTGGAGCGCGAACGCAAGAAGTCCAAGGCCGAGGGGCTGGTGTGGGTGGGGGACGCTGCTCTCGATGTTTTTTTTCGCAAGCGGCATCCGCGCATTCGCTGGACGCGTTACGCGGTCGGCCACGGATCCGAGGCGTACGCGCGCGGTCGCGAGGCCGGTGAAAGAATTGTCCTACATCGCGGAATTACCGACAATTCGGCCGCTGGCCGGCCTCGGCTCTTAGGGTCGAGTAAGGGCTAGCCGTAGTCCTAGACTCTCGGTGCAAAGCTTTCCAGAATACGGACCCGTGAGCCCGCGCGACGACGAACAGTCTACTGAGCGCGATGCTCTGCTCGGTACCCTGCTTGCTGGGCGCTACCGGATCGAAGCGCTGATTGGCAGCGGTGGCATGGGCGCTGTGTATCGCGCCGAGCACGTTCACATGCGCAAGGCCGTGGCGGTCAAGGTCTTGCACAAGGAGATGACCGCCTTCCCCGAGGTCGTCGCTCGCTTCGAGCGTGAGGCAGTCGCTGCGGGGCGCATCGAGCACCCCCACGTGGTGTCTGCGAGTGATTTTGGCCAACTCGAGGACGGCTCGTTCTACTTGGTCCTCGAGTTCATCGAGGGGCAGAGCTTGGCCAGGCTGGTCAGCAAAGTGGGGGCGCTGTCAGGGCTCCGCGCGCTGCGCATCACGCGCCAAATCGTGGAGGCCCTCTCGGCGGCTCATGGCGTGGGCATCGTGCATCGCGATCTGAAGCCCGACAACGTGATGCTGGTCGACAAGGACGACGACCCAGATTTCGTGAAGGTGCTGGACTTTGGTATCGCCAAGATCAAAGTCGAAGAGACCGCCGAACAGCCCGCACTCACGCAGATCGGCACGGTGTTCGGCACGCCGGAGTATATGTCGCCCGAGCAAGCCCGGGGCGAGCTCGTAGACGCGCGTGCGGATCTGTACACCGTGGGCGTGATCTTGTACGAGATGTTGGCCGGCGTCTCACCGTTCAAGGACGACGACCTGGTGGTGGTGCTGACCCGTCATTTGACCGCGGAGCCGCCGCCCTTGCCGGCCAGCGTCGACCCGGCGATTTCCGAGCTAGTTCTGCTTCTGATGCGGAAAAACCGCGATCAGCGCGTGCAGAGCGCCGCGGAGCTGATCGAACATATCGACCTGATTCTGGCCGCATCCGCGGCTGGTTTTGCGGGGATCCCCTCGTCGGGTGTGATGCGCGCACGCTTGGCTCCGGCGTCGAATCCAGATCTCGGAGCGACTACAGCCGTGAGCGACGGATTTGCGCCGACCATCTTGGGCGAGACCACCCCCCTCGCTTTGGCTCGAAACGGGCTGGCCGATGGGCTGCTCAAGCGTCAGATCGCGCTCGGCAAACACACGATTCCGCTGTGGCTCTTCGGAGCTTCTGCATTGCTCTCGGTGCTGGCCGTCGCCACCTTGATCGTGATCGGGTCGTTGCTGTTCGGAGGCAAACACGAGGCAGCCACGATCAAGGATGATGCCTCGAACAGCGCCGTGGCCAAAGACTCCGAGCTTTCGCAGCTGATTGCCCGCGCGCAACTGGGTGATCAAACAGCCTTGGCCGAACTCAGCGCCCGGCCAGAGCCGATGCGGGGTGCCAGAGAGTGGCTGGCGCTCGGGCGCGGTTACGCGACGCTCGAGCAGCTTTCGGCCAGTTTGGCCGCATACCAGAAGGGTGTACTAGCCAAGCCCGAGCTGGGGCGCGAGCCGACCTTGCTGGCGGACGTTCGGCGCGCGGTGCTCGATCCGCCAAACTCGGAGGTCGCGCTCAAATTCGCAGCCAACGCGCTGGGTTCGAGCGGCGTAGACTTGGTATACGATATTTGGGACACGGCGAAGGCCACGCCGACCCGCGCCGCGCTCAGCAAGCTGGCTCGGACCCAGCTCGACGATGAAGCGGTTCGGGCCAAGGCATCCCCTGCGCTGAAGCTCTTGCTAGAGCTCGGAAAGGCACAAAAAGAGGGCTGCGCGAGCGTCAAGCGTTGGCTCGCGCGCGCCGCGAGCGAGGGCGACGCGCGCGTGCTGCCGGCGCTCAAGCGTTTCGATGACCGCCGCGGCTGCGGCTTCCTCGGTCTGAGTGATTGCTACTCCTGTTTGCGCGCTGGCAAAGAGCTCGCTGCGGTTGCCAGCTCCGCCGCCGCGCGCCCCGCTCCGAACTTCGACTGACGCGCGCGCTGATCCACGAAACGCCGCTATTTGTGGGAACTCGGCTCGGGGAGCTGCTAGCCTCAGCGCGCCATGAAGCTACTGCGCGTCGCGGCCGCGACCCTGAACCAAACCCCACTCGACTGGGATGGAAACCGCGCGCACATCTTGTCGGCGATCGAAGAGGCACGTGCGGAGGGCGTGAGCGTGCTCTGCCTGCCGGAGCTGTGCATTTCGGGCTACGGTTGTGAAGACGCCTTCCTGGCGCCTGGTACGCAGGCCATGGCGCTGTCGCTGTTGGAGGAGATCTTACCGTACGCGCGCGGGCTTTTGGTCAGCGTGGGCCTGCCTTTGTTTCACAACAAAGCGCTGTACAACGCGTGCGCCTTGATCGCGGACGGCAAGCTATGCGGCTTCGTCGCCAAACGCGCCCTTTCCGGGGATGGGATTCACTACGAGCCGCGTTGGTTCAAGCCCTGGCCCGCCGGTACCCGGACCAGCATCTCCTTGTTCGGTCAGGACGTCCCGCTCGGTGACATCTTCTTCGAATGTTCCGGCGTGCGCATCGGCTTCGAGATCTGTGAGGATGCCTGGGTCGCGCAGCGCCGCGGTGCCGAGCTGGCCTTGACCGGAGTCGATTTGATTTTGAATCCGAGCGCCAGTCATTTTGCTTTCGGCAAGCAGGAGGTGCGTCGTCGCTTGGTGCTGGAGGGCTCGCGAGCTTTCGGCGTCAGCTACGTATACGCGAACCTGGTCGGTAACGAAGCGGGGCGTGCCATCTATGACGGCGACGCATTGATCGCCACTGCGGGTAAGCTGATCGCGCAAGCCCAGCGCTTCGGTTTCGCGGACCATGCCTTGGTCAGTGGCGTGATCGACGTCGACTTGACCCGCGTCAGGCACGCCTCGCTCAGTAGTTCTCAGCCGAGCGTCGAAAGCGCGCCCGACGAATGCGTGCCGGTGAAGTTCGCTTTCCCGACCCTAGAGGTCTTCGATCCCGATCCCGGCGTGCCCGAGTGGGAAGGATCGGCCGCGCTGAAAGAAGAGGAATTTGCGCGGGCGATTGCCCTCGGTTTGTTCGATTATTGCCGCAAGAGTCGCTCGCGCGGCTTCGTGGTCTCGCTGAGTGGTGGAGCTGATTCGGCGGCCGTTGCCTGCTTGGTCTCGCTGATGGTGCGTTTCTCGGTTCGCGAACTGGGTCTCGACGGCTTTGCACTGAAATTCGAGCATCTGGAAGGCCTGTCGCGGCTGAGCTCGGAGCGTGAGCTGATCTCCGCGCTGCTCACGACGGCCTACCAGGCAACTCGAAATAGCTCGAACGTCACGCGCGAGGCCGCGGCGCGAGTGGCCAGCGCGCTCGGCGCAACACACCTCGAATTCGACGTCGAAGCGCTGGTGGCTGGCTACGTGTCCGCCGTCGAAGCAGCGCTCGGCCGCAAGCTCGAGTGGCAGCGCGACGACTTGGCGCTGCAGAACATCCAAGCGCGAGTGCGCGCTCCCTCGGTTTGGCTTTTGGCAAATTTGAATTCTGCGCTGCTACTTTCGACCAGCAATCGCTCCGAGGCGGCAGTCGGCTACGCCACGATGGACGGTGACACTGCGGGCGGCCTCAGTCCGATCGCTGGCATCGACAAGGCCTTCCTGCGTCGCTTCTTGGTTTGGCTGGAAAAAGTCGGGCCGCACGAGTTCGGACCGATCCCCGAGCTCGACGCCGTGAACGTGCAAGCGCCGACCGCCGAACTGCGCCCGCCCTCCGCCACACAGACGGACGAAGCCGATCTGATGCCGTACGAGGTTCTGGACGCGATCGAGCGCGCTGCCATCCGCGACAAGCGCAGCCCGCGCGAGGTCCTGAGCCTGATTTGCGCGGAGTTCAGCCAATATTCCAAGGAAGACCTGTGGCTCTGGCTCGATCGCTTCTTCCGCTTGTGGAGTCGCAACCAATGGAAGCGCGAGCGCTACGCGCCGAGCTTTCACGTCGACGACGAGAGCCTCGACCCCAAAACCTGGTGCCGCTTCCCGATCCTCTCCGGGGGCTTCATCCGCGAACTCCGGGAACTACGCCAAGCCCTCGCTCGCGAAAAATCCTAGCCAAGGAACGCGGCCCAGCCCGGCTCGTCGTCGCCCCGCGACTCCTTGGAGGTTCCTTGCCCGAGTAGCGGAGCCGGTAGCGGCCGGTCTAGCGGTGGACGACGACCAGGGTCGAGGGGCCGAGCCAGGGGAGCCAGCGGACGCCGTGCCAGCCTGGTGGGAGGGCGGGTTCGGTGAATTCGAAGATCGTGTGGCCGTCGATGGGCGAGAGGTTCACGCAGCCACCGCTCTTGAATTCGCCCCAGCTGTCGTGCCAGTAGGCAGTGTGTAGAGCGTGCGGGCCGCTGAAGTTTTGCGTCCAGGGTACGTCCGAGTGAATCAATTCGCCTGGAGCCTCCATGGTGGCGGTCGCGAATTTGCCGGATACCGGAAATGTGCCAGTGGGCGTGAGGGCATTCTCGATTGGATCTTCGCCAGGCTTGGCGAAACCGCCGCGGCCGGGTGAAATCAAGGTCGTGAACACCGGCTTCGTACCTTCGTAAGCGATCAGATAGCCGGCCGTGACGGCCACCTCCAGCCAGGTTCCGCGGCCTTTGGGCGCGTTGCCGGTCTTGTCTTCGGCGAACACCTGCGCGCCCCATGGCGTTTTTGCTTGCGGGATGGCTAGCACCGCGTCGCTCGCCTTGAGCCAGAACTCGCCGCGCTTGCTGCGCAAGAAGCGATCTTTGCCGACGATCTGTTGCTCACCGCTGAGCTCGACGAAGCTCAATCGGGAGAATGTTTCACTGGCCGCGGTGAACTCGCCGTTGTCCGCGCGCGTGTACGCAACGCGATCCTTAGCTCGAAAGAACGCGAGTGGCAGCTGTGCATCTTGCCCCAACTTCACGCCTTGGAACTTAACGACCGGATAGGGGGTGACGCTCGCTTTGGGCAGCCACTGGTAATCGGAGCTGAGCAGAAAGTCGTGCCCGTTGACGTTCACCTCGTGGCTGTAGGCCACGGTGGAACGCCGACGCAGTTGGTTTCGCGGCTCGTGAATCGCGTTCGGCAGCTGTGGAAAGCTCACGGGTGAGCCTCGCAGCGCGGTCTCGCTAGTGAGGCCGAGCGACTCGCCGTATCGATGTGGCCAAGGCGAACTCAGGTTTGGTGCGTAGGGTAGGACTGCCCGGTACACGGCATCATTGGCGTCGAGCGTCGCGCGGTTACCGTCGACGCAGACGTAGCCACGCGGCTCGATCGCGTACCAATTCATGCAGCCAGGACCAAAAACCGGTTTGACGCTCTTCAGCGCGACCGAACCACCGGTCCACAAATAGCCAATCCACTCTTTCTGCGCATTCGGTTCGGGCCGGATCCACACGTAACGCGTGCGCGCATACACGCGCGCCGCGGCCTTTTCGTCGAGCGCAACCGATGGCGGTTGGGCCGGAGGGGGAGCGGCATTCGCGCTCGCGGAAGCCTCCGCGGGCAAGTCGATTGGCGCTGCATTGGCGGGGACGGAAACCGCCGCCGCACTGACTACCTGCGGAATTTGGTGCTCAGTCGTGTCCGTCTTCGATATTGCGCACTGTGTGCAGAAAAGTACGCAGCAAAGCTGCCCGAGGGCGCCATGCTGCAACTTTGTACCGTAACGCCTCACCTGCGAACGGTAGCGCATCTGCGGCGGCTTTCTGTCTTTTTTACATGGACTTGGAAACTACGGGGGTGATCTGGTAGCGGTGGTCAGGCTAGAGGGTGTTTTGGGTCTTGAAAGCTCGAAGGGTGTCAAGAAATGTCTAAGCCGCTATCGTGTTGGGTTGTCTGGGGCTTCAGTTTTTCGGTTGCGGGCAGCGCTTTTGCCCAAGCCGCAGATACCTCGGGGTCAGTGTCTCTTTCGAGCAAAGACGGAGCGTCGAGTGACGCTTCGGCGAGCGCCGCCGCGCCGACCGCGGAAGCGCCGAAGAGCGAGGCGCCGAAAGCCGCAGCTGAGCCGTTCGATCCGTATGAGCCGGGCCTTCCGCCCGAGGGCAACGTGCTCGAGCTGGGCGTCTTCGGCGGCGCGATCTTCCCGAGCTCCGATCACAACTTGCGTTATGAGGCTTATCCGCAGCAGCCCTACAGCACCGGTGCCGAAATCGGTGCACGCCTCGGCTACTACCCCACTTCGTTCTTGGGCCTCGAAGGGGAAGCGATGACTGCGGCGAGCAAAATCAAGGACACCGAGACCAGCGCGAACTTGTACGCGTTGCGTGGACACGTCGTGCTCCAGGCTCCGCTGCCTTACGTCGCGCCGTTCTTGTTGGTGGGTGTTGGGCGATTGGGTGCGATCAGCCGCAGCATGGCCAACGATAGCGATCCCGCGTGGCACTTCGGTATCGGCGCGAAACTGCCGCTGACCCACCTGTTGTCCGCGCGCCTCGATCTGCGTGACACGCTCACGCAGAAGACGCAGCAAGATGGCCAAGCGCACACGTTCGAGATTTTGCTCGGCCTGTCTGCGACCGTCGAGCGCAGCCGTAAAGAACCGCCGCCTCCGCCGCCGGATAGCGACCATGACGGCTTCTTGGATAGCGACGACCAGTGTCCCGCAGAAGCTGGCGTTGCTCCGCGCGGCTGCCCCGCAGACACGGACACGGACGGCGTACTCGACAAAGACGACTTCTGCCCGCGTGAAGCCGGTCCGGCCCCGAAGGGCTGCCCGGATCCGGATCCGGATCATGACGGCATCCTGCTGCCCTGCGATCAATGCCCCAAGGAGGTCGGCGTGAAGCCCGATGGTTGCCCGATCCGTGACAAGGACGGGGACGGCATCTTCGACGACAAAGACAAGTGCGTCGACAAGCCGGAAACCAAGAACGGTTTCGAGGACGAGGACGGCTGCCCCGACAACGTGCCGGATGCGGTCAAGAAGTTCTCCGGCGTGATCGAAGGCATTTACTTCGACAAGGGCAAAGCCACCGTTCGGGCTCAGTCGAAGACGGTGTTGGCCAGCGCCGCCAAGGTTTTGCAGACCTACCCGAGCATCAACCTCGAAATCTCTGGTCACACCTCGAGCGAGGGTGACGCTGCGGTCAACCAGCGGCTGTCACAAGAGCGCGCGGATGCCGTGAAGCAATGGCTGGTCGACAATGGGGTTCCGCCCGAGCGGCTCAAGACTCGCGGCGCGGGTCCTGACGAGCCGATCGCCGACAACAAGACGGCCCCGGGGCGCGAAAAGAATCGGCGCATCGAATTCAAGGTCTTGCAGTAAGCCCGCGGCACCCTTTGCCGAAAAATCCACGCCCCCGCCCTGTCGTCGGCTTATTGCTCGACGCGCTGTACAACGAGTACGCGAGCATGGTGGTGGGGGCGTTCGATGCCGAGTGTAGCCGGCGAGGCCTGGATTTGATTTGCTTCGCCGGCGGCTCGTTGCAGTCCCAAGCGGGCTACGAAAAGCAGCGCAATCGCTGCTTCGAGCTCGCCAGCAGCGACGCGCTGGATGGCCTGGTGGCGCTCAATTTGAACACCACGGCCTCGGTGATGAAGGATTTTCTCGATTCCTTCCGCGGCCTGCCGATTTGCTCGGTGGGCATCGAGGTGCCGGGCTATTCGGTGGTGCAGGCCGACAACGCAGCCGGCATGCGCGATGCCGTGCTGCACCTGATTACGGTGCACAACCGCCGCAAAATCGTATTTTTGCGCGGCCCGACCGACTACCCTGAAGCCGAAGTACGCTTCGAAGCTTACCGGGACGCGCTCGCGCAGTTCGGCATTCCGTTCAGCCAACAGCGAGTGATCAGCGCCAACTTCAACGAGAATCAGGCATTTTTGGCGATGAGCGAGCTGCTCGCTCAGGGCGTCTCGGTCGACGCGGTGGTGGGCGCCAATGATCGTTCGGCATTGGGCGCGATGCGCGCGCTGAAGGAACGCGGCCTTCGCGTGCCGGACGACGTGGCCGTCGTCGGCTTCGACGACAGTGAAGACGCGCGTAGCGCCTCACCCAGCCTAGCGACCGTGCGTCAGCCCTATTGGGAGATCGCAGAGTCCGCGCTCGAATGTGTGGTCGATTCGCTGGCCGGTGAGCCCGCCTTCGGCAGCCGCTTGCTGGCGTCGCACTTCGTCAAGCGCCGTTCGTGCGGCTGTTTGTCGGAGGGAGCGCCGTCCGAAGCGCAGCACATGCTCGACGCGGACCCGCTGCCGTTCGACGAGGCCTTCGCCCGGCGCCGGCAGGAGTTGTCCGCGGAGCTCTCGCGCGCGGAGCGAGTCTCTCGCGTGGTGGGTCCTGACGGTTGGATCGATCGCGTGTTGGAAAACGTGCGCCTGGCCACCTTGGGCGCTCCCGATCATGATCTGTTGTCTTTGCTCGACGAAATGCTGGCTCGAACCGCGGCCGCTGAAGGCGACGCGGGCGCCTGGCAGCATGCGGTTTCGGTCATCCGGCGCCGAGTCTTGCCCTGCGTGATGAACGATCCACGGCGCTGGATGCGCTTCGAAGACGTGTGGCAGCGGGTTCGAGTCATGATCGCCGACGCCGTGGAGCGTGAGCAGCGCGCGCTGCGCGGCCAAGCCGAGCGCGCCGCGGGGATCTTGACCGACACCAGCGAATCCTTGATCACGTCGTTCGACGTCGAATCTCTGCCGCGCGCCTTGGCTGATCGCCTGCCCGCGCTCGACATCGCCTCGGCGTACGTGGCGCTGTACGAAGGACAGGGTGCGCCGCCGCCCGAGTCTCGCATGATCGTGGCCTACGAGGAGCGACGACTGCTCGAAATACCCGCCACCGGCTGTCTTTTCGAGACGGTGCAGATTGTGCCGAGTGAGCTCCGCGGTGAGCGCCGAAAATCGCTCGTGCTCGAGCCGCTGTTCTTCGAAGGTCGTCAGCTCGGCTACGCTGCGCTCGAACTCGGTCCCAAGCGACGTGTGGTGTACGAGCTGCTCCGTGAGTTGATCAGCGCAGCTCTGCGCGGCGCAGAGCTCGTGCGGCGAGTGGCGGAAGAGGCCAGCAACCGAGAAAAGGCCGAAAAAGAGCGGCTGGAGCAAGAGCTAGAGATCGCGACACGCATCCAAACCTCGATCTTGCCGCGCGATCTCCAGGTCGAGAACTTGGAGATCGCGGCCACCATGGTGCCTGCGACCGAGGTGGGCGGTGACTACTACGACGTGCTGCCGGGCAGCGGTGGTTGTTGGCTCGGGATCGGTGACGTGGCCGGTCATGGCCTCCGACCAGGTCTGGTGATGATGATGTTACAGAGCATCGTGGCAGCGCTCGGTCGCGAGAACTTTGCCGCGGCGCCGCGAGAGATCGTAAACATCGTGAACGCCGTACTGTACGACAACGTGCGAAACCGTCTCGGGCAGGACGAGCACGCCACGTTGACCCTGCTGCATTACTTCGCCAACGGTGAACTCGTGTTCGCGGGCGCCCACGAAGACCTGGTGATCTTGCGTGCAGCTACGGGTCGATGCGAGCGCATCGAGACTCTGGGTACCTGGGTGGGCGCAACCGCAGACATCGCGGACGCAACCGAAGACCAGCGCGCCCGCCTCGAAGACGGCGATGTGCTTTTGCTGTACACCGACGGCGTGATCGAAGCGGCCAACGCCGCGGGCGAGCAGTACGGGATCGATCGCTTGTGCGCGTCACTCGAAGCTGCATCTGGCGCGCCGGTGGCGGAGATCCGTGATCGGCTGCTGGCCTCGGTGCAGGGGTTTCTGGCGGTGCAAGACGACGACATCGCTCTGCTCGTGGCTCGCCACAGCAGGCCCGCCGTGTGATTATCGCCAGTGTGGCACCCGAAACCGAAGCAGAGCTGCTCGCGCGTGCCCGTGCGCTCGCCGGCTCGACGATTGCCGAGGTCGCCGGGCGCTTTTCACTGACAGCTCCGGCGGATTTGCGCCGACACAAGGGCTTCGTCGGCGCGCTGATCGAACGCGCATTGGGGGCAACCGCAGGTTCGCGCGCAGCGCCCGATTTCGAGGCCCTCGGTATCGAGCTGAAGACCCTGCCAGTCGACGCTCGCGGTCGTGCGCTCGAGTCGACCTTCGTTTGCACCATCCCGCTGATCGAAATTGGCGAGGTCGAGTGGATTTCGTCGCGCGTGCGTCGGAAGTTGAAGCGGGTGCTCTGGATCCCCGTGCAGGGTGAGCGGCAGATCGCGGTGCCCGAACGTCGGATTGGCGAACCTCTCTTGTGGTCGCTCGATGCCGCTGCGGAAGCCGCGCTCCGCTTCGACTGGGAAGAGCTTGCCGGCATCATCGGTCGTGGCGACGTCGAGACCATCACCGGGCACATCGGTCGTTGCCTGCAAATTCGCCCTAAGGCGCGCAACTCGCACGCGCGCCGGCGTGGCGTCGACGTGGACGGCGCGCGCTTTGCCGCGCTTCCCCGCGGTTTCTATTTGCGGGCCAGCTTCACCAGCGAAATTCTGCGCCAGAACTACGCGCTCTAGTCGCGTCGCTAGTCGACTTCATCGGGTAGCGGCGAAACGCCGACGTGCACGTGGTCGTGGTGGTCGGCGTTGTCATCGGGCGTCAAATATTCGTGAAATAGGCCGCTATTGTGAAAACGCGCGGCGATCGCGTTGCTCACGGACGCGCTTGATTCGAGGGTCGTACCCAGACCCTTGCGAAAGTCGCGCTTCACTTCGTAGTGCACGCCGAGGCGGGTGAAGCCATGCAGGTCGATAGCGAGTCCGTACGCATGCAGGCTGACCCTCCGTTTCGCGCTCAAGCGGTACACGTAGGCTCCGGAAAAGCGTATGTCGCTCACGCCGTCGGCCGTGAGAGCGCCTCCGACCAGCGCCAGCGCCAAGATCAAGCGGCAATCAGCGATCAACGGGCCATTGCCGCCCGTGTAGTAGCGAACCCCGGCGATTGGGCCGTCCACCACGATCGGCGTGTGCACGCCCAGTTGACGATCGAGCGCGTGGAAGCGTACGCCGTGTCCGCTCAGTCGCGTGAGGCAATCACTGCTCCCCGGCAACACCGAGCGCAACTCGTTGCGCGTGCGCGGCCGCGGCACGTCGCCTAGCGTCTTGGCAAACACCGAGCTGGGGGCGCTGGTCGCGGGCTCGAGCGGCTGCGCGGGCAAGCTCGGGGTGCGGTTCGGCTCTCGCGTCGAGATTTTCTTGGGCGAATCGTGTGAGACGGCGGCCGGCGGCCAGGCGTAGCCCGCGGGCACGACCCAGCCAGCGCTGGCAGAGTAGGGGGACGACGCTTCCGGCGCCTCGCGCGCACAGCCGCCCAGCCCGAGTGCCAGGGCAGCGAGCGGAAGCAAACTGAAGAGCGGGCCGTTCACGTGCGAAATTGTGACAGGGGGGTAGGGGCGAGGGCCAAGAATTGGGCGTGCCGGGGGGTCGAATGCGCTGAGGCCATCAAGAAATGCTAGCCATTTGAGCATGTCCCGGGATCTCGAGCCGCCTGCGCCGCGCTTTCGCGATCGCTTCCCGCGGCCCAGTTTCATGACGCTGACCGTGGCTTCGGCCCTGCTCATCACGCCCAGCGTTGGACTGCTGGCGGCCGAGCTACGCGACGTCAGCGCCGAACGAGCCCACCTGGTGGAGGAGGCAGACGCCGCTCTGCGCGCAGATCTGCTCGATCGCGGTACGGCTCCGGTCGCGGGCGAGACCCCTTCGGTGACCGCGCTGGCCGGGCTCGGGATTGAAGTGCTGGTTGCCGAACGCGCATTTCACCTGGAGTCTGGCGCCGCCGAGCTCAGCTGTGAACCCATCTCGGCGCGAGAGCGGGAGCGCGCGCTCGCTACGCTGACCGGCGAGCTGATGCGCTATCCGGCAGCGTTTTTTGCTCGCGCGCGCCTGCGTCGCTTGCTGCTGTGCGCCAGCCTTCACGAGGGCAATGTGGCGATTCCCTCGCTACCGAACTACCACGGCGCGCTGCTGATCGACGTCGACGCGGATGCCGACTATCTGCGTCGGCTCGTGCACCACGAAGTGTTCCACTTCG
>DATEPG010000564.1:0-4282 GCA_035273265.1 Polyangiaceae bacterium
CGCGCCGCACTGCGGAGTATGTCTTCTCGACCTTTAACGCGGTCCGTCTCGAGGCGCCAGTGTTCGAGTGGAATCCTGCCTCGATGCGAGTACTTGAGAAATGCGGGTTTACTCGAGAGGGCGTGCTTCGGCGCAGTGTTCTCAAGGACGATCAGCTCATTGACGCGGTACTGTATGCGTGCGTTCGATAGCGACTATGGCGCCTAACAACGCGTTGTTGACCGACACCTACGCGTCGCCGCTACGCGGTTCGTGCGGTGCGGCAAAACGCGGACGTTAGGTCTCACGTCATGAGCAACGTGCGCGAACTGACTCCGAGGAACCCGTTTCTTGGGACGTGGCGCTCCTGCGACGGCTTTTCGGAGGTGGAGTACACAATTGCCGTAGAGGACGGCCGCCTGGTCATATCGGGCTTTGACAAGAGCGATGGTGAAGCCGCTGAAATCCGTAACGTCGTATGGTCGGCTGACACCTCCACGCTTACTTTCGAAGCCTATTGGCCGAGTTCGGGTCAGCTGACGAAGTATCGCTTTACGCTGGCTCCCAGATCCGGACGAGCTAATGTGACCTACAGCTACACCGCTCAGGAGACCTGGGAGAAAACGTGAGACCTAACAGCGCGTTGTTGACCGACGCCTTAAGCTCGCTGCGCTGCGCACGCGGCGCGGCAAAACGCGAACGTTAGGCTGCTTCAATGCGAACGCTCCTGCTCCTGCTAGCGCTGGGCCCGACTCTTGCACTAGCGTAGCAGTTCAATCCATATCCGACTGCGCACATATCCACCGATCAGTGGCAGTCGTACTTCGATGAGGTGTCGCGGAAACATGCGTCAACGCAAAAGGAATCACCCCTAGAGCCGCTCGTCGTGTTCTTCGATGAACCGCAAAAGACGCTCTACGCTTTCACCAAGCCTGAGCATCCAGCACATCCAGCTGTTGTTAATCGTCGAGTCGTAGAGCGAGCTACTACTGTCGACGTTGATCAGATCGGGTACTTCGCAGGCAACGAGGCTGCGTTCGCCAAGCTGTTTCAAGCATTCCAACATGAGAACGTTCGAATGCGCGAGCGGATGAGGCGTCAGGCGGAAGGCAGGAAATGAAGCAGCCTAACAGCGCGTACATGGACTCCTCCCGCGAAGAAAGAGCGGGAGGAGTCCATCCCATCATCGGTGAACGACGCCTGCGGGCGGCGCTCCCGCGCTTTCTTCAGCGCGTCACAACGCGAACGTTAGGCTTCCTCACAGTCTGACAAGCGCCGACATCGGGGCCAATGTCGTCACGCGACATAGGCGCGCCCGGTTTGATGTGACCAAAGCTCACTTCCGCACCGCTCGGCCGCGGGCGGTCTGGCCGCGGCCGATCCCGGGCCGCGGCAGCGGGGTCTCAGTCTTCCCTTCGGCGGTGGTGGTCAGCGACGCATGCGAAGGAAGCCGCCGCATTCACGTCGCCCGAGCCCTGGTATTGCGGCCACGTCGGATAGTCGCAAAGCGGCCGCGTGCGGCCCGGAATGCCGGCGGTATCGGTCACGACCTGATTGAGCGGACTCACGTCCTCCTCGGCCCACTGCTCGAGGACCGTCAGTGAATCCCAGCTTGCGTTGAACACAGTGCTGATGGCGTGGCCGTAGCCGGGAACTTCGTAGTACCGAGCGAAGCGGCGGACGCGCTCCCGTCCCATCTGCTCCACGAGCCGCTGGTAATACTCGGCAGTCGCGCGGGTGCTCACCAGCACGTCGGATAGACCGTGGGCGAGCAGCAGCTTGCCGCCGCGCCTGGCGAACTCCGAGATGTCGGTGCTGTTATCGAGCAGCGCGCTCAGATCGCCGATCCTGCGAGCCCAGCGGCCGGGGTGCTCGGGGTCGAGGCTCAGCGAGTCGAACGAGGGGTCGCCCGTCACGGAGTACTTGATCCACTGGTCAGTCAGCACGCTGATGTACGGCGCCGTCCGCGGCATCGGCATCGTCGGCTGGCTGGTGCCGAAGGCGAGGAAGGTGACGATGGGCTGCAGCGGCGAGGGGTTGCTGGTGATGCCGAGATCCGAGCCCCAGACGTTGTAGCCCGGGTAGTGCCTCTCTCGGCTATCGAGGTGGTAGTAAAACTGCGTGCTCGTGTTGATGGTCTTCAGCGCTTTGATCTGGGCGTCCGAAAGGCAGGTGTCGCCGGTGTCTGCGCCGCCCGGGCAGCGGACCGGAACCCCGTTCAGCGTCGCCACCGACGGATCGAATACATGGTTGCAGAGCGACTGGTTGCTGATCAGGCCGTCGACCACGCCATCCAGGCCGTCGCAGGCCTCCAGGGCTGCCTGGAAGATGACGACGCGCTTGGGCGTGTTGGGATATGCGCCCGGCTGCGCCAACGCCCGGTTCATCCGATGCCCGCCGAGCAGCGCCGCGGCGTCGTTCCACGCCGGATACCAGGCGATGGCGCCGTCCCAGTCCTTTGGCCACAGCTGGATGACCTTGAGCGCCTCGCGCCCGCCGGTCGAGCCGCCGGCGAAGTAGGCCTTCACGGGCTCGCCCGCCGCGTAACGGGCCTTGATCATGAAGATCGCCGCGTCGCGCGTCTTCTTCAGCGCGTCGCCGGCGAAGTTGCGCGTCGCTTCGTCATTCAGGCCCCACCGGCCGTCCTGGGAACCGAATTCATTGGCCTGGTGACCGGAGTCGCTCGCGAACGTCGCGTAGCCGCGCCCCAGCGGGGTCGGCTGGTTGGCGGGTCCCGCGGGCACGTTGCCCGCGACGTTCGGAATCGATCCGTTGAATCCGCCTCCGCCGAACATCACGGCTTTTGAATTCCACGCCGTCGGCAGCGCCACTCTGAAGAGGATGTTCGGCGCCGTGGGATCAACCGGGCCGATTCTTCCATCGACGCGGCAATACTCAGGAAGCGCGCCGCTGGCGGCGACGAGGGTCGCGCCCGTCACGGTTCCGCCCGTCGTAGGCAGCCCGATTTCGGAGGCTGGTATCGCCATCCCCGCCAACTGTGCGCAAGTGAGCGGCGCCCCCAAAAGCGCGCTCGAAAACAATGCTCCGGTCAGCCCGGTCAGAACGTTTCTCATGTCTGCGCTCCTCCTCTGTCGATCGATCTTAGACAGGGGTTCCCGCGGTCCGCAAGGCCCGGCGTGAAATCCTGGGCTGGCGCACCTCGATGCAGCAGCTCGATCAGATCACCCGCGATTCGATCGGCCGTGTCGGGTCGGACGTTGTTCGCAGCGGGCAGCGCCTCGCAAGGTCGCGAACTACACACGGCTCGATAAGTCTGCATACTGGGTCCCCGCCTTCGCGGGGACGACAAGTAGGCTTCGCGGGACGACGAGTACTACTTCTTCTTCGGCTTCTCTGTGCCCAGCAGCGGCACCCCGCCCTTGCCGAGCAGGCCGGCTTCGCCGTAGACGCCGAGCTTGTCCCGCGTGTCCGCGACGTCGAGGTTGCGCATCGTGAGCTGGCCGATGCGGTCGGCGGGAGTGAAGAACACCTCGTCGCCCTTCTCCATGGTCAGGCGCTCGGGCTTGTAGGTGAGGTTCGGGCTGCGGGTGTCGAGGATCGAGTAGTCGTTGCCGCGGCGCAGGTCGAGCGTCACCTCGCCGCTAATCGCGCTCGCCACCCAGCGCCGGGCGCTATCGCGCAGCATCATCGCCTGCGGGTCGAACCAGCGCCCCTGGTACAGCAGCCTGCCGAGGCGGCGGCCGTTCACGTGGTACTGCTCGATGGTGTCCTCGTTGTGGATGCCCGTCACCAGGCGTTCGTAGGCGATGTGCAGCAGCGCCATGCCCGGCGCCTCGTAGATGCCGCGGCTCTTCGCCTCGATGATGCGGTTCTCGATCTGGTCGCACATGCCCAGGCCGTGGCGTCCGCCGATCGCGTTGGCCTCTTCCATCAGCTTTACGGCATCGGCGAAGCGCTGGCCGTTCAGCGCCACCGGCTGGCCTTCGGCGAACTCCACGCTGACCTTTTCGCTCTTGATTTTTACATCCTCGCGCCAGAAGGCGACCCCCATGATCGGCTCGACGATCGCGATTCCCCGGTTTAAGTGCTCGAGGTCCTTCGCCTCGTGGGTGGCACCGAGCAGGTTCGAGTCGGTGGAATACGCCTTCTCGGCGCTCATCTTGTAGTCGAAGCCCGCTTTCGAGAGATAGGCGGACATTTCCTTGCGGCCGCCCAGCTCGTCGATGAAGCGCTGGTCCAGCCAGGGCTTGTAGATGCGCAGCGCCGGGTTGGCGAGCAGCCCGTAGCGGTAGAACCGCTCGATGTCGTTGCCCTTGAACGTCGACCCGTCGCCCCAGATGTC
>DATEPG010000565.1:0-2675 GCA_035273265.1 Polyangiaceae bacterium
TGGGACGCCCGCGCGATTTGATGATCGGTAAGGCGGTCGAGTTGGCCTTTGTCGTAGCAGCGATCGCGCTGTCCCAAGTGCCGTCGCTCGGTTGGGCGGTGGGCATTTGGATCGCGCGGGAACTCGTCAGCTTGCCGATCATGCTACGCATGGCAAAGAGCGCAATGAGGCTCGGGATCGTTGACCAGTTTCGAGGGGTCGCCGTCCCGCTCGTTTCTTCGGTACTGATGGCTCTCGCGGTATTCTTGCTTCGTCGCCAGCTCCCCACCGCGCTGATTCCAGTGCTGAGACTAGGCGTGCTGGCGGCCGCTGGCGCCACGGTATTCGCGACTGTCACTTCGCTGCTGGACCGCGAGCTCGTTCGGCGCGTCGTGCGCATCGCCCTCTCCGCAGCGGGGCGTCGACCGGAGCGCTCGGGCTTCTCCCTCGCCGCCTCCCCACAAGCCAGGCCCGCCAAATGAACCGCCGTTATCGAACTCCGTCCGTCGTCGATCGCTTGCTTCTGCGCACGCGGCAGTTGAGCCGAATGGCTCAGTTGCTGCGTTGGAATTTGACTTCCAAACGTCCCGCGGTCGCGCCAGCCGGTCCGGTTGTGTCGCTGACTACCCACGGCGCGCGCGCCCGCACGGTCGCATTCACCCTCGAGTCAATCGCGCAGGGTGCGGTGCTCCCCTCGCGCTTGATCTTGTGGCTAGACGAGCCGGCATTGGTCGCAAATCCCTCGGCCATGATGCGCCGTCTGCAGAGCCGCGGGGTAGAGATTCGACACACCGAGAACTTCGGACCACACACGAAGTACTATCCCTTCGTGGCATCACAGTCGAGCTTCGAAGTGCCACTAGTAACAGCAGACGACGACGTGTTGTATGCCGCAGACTGGCTTGCCTTGCTGAAAGCCAGGCATGAGCAACTTCCAGACCTGGTTCACTGCCATCGCGCGCGCGTCGTGGGCCTCGAAAATGGGCAGTTCACACCGTATCAGGGCTGGCAGGAATGCGCGACGACCGAGCCGAGTCACCGCCATTTTTCGATCGGCATGGCCGGCGCCCTGTTTCCACCGGCGGTTTTGCAGGAGCTGCGGCAACGTGGCGATTCATTTCGTCAGTCTTGTCCACGCGCCGATGACATCTGGCTCAATGTGCAGGCGCTGCGCGTCGGTGCAAAGGTCCAGCAAGTACACTCGGTTCCCGAGTACTTCATGCTGCTACCGGGCACGCAGAACATGGGCCTATTGCACAGCAACTTCGAAGGCGGCAACGACACTGCACTGCGAGCCGTCTATGAACCGGCTGATCTGACGCAGCTCGAGCGAGCGAATTAGGTCATGCCGTTGGCCACGACGTTGTCTGAGGCCTCCGGCGGACTGAAGTCCGCCAGGTCCGCCCTGCAGCGCTGGCTCTTCCGAGCGATGCTCGCCGCAACGGCGATCTTGACCGCGCTTCGCTTCTGCCACCTCGATGCCGACTTTCCACTCGGCATCAACTGGTCTGGCGACGTCTACACGGACGAAGGCTGGTACGCCAATTCCGCCGTCAGACACTATCTGTTCGGCTACTGGTACCTCCAGGGTGACTTCAACCCAATGGTCGTCATGCCGGTGGCGCAGCTGATGGACCGCATGGCTCTCAGTCTATTCGGGCTCGGCGTGGGCTCCGTGCGCATTTTGGTGGCCCTCGCCTCGCTGGTCGTAATCACCTTGACGGGGCTGATCGTGCGGCGAAGCTTCGGTGACCGCGCAGGCGCGCTGACCGCGCTCATCATCGCGGCAAGCTATCCCACGTTCGCCTTCAGTCGCTTGGGGATCGTCGAGCCGATCGGAACTGCGCTCGTCGTCGC
The DNA here is from genome assembly GCA_035273265.1 of Polyangiaceae bacterium. Taxonomy (GTDB): domain Bacteria; phylum Myxococcota_A; class Polyangia; order Polyangiales; family Polyangiaceae; genus PMG-095. The sequence goes on from DATEPG010000565.1 coordinate 1,837, forward strand.
GAGCCTCTACGTAGCAGATACCAGCGGTGGAGGCCGCCCGTGGCGCCGTTTGATAGCGGCGGCTCTGCTATTGGTCTCGGCCGCGCTCGCCAAATCGACCATGGCTTTTGCCTTCCCACTGGTCGCCCATTATGCGTGGTCGAGCGGTCGCAATCCTCGACATTCGCTGCTGCTGGCGCTCGCCTCGGTGGTGCTGATCCTCGGCTCGCTCGGCCTCTATCACCTGCTCATCTCCCACGTCTACGCGGCGGACTATCAAAGTTTTAGGACCCTCAACGTCGACGAGCGAAAGGTCAGAGGCATCGCTGGCTGGCTGGTGAACGTCGTCCGCAAGCTTGGGCAGATGTTTTACTTCGGCGGGGCGTTCGTCGGCGTCGCGGCAGTCCTGATCGCAGCGGCGGCGCTGCTGGTGCCCGCGTTCAAACGCAGCTCGCTGGTGCGCGTCTTGGTCGCGTACGTGATCCTCTATCTCGGTATACTGACGCCGATTTGGTACGGACCACCACGTTACTTCGTGCCGTTCATGGTTCCACTCGCCGGACTGACCGCGATCGCCTGCATCGGCTTGACGACCTGGCTCGGGGACCACGAGCGCTATCACCGCTTGGCGCTCGCGCCGGCTGTCGCCGTGGCAGCCATCGTGCTTGCTGGCATCGTGCGCATCGCTGGCTATGTGTCGCGGCCGCACTATACGTTCCGGGAGATGACCGCTGGAGTCGGCGACATCATTCGCAAGCGCGGAGGCTCTGCAACCGACACCACGGTCGTTGGACACATGGCCGATTCGATCGCCCTACAGACGGGAATTCGGGCGATGAACAGCAAGCTCGGCACAGTCC
>DATEPG010000566.1:0-35742 GCA_035273265.1 Polyangiaceae bacterium
CGTTGCCAGGTAAATGTTATCGGGCTTGATGTCTTGATGGCGAAGGCCGAGGCTATGCATCTCGCACACACCCCCCGCGATGCGCGTGAACAGCGTGTGCGCGCGAGCCAGCGATAGGTTGCCTCGCCCCTTCAAGAGCGCGGCCAAATCCAAGCCCTTGTACAGCGGCATGGTGTACCAGAGGTAGGGCTCAGCCGCGCCTGCCTCCACCCCGTGCTCATTGAGCTGTACCACGTTCGGATGAGCAATCGCGGCCAACGCTCGCAGCTCGTGCTCGGCGTATTCCCGAGGGTAGCGTCGCAGCCCGACGACCTTGAGCGCGACTTGTTGACCGGTCTCCTCGTCCTCCGCCGCAAACACGCGACCGAAAGCTCCCTCTCCGAGCAGCGCCCGCAGCACACACCGGCCGCCCACCTTCTCCCCGCAGCCCGGCAACTGCGCCGTGTCGAACGCCGCTGTGTTCGGGACCTGGATCAAAACCGGCCCAGAGTCCGGAGCAGCTTCGATTTCTGCCGCGAAATTAGGTATTTCTGGCACAGGCCAGGCTTGAATGGTGCGCGTGCGCGTGCTGACGCGAGTGGCGAGCTGCGGTGCAGTCACGCCCACTCTGTAGTCGATCGGCCGCGAGGCAACAAACTACTGACAATCGAGGGATCGAGGTGGGGCAGCGATGCGCACTTAATGATGTGCCGCTGCGGCTCGCCAGGCGCCGTCGGCGAACACGATCTCGTCGTCGAGCAGCACGCGGCTGGTCAGCACGAAGGTGTCGACGTGGTGGCGAGCCTGACGACGATCGAGGTGCGGCTTCTTGTACACGCCATGGCGGGCGCCCAACGACAGATGAACGCCACAGACACGCTCGAACGCGCCCACATCGGCGACACGCCGCTCGCGCGAGAACGCGCGATTCATCCCGAAGCCGAGCTCGCGTAGCCAAACCTCGCCTTCGTCGCTGCGAATGGCAGCCAGCACTTGCTCGAAATCCGCCGAAGAGTCGAGCGCACCGATCACGCGGCCGCGCTCGATGAGCAGCGTGATGGGCACTGGGGGCACGTTCAGCCGAAAGGAAATATCGGTGAAAGCGTAGATCTTCACGCGACCGTGCACGCGTTCGAGATCGCGCGCTTCAGTAAAGACCTCGCCAATTGGGAACAGACTGCCGACGTTCTTCAGCCCAGCAAAGTCGCCGATATTGAGCTTGGCGAGCTCCAAGGGACCATCGAAGCACAAGAGCTCGCCCTCACTCTCGATGCGCGCACTGGCAGCAATGTCCATGCGCGCTTTCAGGGCGTGACCCACCACTCGGTAGTAAGCGGGATCGTAGGCCAGCGCCGCCACGTAGTGTTCAACTTCGTCGGCTGCCATACGGTCCAGATTCGAGTGCTCGATCACCTTGATGCCGCGTTTGAACAGCTCCACGCGGGTGCGAAATTCCGGAATGCGGAACACGCTCGATTGAATCAAGACGACCAGATCCTGCTCGCGCAACGCCGCAAAGGCCGCCTTCACTGCGTCGGCTCGGGCTGCGTCGAACAGCAGCACCTGCGCTTCGGGCAAGCACGCCCGGTACGCTTGCAGCAACAAGCGCGACAGCTCGCTGTGCTCGTCGCCAATCACCAGCGCCGTTTGGCCGTTCGTGTGGTCCACGGCGATCGCCAGGGTGTCTCTGATATTTCGTCGGGCAGCGTCGGCGATCGTGCTCATTGGGTGCATGATGGGAAATGGCTTACCATTGGATGATGCGTGTGCCCCATGGGGGAGTCGATGGTTCGGCTCCAATGGACGATCGGAAGTGGGCGAAGCGATCCATCCGACCCTATCGGTCATCCGCCTCCCCCGTTGCCTCTTCGGGCACGGGCACGGGCACGGGCGTCCGAGCAATTCAGGGACCAGCGCTGGCCTTCGGCGGCGCGTGTCGCCTGCCTTGGGTTTGGAATGCTATTTGGATTTGCTTCGGACTCGCTCGAGCACGGCTACATCCGCAAGGTCCTGAGGTCTCTTGGCGGCGCGCTTGTTCGCAATCAGGTCATCAATGGTGAGCACTGGGATCGTCAGCTCGCCGAGCATAGCGGGCTGAGCCCGCGCGATGGCGCTCTCGGCGTCGATGCCATCCGCGGAGCGCAACAAATCGACTCGAACCGGCGGGACGCCGAAATGCGCAATTTCGCTCGTCGTCAGCTTGCGCACGATTTGGATCACGTGCGCGGGAGCTCCGAATGCCACGAGAGCGGATGCCACTCGCTCCAAGTTGCCCTCGAGGCCAGAAATGAGGAGATCCAGATCCTTGGTCGCGCGAGGCTTGCTGTGATAGCCCACGGCATAACCACCGAGCAGGGCGTAACTAACCCCGAAGCGGCCGAACTCCACCAACAAGTCTTTGAAGTCGGGGTGAAGATCCATGGCTCCCTTGTAACGCGAGCGAGTCCTCGACGAGCGACCATACCATTCGCAAGCGATCCGCGGGCTCCATGGCCAGCCAAAACTCCAGATCCACTTGCTCCATTTCTGCAAATGATTGCGCCACCCCGCCAGTCCATGCCTGTTGGCGAATTTTGCGGCGCTCTTCGGCGGTGGACACGGCGCAAGCTTAGCACAAGCCGGCCGACTCGGTGGTTGGCAGCAACGCCCGAGCCCGCTAAAGAAGCCGGCAATGCCTCGCGATGGCGATTTCGAACTCGTCACCCTGCAGAACGGCACGCGCGCCGTGCGCCACTTAGGCCACGGGGAAGTCATGCATCCGTCGGTGGGACCCTGGCAAGAGGCGCGCGCGCTGTACGTCGAGCAGTCACGCTTGGCGGAAAAGCTGCAAGTCGAAGGGCCGCCCCTACACGTCTGGGACGTGGGACTGGGCGCGGGCACGAACGCAGTCGCGGCGCTGACCTGTGCCCGGGAACTCGGCCCGCGGCAACGGCGTGAGCTGCGGATCGTGAGCTTCGAGCTGGATCTTTCGCCGCTCCGGCTGGCATTGGCAGATGCTCAGGGTTTCCCGTTCTTGCAGCCATTTGCGGACGCCGGGCAAGCGCTGCTGAAAGGTGAGCACTGGAGCGGGGGGCGCTCGCACTGGCAGCTCTTCCTCGGTGACGCGGCCGAGCGCTGGCAAAGCGCGTGGGAACCCGCCGATCTGATCTTCTTCGATCCGTTCTCGCCCGCGTCCAATCCTGGTTTGTGGACGCCCGCGGCGTTCGCACGGCTGCGCGCTCATGCGCGTGAAGACGGACAGGGCTGCACGCTTTTTACGTATAGCGCAGCGACACCGACGCGCGTTTCACTGCTGCTCGCGGGCTTCTACGTGGGTACCGGCATCGCCACGGGCATGAAGAAGGAAACCACCGTGGGCGCGACGCAACGCGAGTTGCTCGAGCAGCCGCTCGATGCGCGTTGGCTAGCGCGCTGGGAGCGTTCGGCGGCGCAAGCGCCACATGGTGTGGCATTGAGCGCTGAGATCCAGGCAGCAGTGCGGGGGCACGGGCAATTCTGAGCTCGGCTCGCACGCGGTTCCGCATGCCTCGGGCCAATTCGCCCCGACGATCGGCCGATCCAGCCGCGCGCTCGAGCGACGCCCGTGCCTTGGCGTCACTGCGCATCGTGGTTTCGGCGTTGATCGTGATTTCGCCGGAGTTGCACCAGGCAGCGGCGCTGGCCGCTCGGCCCGAGCTGTTGAATTTCGTGCCAGAAGGCGCAGCTTGGTTGGCCGCGCTGCACTTGACGCCCAGTTCCGCGCAAACGTTGCGGATGATTGCGCTGTCCAGCGGGGCATTGGCCATGCTCGGATTTTATTCGCGCACTGCGCTCGCGCTGCTCACGTTGTCGGCGATGCCGCTCTATGCGCTCTCGCAATTCAGCGGCGCGGTGCTGCACGACATGCACCTGTTTTGGTTCGCTGGCTTGCTCGCGCTGAGCCCTTGTGGCGACGTTTGGGCGCTCGATAGTTGGGGCACGCAGCCCGAGCGCGCCGCGCGCGAGTATGCGATTCCGGTCGCCCTCTGTCGCGCATTCCTAGGGGTGATCTACTTCTTTCCAGGGTTTCACAAGCTGCTCGAGTCAGGCTTCGAGTGGGCCGCAGCGAAGCACGTGGTGGCTCAGATGCACGTGAAATGGTTCGAACTCGCCGAGGTCCCGTGGCTGCGCATCGATCGCTACCCCTGGTTGTGCTCGCTCGGCGGGCATGCGGTTCTGTTCTTCGAACTGGGCTTCTTTCCGCTGGTCAGTTGGCGCAAGACTCGCACGCTTGCAGCCGCGATGGGGCTTGCCTTTCACTTGAGCACGCAAGCCTTCTTCTTCATTCCCTTCGTCAGTCTTTGGGCGTGCTACGTGGTGCTCGCCCCGTGGCATTTGCTGCGTTCGCGCGCCACCGAACACGCGCGCGCCGGCTCCGGCAAGACCGTCCAAGACGTCAAGCGGGCGACGCTGCCCGCGCTGCTGTTCGGCGGGGTCGTACTCACGCTGGCGATCGTGCAAGGAGTGCGCGGGCAGAGCCAAGCCTGGCCAATCGCTTGCTACCCGACCTTCGCCGCGATCATCGGCGACACGTTGCCTGATCTGTTGATCGAAGCCGAATCGTCGACTGGCCAGCGCGTGCGCTTCACCGGACGTGAGCGCGGCCCGCGCACGCAAGCCGAATGGGGCCGAGTCTTCCGTATCTCCGGCGCCTACGGCGGCCCGCCAGACGCGCCCGCCCTGCGCGAACACGCGCTCGCGTCCGCCGAGCGCGCCGGTATTTCAGTGGCAAAAGGCAGTACTTTGAGCGTGTACCGCGCGAACTACTCGACAGCACCGGAACTGTGGGACCGCCCGCCGCAAAACGCCGTCTTGCTGCACAGTTTCCAAGTCGGGCAGTAATCCTCGCTCAGGTCCCCGTACCACCCGTTTGCCGTCCGCCGCCGCCAAAGCCACTCGCGCCGGACGAACCTTGCGCGCCGCCACCCGTCGCACCCACATAGCCAGTGCTCCCTCCTGTCCAAGCGCTCCCGCCCGTCGAACCCGGACGCCAGCCACCCGACGAGCCCGCATAGCCCCTTCTACCGCCCGCCCAACCGCTACCGCCCGTCGAACCGGCCCAGCCCGGGCGCCAGCCAGCCGACGCGCCCGCGAAGCCCGGTCGACCGCCCGTCGAACCCGGGCCGTAACTCCCCGTCGGACCGCACCGACGATAGCTCGCCCCCGTGGACCCCTTGGACCCCGTGAAGCCGGCGCATCCCGCAGTCGGAGCCGGCGAGGCGGTCGAGCCAATCGCTCCAGTGCCGCCCTTGCCGACGGAACCCACGGCCCCGTACCCGCCACTTCCGGCTGGTGGAGGTACCGGGAGCAAATTCCCACTCGCGGGAGCGCCGCTACGGCCTACGGTGGCTTTCCCGGTGTTCCCACCCAGTCCGCTGGCGGTGCCTCCTGCGCCGTCACCCAAGCCGTCGTCGAGCGCCCGTCCGCCGCACGCCACGACGAACACGAAATTGAGGGTGGCCGCGCTGACGGACGCGATCACTCGCTTCCCCGCACTGGTCGGCTTGCGCATTCAAATACTCAAACATGTCTAGCCCGAGGCCGATAGAGCCGAGCCATTTCCCAGGACTTTCCAGCTGAACGAAGGAGTGAGTCGGTGCCTAGTCGCGGCGCGCCGCCGAAGGCTGGGACGCTGTTCGACTCAGCGCGTGACCATCAACCAAACCTATTCAGCTGCTTCGTCAGGCATGCAAAACTCGGAGAGCTGGGCTTGGATCGGGATGCCGCGAGCCTGCAGCGGATCGATGACCAGGGTTTGCATCGAGCGACAAGCGAGCTTGATGTACGCGCCCGTTTGCATCCAACCGAGCACGTCGTCTTCGAGCCGTGGATCGTTGCGGTGCGCGTACAGCTCGACCCATTGATCGTACAAGAAGCGAATCGCGAGATCGGCGGACACCCCCAAGCGTGCCTTTTCAGCTTCGGAGAGGCGCGGACAGGCCCAGTCGAGGAAGGTGAAACCGAACACGCCGTGGGCCGCTTCGTCCTTGACGATGCGGCCCAACACGGCCTTCGGCAGGGGGTGTTTGGCCACGTGCCAAGTGGCGCGCAAGAGCGGGATGGAGATCGCTTCGCCGACGCAGAAGAAGCGCACCACCAGATCCGCCGCTTGCAGCAGGGGGCTCAGGGAGGGGTCGCAGCCGACCACCATCGCTTTGGGGTCGTGGACGATTTCGGTGCCGCCGCCGAACTCCATGGCCATCCGCGCGCACAGTTCGACGTGCACCATTTCATCGAGCGGGAAGCGCGAAGCCACCGCGATCAGGTCGAGCGGTGCACGCGCCTCGATCAGCGCCTGCAACGTCAAGGCGCAAGCCGCGCCCGTGCGATGCTCTTGATAGGCAGAGCCGGTCCAGGCTTTGCGCGCGGTGAGCAGCTGCTCCGCCGTTACTTGCGACAGATCGAGCGATCCCCAAGGCATGGCCTCGACCTCGGGGCGCATGCGTCGAAAGCGTTGCTCCGTCGCGCCACCGAGCAGCTCGAGTTCGAACAGCTCACCGTTCATTGTCCCGCAACCCCGCCGCTGGGACCTCCGGAACCGCCAGATCCTCCTTTACTCGCCGCTCCAGCGCCAGCGCCACCGGCCCCCGCGATCGGTGGGGGCAGAAGATTGCCGCTCGTAAGACCCGCTCCTCCGCCGTGGGCTGCGCCCGCACGACCCGCGCTGCTCCCTGCACTGCCACCCGCGCCGCTGGCCGCACTGCCGCCGGCGCCGCTCGCGCCCGCAACTTGAGGCGGCACCAAGTTCCCGCTCGTCGGCGTGCCACCCGCTCCCGCGCCCGCAACTTGAGGCGGCACCAGGTTCCCGCTCGTCGGTGTGCCACCCGCTCCCGCGCCCGCAACTTGAGGCGGCACCAAGTTCCCACTCGTCGGCGCGCCAGCCTCGCCGGCTTTGCCTGTGCCACCACCCTGACCGCTGTTCGCGTTTCCAGCCTGCGGTGCAACTAGGTTGCCCGAGGTGGTAGCGGTGCTGCCGCAAGCAGCCACGTAGTTGATGGTCGCAACCCCCACCGACGCGATCAAAAGTTTTCGGGATCTTGTGACCTGACGCATTGCCACACTGAAGCATGCCTCGTGCCAGTAGGGAATAGCCAGGAATGCGAGGATTTGCGAGAGTCAGCGCCCCGGAGTGGCTCAGCCTGTGCCAGCGGCAGGATGGTCACGCGACATGGCGTGTTTCGTCGCAGCCTTCGGCGTCCTGGCTCGGCGAGCTGCTCGAGCGAATCCTGATCCCGTTGTCTGGAGCCAACGCGCGCCAACTCGCTGCGCTAACTTGCCGACCATGGAACGCCTGGCATGGGTGCAACGACTTCAGACCATTACCCAAGCGGGGCTCACCTATTCCCGCGATCCGTACGATCGGCAGCGCTACCAGCAACTGCAAGAGTTGGCCGCTGAAATTGCCACCAGCAGTGCGCCCGCAACGAGTGAACCCTGGCTCGAGATCATTCGGGCCGAGAAAGGCTACGCCACGCCCAAAGTGGACGTGCGAGCAGTGGTCGAGCAGAACGGCAAGCTGCTGTTCATGCGCGAGTCCCAGGACAAACTGTGGTCGCTCCCCGGAGGCTGGGCAGACATCGGTGAATCCCCGTCGCAAATCGCCGAGCGCGAGGTGCTCGAGGAGACGGGCTTCGAAGTGGAAGCAAAAAAATTGCTCGCGGTGTACGACAAGGCGCGCCACGACCATCCGCCCGAGTTCTGGTATTGTTACAAGCTATTCGTGCGCTGTGAGTTGCGCGGGGGCTCCGCCACTCGCGGCATCGAAACTCTGGATACGGGCTTCTTCGGTGTGAACGAGATCCCGCCGCTGTCGACTCCACGCGTGACCGAAGCCCAAGTGCGGCGTATGTTCGAGCACCTCGCTGCGCCCGAATTGCCGACGGACTTCGACTGAGGGGCACGAGCAGGCGCGCTTCCTGCAAGCCGCTGTTCATGTTCACGCCAGGCGTTGAACAAGGAGGCGCGAATGCAAGCCATCGTACTGGCGGAGTATGGCGAGCCCGATCGGCTCGAACTTCGGGAGCGGCCGGAACCTGAGCCGGGCGCGGGGCAAATCAAAGTGCGCGTGGCCAGTGCCGGCCTCAATCCGGTGGATTGGAAGCTGCGCAGCGGGGCACTCCAAAGCACGATGCCGCTCGAGCTACCGGCAATCCTGGGGCGGGATGCCGCAGGCGAGGTAGTTCGCGTCGGCACGGGTGTCACGGCCTTCAAGGAGGGTGACCACGTGCTCGGCCTGGTGATGGGCGCCTACGCGCAGTTCGTGGTCGCTGCCGCGGATGTTTGGACCAAGATCCCCGAGGGCATGACGACCAAAGATGCAGGAGCGCTGCCGCTCGCGCTGCTCACCGGCGAGCAATTGGCCGAAGCCACCCTGGGTCCCAGTGCAGGCGCGGGACTGACCGTATTGGTCACGGGCGCGCTGGGTGCAGTGGGGCGAGTGGCCGTGTGGGGGATCCGACAACGCGGCGCGCGGGTAATCGCTGGCGTGCGTTCGAGCCAAGTCGATGAGGCCAAATCACTCAACGTGGATGATGTGGTGGCACTCGACGACCAAGCCGCACTCGCCCAACTGCCGGCGCTCGACTGCGTGGCGGACACCGTGGGTGGCGAGACCATCGTCGAGCTTTTGCCCAAGATCAAAAGCAACGGCACCATCGGCAGTGTGCTGGGGGAGCCAAAAGGTGCCAAAGAACGCGGTCTGATGGTCAGCGCGTTCATGGCCCACGCCGATAGCCCGCACCTCGCACGACTGGCCGCTGCAGTGGCCGCCGGGTCGCTGAAACTCCCGATCGCCAAACGCTTCCCTTTGGCCGAGGCGCCGGCTGCTCATGCCCTCGCCGAACGCGGCGGTATCGGCAAAATTTTGCTGATGCCGTTCGAGTAACGCTGGCACGCGCCCTGCATTTCTCCGCGCACGCGAGGAGCACACTCATTCCGCGACCCAGGCGGCGCGACCGAGGGCAGGGCCTCGAGTCGCGTCGCCTCGGGTGGCACCTGGTGCATCGGAAGGCCTGGAGCTGCCGGGCGCCCGGTGCCAGACTGCGCCCGTGCCGCGAAAGTCTGCTTCCAGTAAAAAGCCCGTTTCCAGCAAGTCGACGCTGCAGGCACGTGCGGACGGCAAGTTCCGGTTTGCGGTGGTGGCGGACACCCATAGCAAGCCGCACCCGGCGACCGAACAGCGCATCCGCGAGCTCGAGCCCGACGTGATCTTGCACGCAGGGGATATTGGCGAACTAGAGGTGCTGGATCGACTTGCCGAGCTGGCACCGGTGTTCGCGGTGCGTGGCAACATCGACGCGCAAACCAGCAAAGTACCAGACATCGTTACGCTCGAGCTGATGGATGGCGAGCGCATGAAGCTGCGGCTCTTGCTCTTGCACATTGCGGTGTACGGGCCCAAGCTTCGCGCGGACGTGGCGCGGCTGGCTAGCAGCGAACGAGCTTCGCTGGTGGTCTGCGGGCATTCGCACGTCCCCTTCATCGGCCGCGACCGCGGCTTGACCTTGTTCAACCCGGGTTCGATCGGTCCACGCCGTTTTCAGCTCCCGATCATGCTCGGCACGATCGACATCTCACGCGAGAGCGCGCGGCTCACGCACATCGATTGTGAGACCGGCAAAGCCTGGCTGCCGCCGTAAAACTTGCTATCCATGGCTATGGATCGACAGGGACTACTGGCGTTTTTGCGCAAACATCGGCTGTGTGTCCAAGCCTCGGTGTCAGCCCCCGGCGGACCGCAAGCGGCGGTAGTCGGTTACGCGGTGAGCGATCGTCTGGAGCTCATTTTCGATACTCTCGCCTCGAGTCGCAAGGCTCAGAACCTGTGCCGCGATGCACGCATCGCGATCGTGGTTTGGGACGGCGAGCAAACGCTGCAGCTGGAGGGCTTGGCGGACGAACCTTCCGGCGAGCATTTGCGGCGCTTGAAACAGCTCTACCTGTCGGCTTTTCCGGACGGCGTAGAACGCGAGAGTTGGCCAGGCATCAGCTATTGGCGAGTGCGCCCGCATTGGGCGCGTTTCAGTGACTTTGGTCCGGGCGGGGCGATCGTCGAATTCGACGAAAGTGCGCTCGGAGTTACCGAGCCCGAGTCCGCTCGAGGGTAAACGGGTCTCAAGGCGCAAAGCGCGGATCTTGGAGTAGCGTTGGATCCGTCAAGGAACGCAAAAACTCCAACAAATCCGTCTTTTCCTGCGCGCTCAGCGAAAACGGCTTGATCAGCGGATCGGTCGTGGGATCGCCACGACCGCCTGCGGCGTACTGCTCGATCACGTCCTCCAAGGTGGCGAGCGATCCGTCGTGCATGTAGGGCGCAGTGGCTTCGATGTTGCGCAGGCCCGGCACTTTGAATTTGCCAATGTCGCCCACGCGACCACTGACTTGCTCGCGCCCAGTATCGCCGTCCGTGCTGTAGGAGCCGTTGTTGAAGTAACCCTCGTTGCTGAGCGTGCCCGACGGGTGACAATGGAAGCATTCCGCCTTCTCACTCGAGAACAGCGCTTCACCGCGCTTTCGTGCAGGGCCAAAGTCACTGTCGTCACCGCGCAGGTGGCGGTCGTAGGGGCTCATGCCGCTGACCAAGCTGCGTACGAAGCTAGCCAGCGCCTTTTGCAATGAAATGGCGCTCGGCGCGTCGCCATACGCCTTTTGAAAGCCTTCGACGTAGCTCGGATCGGCGGCAACTCGCGCGGTTGCTTCCGACAGCGCCAGATCCATTTCGAGTGGGTTTTCGATCGGCTGTCCCGCTTGCTCCTCCAGGCTGTGCGCGCGGCCATCCCAGAAGAAGGTCTTGCCCCACGCGGCGTTCACGAGCGAAGGCGCGTTGCGCGTGCCCAGGCGACCATCGACGCCCACGGAGACCGTGTTCGGGTCGGCAAAGGCGTGCTGTTGCTGGTGACAGGTGGCGCACGAAACGTCGTACGTGCGAGATAGCTGCGGGTCATAGAAGAGCCGCTTGCCGAGCAGCGCTCGGTCGAGCGTGAGCGCATTGTCCGGCGGCGCTTGGTCGGTGCTGGTGCCTTTGGGGAACCCCGCCGGAGTGGTCGAGACGATCAGCGAAGACTCTGCGCCATCGGCGCCCGCCGAGCAGCCTGCCAGCGCCGCCCACGAAAGCACGAGCACCGCGGTATGAATCGAGCGCTGGTTCATTACATTCAAGGATCGAGCACGAAGGCTTGCAGTCCGGGCAGCTCGCGCCGCAGACGCTCGCCGGCTTGGGCGCTCGGTGCGGATAGCAGACCAACGCTCACGTCGCTGATGTCCAGATCACTGGTTGCGCCCTTGAAGATCTCATCCATCGCCACGCTCAAACTCTTTTCGAGCGTGCCGCCCGCAGACACCGAAAGCGCGCCGGCCACAATGACGCGCGGCACGAGCTCTTTGCTGATGTTGCCACCCATGTGCACCGCAGGCGGGTATTCAGCCGACGAGTCCGCGGTCGCGGCGCCACCGCTGCCATCAGCCATGTAGCGCCCTTCATAGCGAAGGAACAAGAAGCCCCCCGCGTGCGGCCAAGTCATCTGCGAGGTGTCGGTGAGCGGCTCGCTCAGGCTAGCCGGCATCTGCTGATTGCAGCTCAGCTTGATGCCAAGAGCAAAACTGAGGCCAGAGTACTGCCCGGGAGGAGCCAGCACGCGGAGCGCGCTCGCCTGCTCGTCTTCGGCGTTGAACAGGTACACTCCATACGGCGCAGGGTCACCTTGCTCGGTTACGATGTCGACAGCGACCGGCTGCTCGCCGTCAGCGGGGAGCAGCTCGACCTCGGAGATGTAGAAGCGAAGATTGAGCGGCACCAGCGAGCCGCCATCAGCCAGCAAATTCGGCTGTCCGAACACGAACGGCTTGCCAGCCATCACGAGCTGCAACGGCAATGACAATACGCTGCCTTGGGCGTGCCGCGCGGGGGGGTGCTCCAGACAAGCACTGCTCGCCGAGCCAGCCCCACCTGTGCTGCCAACGCTGCCCGCGGAATGTCCGTGGTCTGCTCCTCCACCGCCGACACTGGTCGAGCCCGAAATCCCCGCCGCGCCGGCCTCTGGACCGGCGTTCTGCGCAACCGAAGAGCAGCCAAGCGAGCCCGCCAGCGCGGCCGCCCCTGTCCAGAGCACAGCCCAGAGCCGCAACATCATGGGCTCAAGTCTACACGTTCCGAACCCCCGCGCCGCCCGGATCTTGCCCTGCGCCAGCCGTCATACTTGCAAAATTCCTCAGGAATGCGCCGTCCGTTCGGATCCTCGATCCCGTTCGAACGCGTCGAGCCGTTCGGCCCACGCTCGGCCCTGACGCGCTCGAGAAACACTAACGACCAATTCGTTCAGGCACCTTCGAGCCTCTCACCACGACGAGGCAAAACGCTTTGATTTTCATTCGTTCAGGCATCGCCCACGGGTCATTCGTAGCAATCTTCCTGTGCCTCGGCTGCAGCAGTAGCGACAGCGGCGTGCCAATGCCCGGAGCTGCGGGTCACGGCGGAGATCTTGGAGCAGGCGCCGGAGGTCAGAGCGGAAACGTCGGCGGTCAGAGCGGAGACCTGGGAGGTCAGGGCGGCGACGCCGGCAACGAGAGCGCAGGTGCCAGCGGAGACGCGGGAGCCGGAGGTGCCAAAGATGACGAGCCTGGGACTAGCCACGCCGGTAGCAGCACGGGTGGCGCAAGCGCGGGCAGCGGGGGCCAGGCCAGCGGAGGTTCGGCTACCAACGGGGGAAGTCCGGGGCTCCGCGACTGCGTCTGGGAAGCCGCGTCCGTCGAGAAGTGTCCAGCCTGCGAAGACGACGGTGACTGCGCAGAGCCCGGCTACAAATACGTGGGCAGCGGCGCTGTCACCTCGTCGTGTTGCGGATTCGAATGGCAAGAAGAGACAGCGCCGGGCACGTATTCTTGGGAAGAAGCCGGTAAGTACTGCGCGAGTCTATCCTTGTCGGGACGCGGCTGGCGCCTGCCGAAGATCGCCGAACTGTTTTCGATCGTCGATCTCGGCGATCGAGCGAACAGCTCGCCGGCCATCGACGTCGAGGTCTTCTCGGATACCCTGAGCGAGCTGTATTGGTCGTCGTCGCTGGAGGGCGACAGCGAGCAGGCCGCCTGGACGGTGAACTTCGCCGACGGAGCATCCCAGTCGACCGCAATCGACGACACGCATCCACACCGCGTACGCTGCGTGCGCTGATCCCAGCATGTTCGACTTTGGAGAGCTCATCGCGCGATGGCAAGCAGCGAGACGCTCTGCAAGCTACGCTGGTCGGCGAGCAAAGTGAATCGATCACCCGCGACCGGGCCGAGCAACTGCAGCGCGCCTGCGATATTCAACGAGACGAGCGCTCCTGGAGCGCTGAGCGCGGCGCGATAGAGCGCGGCGCCCTTGGTCCCTTGATCGACGAAGTCGAGATTCAGCCCGCGCAGTGATGGTCTGACATAGGCCGGATTCGTCGATACCTGCCCCGTCGTTTTGACGTTGAAGTCTTCGCTGATCGGTCGATTGAGATAGCCGGCCTTGAGCCAAAACTGGCCGAATTTTGGCTCCGGATGCACGGCCGCCCATTCCAGGTAGGCGAATACGCCCTGCGTACCGAGCAGTGGAAAGGCTTGTTTGCCCGGCGCTGCACGATTCGAGCGCATGGCCGTGGCCCGCTCGACCACAGCGATGTCGGAGATCGAGCCTGCTTCGTTGAAATAGCCCTGCGGGTCCTCCGAAAAATCAGTGAACGCCACGTGCGACGGAGACACGTCTGCGAAGCGCTGCTGCCCCGGACCGTCGGCAACCACTGACAGCTGGCCAGTTCGCACGTCGAACAAGTAAACATCGCTGTCGTCGTTCGGGCCCGGCCCGAGGAAGGCCGTAAACACCACGGCGTCATTCGTCGCGCGCGGCTCTTCAGCGCGCACGAACGCGCCGGACAGGGCCTGTACCTTGCCGTCGAAGCGCACGCGCACCTCACTGCCCAGAGCGCCGTCGGCTTCCCAAGTGATCACCGAACCGGAGACCGCGGGGCGACGCGGCTTGCTCGCCGCGCTGTCCAACACCGTATCCTTACCGGTCGCCAAGTGGCGCATGTGTAGAGCGCCGGGATCGCTGCCAGCCGCGACGTACACCAACGTGCAGCCATCGAAGGCGTACGGTGGGTAGCCGAGCCGATCCCAGTTGGACTGCAGGGATACTTCCAACTCGTTGACGCTCGCAGCGTCACAGGCTTGATTGGCGCCACCAGCGGAGCCCGCGGCCCCTGCAGCTCCTGCGCTGTCTGCCAGGCCCGCGTCCGCGCCACTGCCCGCGGCCCCCGCGCGACCGGTGCTCACCCCGCCAGAGGCTCCCGACAGTGCTCCGCCCCCGGCCCCCGCAGTCTGCGCTCCAAGTGCACCTGCGGCCCCGGACGTGGCCGCTGCTGGCGGCAAGTCATTCGAGCTCTGGCAGGAGGCGAGCACGAGAGCGAGCGCGCCGAACCAGCCAATCAGCAGCTGCGGCGCGCGCTTCATCGGCTGTCTCCGAGCTTTTGCGGGGCGCGCAAGCCGAGGCGAAGCATGCGCTTCTTGAGACCGTGCCGAGTCAAGCCGAGTGCTTGCGCGGCGTGCGTGATGTTGCCCTCCGCCTGCGACAGAGCGCGTTCCACTTCAGCTCGGACGTCGAGTGGGACGACTGCCCGCGGCGCCGCTTCCGTGCGTGTGCGCCGCGGGCCCGCTGAGCGCGAGCCGCGGAGGCCGCGCGGCAAATGGGCGTGCTCGATGCGTGCTACGCCCAACGCCAGCAGGCGCTGGATCTGATGTTCCAGTTCTCGCACGTTACCTGGCCAAGCGTAGCTCTCCAGCGCGCTCATCGCATCCGGGGAAACGACGACTCTGGTCTTGGAGCGATCCAGAAAGGCGCGAACGAGGACGGGAATGTCCTCGGGGCGTTGGCGCAACGCCGGCACGCCCAACTCGAGCACGTTGATGCGAAACAGCAGATCCTGGCGGAACTTTCCACGGGCCACTTCGGCGTCCAAGGGGCGGTTACTGGCCGACACGATGCGCACGTCGAACGGTCGCTCTTCGTCGCTTCCCACGGGTCGATATTGGCGTGATTCGAGCACACGCAGCAACGCGGCCTGGCGTGCCAGCGGAAGTTCTGCCAACTCGTCGAGGAACAACACGCCGCCTTCGGCGCGGGCGATCAGACCGGGCCGAGCGCGCTCGGCTCCGGTGAAGGCCCCGCGCGCGTGCCCGAACAGCTCGGACTCGAAAAGCGAATCGGGAACCGCCGCACAGTTGAGCGCAACGAACGGGGCGCGAGCGCGCGTGCCATGCTCGTGCAGCGCACGCGCAAACAGCTCCTTGCCGGTGCCGGTCTCGCCCAAGATGAGCACCGGAAGGTCACTCTCGACGGCGGTCTCGAGTTTGGCCAGAACGGCGCGCAGGGCTCGACTCTTGCCGATGATGGACGCGAAATCGCGCCTCGGACCGCTTTCGGGTAGCGCCGTAGTTTCCCCGGTCACGTGCGTTGCAGGCTGCGACTCGAGCAGCTTCGAGCTCGGGCCTTCTAGCGCATGGTCGAAAACCTCGACAGGCCCCACCGGTCCGAGACGGGTCGCGAGGCCCGCGAGGATCGCGAAGCGCGCGGTTTCTTGGCTGGAGAGGCCATCGAAAGCAGCCACCCTGAAGCGGTGCTCGAGCAACAGCACGGAGCGCAGCTCGCAACCAGAGGCGGGTGCAGCGATCGCTAGGCGCGACCCGCGGCCACCCACGGTTTCGACATCCCGCTGGTAGAGCGTCACCCTCGCGTCCGCGCAACGTTGCAACAATTCGAGATCGAAGCGCGAGCAGGCGGAGTCCAGCGCGAAACCATCCAGATCTACGGCCCATCCTTGCACGGGATGGCCATGCTGATCGCTGGTTGCAAGCAAAGCACGCTCGGCGCCGGACGACTCGCGGAGCTGCCTCAGCAAGCGGATGATCGCTTCCGCACGCGGAGTGCCTGACGCCGCGTCGTTCAGCCAGCTCCAGAGCGGCGCGTCGCGATCGGGCATGCTTTCAGCATAGCGCGGCTGGCGCACGCTGCTCAGTGGCTTTCTTGCTCGTCGCAACAGGGCGAGCGCCTGCGCCTCGATTTCGAACAAACGCGCTTGGCGAGCCGCCCGCGCAGCGCGGATAGCCGCGCGCGCGGCGGCGCGTGGTGCTGCGGGCAACGTGGCGAGCTGCGCGCCGGCCCAAATCAGCAGCGCGCGAGTATCGAGCAGCGGATCGCTGCGGCACAACTCTCGATCCAGTTCGGAGAGCGCGGCCAGCGCGCGTGCGGCATCGCCGTCGAGCAGCGCGCTTTGGCCCTTCAGCAGCACCAGATCGGCACGAACCATCGGCGGCGCTTGCAGCACCGCTTCGGCCTCGCAAATGTAGCGATCGGCAGCGCGTGCGTCGCCGCGGCGAATTTCGAGATCAGCCCGGGCCGCGAGGCACCAGGCACGCCCTGCGTGCTGTGCGAGCGACACGGCCAGTAAGAGAGCCTCTTCGAGCACACTGACGGCCCGCGCGTAGTCTGCGGAACGAGCCAGAGCGAGCCCCAGATTCAACAAGCACGAGCGGACACCCGCGCGGTCGCCGAGTTGGCGCTTGATTGCCAATGAGCGTTCGAAAGCCCGGGCCGCGTCTGCGATGCGATCGCCGTACAAGGCGACCACCCCCGAATTGTGTTCGATGCGCGCAATTTCCTCAGCGTCGTCGATGTCCAGGGTGGCGATTTCAGCCAAAGCGCCGCGCAGCGCCTGCTCGGCACCGACCACGTCTGCGCGATACAGCGCGATCGCCCCGCGTGTGGCTAGCGAGAGCGCCGCGCCCGGGCGATCAGCGAGGCTGTGCGCCGCGAGCTCCGCCCGGGTGATCTGTGCTTCGGCCAGCGTGAAGTCGCCCGCGCGGGCCGCTTGCTCCGCTTGACGGCGGAAAGCCAGCGGCACGAGCACTGGGTCCTGTTCTGCAGCGTCGACCAACCAGCTGAGCACTTGCGGATGGTTTCCGCCCGAGTGACGAGTCAACCGTTCGAGCCGCAATAAGCGTTCGCGGGTCCGCTGGCTTTTCGACGCAGCCAGCGCGAAGAGGGCGTCCGCTTCGTCGCTGCGTGCACCCGCGCGGCGCGCCAAGAGGGCTGCGCGAGCGAGCAGCCCTTCGCGTTGATTCGGCAAAAATGGCGCATTCGCAAGGCTGAGCAGGGCGCGCGCCGGGGCCGCGTCATCTTCGATGATCAAGGCGCTGACGCGCTCCACGATTTCGAATGAGCCGAGCGCGGCAGCAATTTTGGGCGCGAGCTCCAAGTCTTGCAGGGCATAGGCCAGCTGTTCGCCGTCCCCCCGGCGAACGATCAGGGCCGCGGACAACAGCTCCGCGAGTTCGGCCAAGAGCGCACGCTCGGGGCTCGAGCTGAGCGAACGCAGCCAGCGCTCGCTCGCGACTCCGCCGAGCACCGAAAGCTCGGCCAACAACTGCGACGCGCCAGCGCTGAGACTGCTTGCGCGGTCGAGCACCATGTCGTGACTGAGCGGCACTCGGCCACGAGCCGCCACCAGCCAGCCCGGATTACGGCCGGTCATCCGAGAGTATTCGGCAATTTGTGCCGGATCATTCACGCCGAGTAGCTGGCAAAGCTCGCTGAACGCGGCAGAGTCCAAGGTTTCGAGCAGCACGACCTGCGCCCCGGGCGGTGCCTCGCGCGCCGCAACCAACAAATCGAGCTCGAGAGAGGACGCTCGACAGCGGTAGGCGTCCAGCGCCGCGATCAATTCAACGGGGGCCTCGTGTAGGGCGTCGAGAGTAACGAGCATCGGATTTGCAGCCGTGCCCCGAACGGTGAATGGCCAGGCTGCGTCCGTCCCGCGAAAGAAGCTGACCAGTTGCGCGACGAACGCCAGATCCGCATGCGGGAAAGACACGCGGCGCGCCAGGCGACGCGACAGCAGCGCACGCGTCAGCACCTCGCGAAGCAAGTGCGTCTTGCCGGAGCCACTCGGCCCCAGCAAGTAGCGAACGCCAGCACGAGGTTCGAGCAGGCTCGCGAGCTGGCTCGCCCGGCCGATCGGCGGCGGGACTGCTCGGCGCGCCGGCGGCAGGTCGGTATGCCCCAGCCGTTCGAGGACTCGCTCGGCGTCCTCTGGACGATCACGCGGATGCAACTCCAGTAACCGATCGATCAGATCGGCCAGACTGGGCGGAACCCATTCGGCGACGCGTCGCAATTTTGGCGGGCGCACACTGGGTGGCGAGCCGACTGCGAGCGCCCACGCGAGCGCTCCCAATGAATACAGATCCGACGCTCGTGTGGGGCGCGCCCCGCCGCGCACCTCGGGTGCTGCAAAAGCAGGCGTCAATGCGATCGGGACCTGTGCACCGTTCACCGGCGAGCGCGCCAGCGCCGAGCCCAGATCGAGCACCAGTACGCGCTCGTCTGCCGTAACGCGCACGTGCTCGGGTTTGAGGTCGCCGTGAACGAACGCGGCGTCGTGCAGCGACGCCAAAGTGGCGGCGACCTCGCAGATCACGTAGGCGAGCCGCGCCACCCGCCGCTCGGGCGCGGCGGCGATGAACGCGTGGGCGGTGTCGCCCTCGACGAAGTCCTCCACCAAGAATGGCGCGCCCGTTCGTTGATCGCGACCCAAGTCGTGGGCGCGCACCAAGCCTCTGATGTCCAGCCGGCGGAGGAGCGCAAATTCCGCGCTCAGGACCGCCGGCTCGAACGTCCCCGAAAGCCAAAGCTTGGCGACCAAGGGCCGCTCTGGCGCCTCCCGATCGCGCACACGCAAAACCACGCCTTGCCCCCCGCGGCCGAGGACCGGCCCAGGCTCATAGCGGGGATGCTCGAGCAGTGGCTCACGCGGAGTGTTCACTCGCCGCTCACCACGCTGCTCTTGGCGTGGGCTACTTGCGACAAGTACTTTTCGCCCGCTGCACTCACTGAAAGCTGCAGCGCTCGCCGCAGCCGAGGTTCGGCGAAGCGCCCCAAGGCCGAGAAGTACGCGGTTGCGGCTGGAGCATCGGTTTCGAATGCGGAAAGGCTGCTCACGTCGGCCAACTCTTGCTCCCGGGTGATCAGCTCGGCGCGAATCAACATGACGCGCACCGTGGCATCGGGCTTGGGCGAGAGTGTGAGCGGGATCGATTGCTCTGTCCAAGATTGCGGGAGGAGGTACAGCACGCGGACTCCAGGGGTGCGAAACCATTGCCGGCGCCAGGTGTTGACCATCGCGATCGCTTCGTCGTGATAAAGACCGGTGGCGTCCAAGGCGCGGGTCACCGCGTCGGACAAGCGAGCCGCATACTCATCCACGCTGGGCGCCCCCTGCAAGCTGGGCACCGTGTCCTGGAGTGACCCGCCTTCGGCAATGCCTGCCGCGTGCTCGGCGAAGGCACCGTGGTCGCGATCCACGTTCAGCAAGAAGACGTGCCCGACGGCTTCTGTATAGCCGTTGGTGAGTTTGATTTTTCCGCCATCCTGGGCTTCGACCTTCACCGGCAAGTCGAACTCGCCGAGCCCGCGGTAAAAGAGGAAGCGTTCGCTTTCTCCGCCCGGCATTTGGAGCAGGTTGGCGTCCACATCGCGAGCATAGCTCCAACCAAAATCCGAAATGGGTGCGCTAGGCAGCGGCTTTTCTGGCGTTGTTCCGCGAGCGTGCACAGTCAGCTTTGTCCAATCCAGTCGACCTCCGCTCACGCTCCCAAACTTCAGCCGACAGGTTTCGCCGACGAACGGGAAGCTCGGATCGAGCGCTGGATCCGACAGCTCAGCCGGGACACCCAGTGTGATCGAGCCCGCTGCGGCGAGCGGCGGCAGAAATGCAGTCACCCCGGGATACCATTGAGTCAGCACGCCTTTCGGAAAGTCGACGCGGGCGTTGACCAATAGCGGTGTGGGCGAATAGAAGTAAGTGACCGGGGTCTCCATCTTGATGGTCACCGAAGTGGAGGGGCTCGAGCCGATCAACGTTCCGGCCTTGATTCGATCGTAGACGAACGAGGGCAGATCTTCTTCTTCATGATGAAGCCCGCGCTGGAGCGAGCCGTCGGATCCGACCACGATCGTATCGGTCCCCCACTCGTGCACGATGAAGCCCTGACCGGGGTAGTGCCTGACCTCCACGGCATTGCTGCCGCCCTCCGCGTTCGTTCCCGCGCCCGCCGCGGAAAAATCGTGCTCGACTCCCGATTGGCCCGCGCTCTGCCCTCCGGGCCGCGCTCCCGGCGCCCCCGCCCCCCCAGCGGACAATGGTCCTCGGCCGGCAACGGAGGTCAGCAATTGGCCTCCCCCCCCGCTACCGGCTCCCGCCTCCGTGCCGCCGAACAGCGAGGGCTCCCCCGCGGCGGCCAGGATCGCGGGACTGGGTCCGTTCTGGCAGCTGGTAACTAGCAGCCCACACAGCCCACAAGCACGAGCCAGAAGGCGTGTGCCCAGCAACGACCGCTGCACTAAACCAAGACCTCGAGTTAACGGCATTGAGCTCCTCCGGAGGACGCATTGAGCAGCAATCATGCCACCGGCATTTTGCGCTTCTTTCGGGGCCCGACCTGCGGAGTTACCCATCAGGTTACCAGCAAACGATAACTGGTTACCAGCTTACTGGTGTCGGTCTGGAAGCTCAGAGCTCAGGTACCGCAGAAGGTCGCGCTGACTCGCTCGCTGACGAGGGGCGGCTCGGCCAAATAGGCGAACTCCGCCTGCTCCTCGTACGGCCGCGCGAGCACGCGCACGAGCGCCTCGAAGGGTTCGAAATTGCCGCTCACGCCGGCCACGATTGCTTGCTCGATGCGGTGGTTGCGCGGGATGAATGCGGGGTTCACCGAGCGCATGGCACGCGCGCGCGCTTCGGGCGCCATGCGATCGAGCCCCAGCCGTCGCCGCCAGGGCTCGGCAAAGCCGTGGAACGCCGAAGGATCCTCGAACAACGCGGCAACGCTGGCGTCGCTCGCCGGATCTTCCGCGGCAGCGCACAGAGCGCGAAAGAAGACCGTGTAGTCGACGTGATTGAGCGCGAGCCGCTGCAGCAGATCGTCGATCAGCTGCGTGTCAGCGGCGCCTGCACTCGAGAGCCCGAGCTTGGCCCTCATCGCACGAGCTTGAGCCGCCTCGAACAGCTCGGGGAATCGCTCCAGGCGCTCCGTAGCCAGGCGAGCGGCGACGTCTTCCTTGTCCGCGATCAACGGCAGGAGCGTTTCGGCGAAGCGCGCCAAATTCCAAAGCGCAATCTTGGGTTGGTTGCCGAATGCGTAGCGCCCGCCGCGATCGATCGAGCTGAAGGTCTTGCCCGGATCGTACTCGTCGAGGAATGCGCACGGCCCATAGTCGATGGTTTCACCCGAAACGGAAGTATTGTCCGTGTTCATCACGCCGTGCACGAAACCCAGACCGAGCCAGCGCGCGACCAGCGACGCTTGGGCATCGATCACATTGTCCAACAACCGCAACGCCTCGTTCTGCGCGCTCGCTTGCTCTTGCATGGCGAGCGGGTAGTGACGGGCAAGCGTGTAGGTCGTCAACGCCGCTACGGCTTCGTGATCGCTACGCGCGGCGAAAAACTCGAATGTTCCGACGCGAATGTGACTCGCGGCCACGCGCGTGAGCACCGCGCCCGGCAAGCGCTGCTCACGGACCACCGTTTCACCCGTGGTCACCGCGGCGAGCGCGCGAGTCGTGGGCACGCCGAGCGCCGCCATCGCCTCACTCACGATGTACTCGCGCAACACCGGGCCAAGCGCCGCGCGCCCGTCACCCTGACGCGAGAACGGCGTGCGACCGGCCCCCTTCAGCTGAATATCGCGACGCGCTCCGTCTCGATCCAGCACCTCCCCCAGCAAAATCGCTCGGCCATCGCCGAGCTGGCGCGAGAAGCCGCCAAACTGATGCCCGGCATACGCCAGAGCGATCGATGCTGCGCCTTCGGGCAACACATTGCCAGCCAAGATCTGAGCCCCCTCCGGCGAATCGAGCTCCGCGGGATCGAGCCTGAGCTGCTCGGCGAGTGCGTAATTCACTTTCACGATCCGCGGTTCGCGAACGTGCGTGGGCGCAACTCGGGCATAGAGGCGCTCCGGCAAGCGGGCGTAGCTGTTATCGAAAGCGATCTTGACGGTCATGGGCTGTGCTGACCATGACACCGCGGACAATCCCCGCCAAGCCGACAACTCGACGCATCGATGGTGGCGCGGTTACCCCTGGCTCTGAGGCACGATCTGAAAGCGAGGTGGGGAAATCCGTTCGCTCTTGCAGCGCGGGCAGCGGCTCGGACGACTGTGACGTTCTCGCTGGCTGAATTCGAAGCCGCACTTGATGCAGTGGGGCGGGCCCGTCTGCAATTCTTCACCACCGTGGGGTAGCGAGTACTCCAAATGTTTCAGATGTTCCGCAACATCGCGCTCTTGGACCGAGGCGCGTTCCGAAATTTCACGAGCCGTGAGCTGGCCGCCGCGCAACGCCTGCGCGATGCGCTCGCGCACGGTGCTGGTACTCTCCACATTGGCGGGCGCCGGAGGTTTCGAGCCGCGGTGGGACATGGCCCTAGGATAAGCCATCCAGCGCGGCTTCGCGCTTTACGTCGGCGGCGGCGACCAGGTTTCGAGGCGGCTCACAGCAGCTGATCGAAGAACCGCTGGTGTTCCGGCCAACCCAGGCGCGGTCCGGAGAGGCGAGACGCGTACGTTCTGCGATCTTCAAGCCAAGAGCTCCGCCAAGGCGGGGCGGATGACTTCGCTCATGATTTGCTTGCGCAGCGCCTGCTTGCGGCGCTCACTCAACATGCCGTGGGCTTCGAGGCGCTGCTCATGAATGCTTTCGAGCGGCGCTGCGCCCTCGAAGCGCGCGATCGTCTGTTCGAATGCGCTCTGCAGCGCGACCCGCACCGGAGTGCCGCCGACCTGAGCGGCCCAGCGCACGAAACACCAAGCCAGTTCGGCGTGGCGCGATTCGTCGTCGTGGATGCGCAGCTGCACCGCGCGCACGGCTTCATGCTGAGCCAACTCGGCGGCGGCTTGTGCTTCGAGTGCGGCGATCGTCTCGCCCACGCAGCCTTCCTCGACCGTGTTCACGGCCACGCTCAGTAAGTCCCAGCCGGTCAATGCGCGTTCGTCGACGGGAAGGGGTCCCGGACCGATGCTGTGTCCGGCATAAGTGGTCGCGAGCGAGAAGCACAGTTCGGCATGCTGGATCTCGTCGAGCGCTGCGCGATGCGCGTCGGTCAGCAGTGACGGCGGTGCCCCGACGGCCAGCAGCTGCAACGAGAAGCGACTGAAGGCCGCGACCGAGGCGTGCTCCATCTGTGCGGCTCGCGTCCAATGCTCGACGAGGGCGCGGCGCACCGCTTCCGGCAGGGTTTCGGATTGCGATTTGAGCTCTCGCCAATCGTCGCGCGTTGGCAGAGCCAGCGCGGTCACGCCCAGAGCCCCAGCACGTCAGCCAAAATCCAATCGCCGCGCTGAGTGAGCGCGGAAACGACCGGCGCCCCGTCGACCAGCAGCGGGCGTCCGTCACAGCCGATGCTGCTGATCACGTAGCAGCACGTGCCAGGCTTTTCCGGCTCGTGCGCTGGGTTTGCAGCAAACGGGCCCTGAATCTCGTCGCCGCACAAACACGAGCCAGAGCCGTAGCCGACGTCGAGCTTTTCCGGTGCCTCGGTCGGGGGCACGCACTCACTGCCGGCGTTCGGCGTGTAACAAAGAGCTTGCCCGCAGCATTGCCCGTGGAAGCCGCTGTCGTAAAATGGGCCCGAGCAGCCGAGCGAGCCCACGGGATAGGGACTCAGCGCTTGGCTGCTGTCACCCCCCGCCCCCGCGATGGCGGGTTCCGGTTGTCCGGCAGCGCCCGCTGCACCAGCAACGCTGCCTGCCGGCTGTCCTGCGGTGCCTGTGCTCGGTGCACCCGCGCCGGGCGCACCTGCGCCGGGCGCACCCGCGCCGGGCGCACCGCCTTGAGACGGTCCACCCGCAGTGCTCGCGCCCGACGCGCCTGCAGCACTGGGAGTTCCGTCATGTGCAGCGCTGCCCCCGCACCCGGGAAACGACAGCAAGGCCAAAGCCGCTCCGGACCCCAGTGCTTTTTCGAGCCGTTGTTTGAATGCCTTCATCGATTCCCCTAAACGCAAGATCTGAGCCGTCACGCCCTGAGCGAACTGGCCCTGAATTGTGCGACTTTTCGCTCGACTGCGCCAGCTTATGCCAGAGGCCAGCCTTCTACCCCGCAAAACGCGTCAGATGGCGAGACTCGGCTGCCCTCCCAGCTAGCGCAGAGAAGCCGCCAGGCCGTCCAGGATATCGCGCTCGCTGACGAGCAGCTCGGCAAGCCCGAGTTCGCTCATGGTCGTCGCCAATACCAGCGCGCCGCCCGCGATCACCTCCGCGCGCGCGGGTTCCACGAGCAGTTCGCGGCGCTCGGCAACGTTCGCGCCGGCCAAGCGGGTAGCAAGCGCAGCGACTTGTGGTGCACTCAGACGACTGTGGTGCGTCCGAGCCGCATCGTAGCGCACGAGTCCGAGCTGCAGGGCGGAGAGCGCGGTCACGGTGCCCGCCAACCCGACCACGGTGCGCGCCTTCGTCACGTCCATCACCGAGCGCACCTGGACCAGTTCTCGACGCACATCCTCCGCGCACGCGCGGACCTGAGCGCTGGTGGGAGGATCGCCGTGCAAGTGTCGTTCACTCATGCGCACGCAGCCCATTTGCAGGGAAGTCGCTGCTTCCGGCTGTTCGGTACCGAGCACGAACTCGGTCGATCCACCGCCCAGATCGATGACCAGAAACGGCCCGTCACGCCGATCCAAGCCGTCAGTCGCGCCGTAAAATGACCAGCGCGCCTCTTCGTCCCCACTCAGAAGCGTAGGGCGTACCCCTAGCGCACGCTCCGCCGCCTCGAAGAAGAGCGCACCATTCTGCGCATCTCGCGCCGCGCTGGTCGCAACCGCGCAGACCCGCGTCACGCCGTGCGCCTGCATGCGCGAAGCGTATTCGACCAGCACCGAAACCGTGCGCTCGATTGCTGCTGCTGAAAGCTGGCCGGTCACGTCCACGCCCTGCCCCAAGCGTGTCATGCGCATCAGCCGCTCGAGCTCGCGTCCAGCCGGATCCGTGACGAGCAGGCGAACCGAATTCGTGCCGATGTCGATCGCGGCCAGCGCGCTCAAACGCCCTGCCCGCCAATCTGACGCTTCAAACCAATCAACGTAAAGAGCTCCATGCGTGCGGCTGCATCGTTCAAGAAAATCCCGTGAAGCTTGCTGGTCGTGGTCCACGAACCAGGCTTTTTGACGCCGCGATAGCACATGCAAAAATGTTGGCACTGCAAAATCACCGCCACCCCTTGTGGCTGCAAGTGCGACTGAATCGCGTCGCTGATTTGCTTCGTCAGCTTCTCCTGCACCTGCAGGCGCTTGGCGAATACATCCACCACGCGCGCCACCTTGCTCAAGCCCACCACGCGTCCATTCGGAATGTAGGCCACGTGCGCCTTGCCCACGAACGGCACCATGTGATGCTCGCAATGACTGAACAGCTCGATGTCACTCACCAGCACGAGTTCGTCGTAGCCCTCCACTTCTTCGAACGTTTTTGCCAGATACTCCGCCGGATCCTGGGCATACCCGGCAAAGTGCTCGGCGTACGCTCGCACCACCCGCGCGGGCGTATCGAGCAAGCCCTCGCGCGCCGGATCCTCACCTAAAAACGCAAGGATCCCGCGCACGTTCTGCTCGGCCGCCGCCACCTGCTCGGGTGATCGGCGAACGGCACCGTGCTCGCGATTCAGGAGGTCCTCGACATCGTCGTCTCGTCTGGCGGTCATCGGGACCGAAGCATGCCGCGCCGCGCCGCGCAGCTCAACTGCGGAGGACGCGAGGACGCGAGGAATTGACTCACCGCGCCGCCACCGAAACCGGTATAGTGCGTGACTCGGTCTGCCAGAAGGCGGCGCAGCGCCGACAAACGCGCGCAGAAAGCAGTGCAACACCATGGCTCGTATTCTCGCTTCGGGTCTGCTCGCCTCGAGCCTGTGCGCGCTCGCCGCCCAGGCGCACGCGGCAAACGGCCTATTCTGCCAGGGCACGCTCGCCTACTCGGAGGGCTACCAAGCTGTTCATCGATTTGGATCCCGCGATTGCAGTCGCCGTGGGGCAGACCGCGTATGGCTACCGGAGCGATCCCAGCAACGCAGGCGAGGCCGGCGCTGGCGGCGAAGCGGGCAATAGCGAAGCGGGTAGCGCCGGCGAAGCGGCTGGCGGCGCTGGCGGTGAACCATCCATGGCGGGTGCCGCTGGCTCTCCAGATAACGGTGGAGCCCAGGAGGCAGGTCGCGGCGGGGCAGCATCGTCGGCTGGCGGCGGCGCCCGTGCGGGAGCCGCGCAAGGCGGCGCCGGTCAGTCTTCATCCAGCTCGAGCAATTGCTCGTTCTCGCCGGCCAACACCAGCACCGCTCTTGGCCGATTGCCGTTCGCCTTGGCGCTGGGCTGCGCCTGGCTAGCCTTGGCTCGTCGTCGACGCTGGAAGGTGTCAGTGGCGCAAGCCGCTCACCCTTGAGGAATATCGCCGGCAAGCAGGAAACGCTGGCTTCAGAGACCGGCCCCGAGTAAGCGTCGCGGCCATCCATGCACTGGGCTCCGCTCAGCCTGACTTCGGCACTGTTTCTCGGCTTTTACGACACCTGTCAAAAGCACGCCCTGCGCGATAACCCGGTCGTGCCCGTCTTGCTCATCAGCACGGGCACCTGCGCGAGCGTGTGGTCCGCGCTGCTCCTGCTCCAACGCCTCGCGCCTGACGCGCTACCGGTCAGCCTGCTCGTTCCGGAGCTGACCTGGCTGGGGCACGCGCAGTTGCTGCTCAAGGCGGCCATCGTCGCGGCGTCCTGGCTTTGCACGTACCTGGCCGTGAAGCACCTACCCATCTCGCTGGCCGCGCCGATCCGCGCCACTAGCCCTCTCTGGACACTCGCCGCCGCGATCGTGCTGCTCGCCGAGCGGCCTTCGTTGCTCCAGGTGCTCGGGATCTCGACGACCTTGCTTTCGTTCCTCGGCCTATCGGTCGTGGGCCGACTGGAAGGCGTGCATTTTCACCGTGACCGCTGGGTAGGGTACATGATCTTGGGTACGCTGTTCGGCGCCGCCAGCGGACTGTACGACAAGTTGCTCTTGGGCAAGCTCGCGCTCGCTCCTGCGACGGTGCAGGCCTGGTTCTCGATTTACCTGTTGGCGCTGTTTGCGCCGCTGGCCGGCTTTTGGTGGTTCGCCCGCGGCAGGCACCGGCCGCGGGCCGAGCGCTTTCAATTTCGCTTCAGCATGATGATCTTGGCGCTGTGCTTGCTGTGCGCGGATTTTGCGTATTTTTCCGCGCTACGCGACGAAGCAGGCCTGATCTCGCTGGTGGCCAGCCTGCGCCGCGGCAGCACGTTGATCGCTTTTGCCGCCGGAGTGTTCGTGTTCAAGGAAGCCAACGGCTGGAAGAAGCTGCCGCCCGTGTGCGGCATCGTGCTCGGGATCGTGCTCACGATTCTGGGCTGAGCGCCGCACGCCCGCATCCTGTCGCCCGGGCCGCGCGCTCGGTTCCCCGGGCCAGTCGACCAAAGCACTCGCCCGCGAGCGCTTCGCTGGCATACTGCGGCAATGCACCGGCCAAGCGTGTACCCGCCAGATCTTGCTCGCTACGTCGAGTCTCACTGGCCGGCAGCCACGCGCTTGAGCGTGTCCCTGGCCTTGCTCGAAGACGCGCTGACAGCCGCGTTTCAAGCGTCATTGATGGTAGAAGAGGCTCGCTCCACGCGCTTTCGCTTGCTGCTCACCTCAGCCGAGCAATTGCCCGAGACGGGAGCACCCAATCAAGGCGTGCTACGGCTGAAGTTCGATCACAGTCGGCCGTTGAATGCCGATGAATTGCGCCGCTTGGCGCCTGCGGTGCCCTTCGAAACGGCGTTGATCGCGGCCCAGCCGGAGCAAGGCAACCTGCGCATTTGGGGGGTGGCCCATTCCGGACCCGCTTGGCTGGCTCCGACCTGGGGCGGTCGCAGCGTGGTCCCCAATTGGACCTACGATCCGATCATCCACGTGACTGCTCCCGGGCAGCTCGCGGTGCGCTGTGCGGGTCAACTGATCGGCGCCCTCGAGCGAGGCCTGTTGCTGGACGCCGCGCTGGATGTCTTCGACTCGAACTGGCTACCCGCCCTGTTCGCACGCGAGCGCCAAGCGGTCCAAGAAGAGCACGCGGCGCTGCAGGCAAGCGTTGCCTCGCCGACCTCGGTCGAACATTCATTGATCGGAAAAGTGGCGCAACAGATGCTGCGCCGCGCGATTCAGCTTGTCCGGGGCGCCCGGCACGGAGGCTTGATCCTGATCGTCGGCACGCAAGGCAGCTCGGCAGCCACACCGCTGCACGGCCTGCGCCTGAAATATTCGCTGGCTCAAGACGAACCCTCGCATCGCTACCGCACGCTCCTATTTCAGATCTTGGAAGCCGTGGCCGCCACCACTGCCAAGGATTCGGTGGGCTGGCTCGACTTCGCGTCGAATCCAAGCGCGCGCTTCGAGGAGCTCGAGCAAGCGGTGTTCGAGCAAAGCCGCGTACTGGCCAACCTCACCGCCATCGACGGCGCACTCGTCCTCGACAAACGCTTCGGAGTCCTCGGCTTCGGCGCCGAAGTATCCGCAGAGCTACCCACCCCCGAGCGAGTCTTTCGCGCGGTAGATACCGAAGGCCAGGTCCGCCAACCGGAAAACGTGGAGAATGTCGGCACGCGCCACCGTGCCGCCTATCGTTTCGTCAACGATCATCCCGACGGTCTGGCCGTGGTCATCTCCCAAGACGGCGGAGTGTCCTTCGTCGCCAATCGCGAACGAGAGGTCGTGTTCTGGGAGCAATCCCTGAGCCCCTGAACGGCGAGCGCTAGCTCGAGCCGAGAAAGCCGCGAAGCTGAGCAGTAGCGAGCAATCGAGCAACGGCTGAGCGTTGCTCGAGCGGAACGCTGCTCTCGACCTCGGCCACCTTGGCGTGGACGAAGAAGGTCTTTCTACGCCAGCTCAGCTGAAACATACCAGTCAAAATGCCGCGCTTCATCGCCGCACCAAAGCCATCCCCCTCGAGCACGACATGATAAGTCGAGCACACCTTCAAGATGCTCGGCATCAGCTGATCGAGACGCGAGCGGAATTGAGCATCGGGCGCCGGAGCGTTCACGGGCACACGGGTGACATAAACAATCGGATGACCGCAGCTGGCCGCCGCCGCGTCCACTTCGACAATCACGCGGTCAATGTCCGATACTTCTGGATTGCCCCAGAGAACGAAGACCGCGCCTGGCGACGAGAAGAGGTTGCAGGCCATGGTTTCCCCAAGAACGGCCGCCCAAGCACCGAATTTAGGCGCCCCCCTGGAAGTTGCCAGTCTGACGGTCCTGATTGATTTGGCGCGACTCCACGCTCAGTTGCAAGTAACGTCTCTCGCGTCACGCTGGCGAGGGCTCGATGATGGCGTCAACAATTGGGCGAACGGTTGGGGTACTCTTGAGCGTCGGCTGGATTTGCTCGGCCTGCAGCGGCAAGTCCACGAACACGGGGACGAAGCCGAGTAACTCGAGCTTCTGCGACCCCGGCATCGAACGCTGCGATGGCGATGACATCAAGCGCTGTGACGAGGCAGGCTTCGACGAGACCGTCGTGCAGACGTGCCCGCGAGGGCAGTGCCGCGAACGAAACAACGACGCCTCCTGCGGCATGCCGAGCATGCCGAGCATGCCGATCCCCTGCGCGGCCAGCCTGGCCGTGTGCAATGGCAGCCTTGCAACAACGTGCAAGGCCGATGGCTCTGGGCCAGAGCCCGGTGGGGTTGACTGCGCCGATAGCAAGAAACACTGCGTCCGAGGCGAGTGTAGTGATACCCATTGCGAGCCCAACACCAAGTCGTGCCTGAACGGCGACGTCTACCTGTGCGCGTCGGACGGCTTGAGCCAGGCGGTGTGGGACTATTGTTCCGAGACCGAGCGGTGCGACGACGCTTCGGGTACCTGTCTCGGGTCGGTATGCATTCCGGGCGAATTCAGTTGCAGCGGCACGCGCGTGTCGACCTGCGACGGTCTCGGCAGCAAATGGCTTCCGAGCACGACCGATTGCGCTACGCAAGGCAAGGTGTGCCTAAACGGGAGCTGCGAAAAGCCGACCTGTACGGCCTCGACCACTTTTTGTCGCGGCAACGATCTCCTTCAATGCGACCCCACCGGCGC
Source organism: Polyangiaceae bacterium (assembly GCA_035273265.1). GTDB lineage: Bacteria > Myxococcota_A > Polyangia > Polyangiales > Polyangiaceae > PMG-095. The sequence goes on from DATEPG010000566.1 coordinate 30,182, forward strand.
GCGAAGCACTCTCAGCCGAACCTGCCGTCCAGGAATCGAGCACTGCGAGCTCACGCCGGCCGGTTTGTACGCTTTCTGCGTATTGGATGCCTGTGTCGCGGGAGAGAAGGTGTGCGTCGGCAACGAGATCAAGACTTGCAACGCCAACGGTTCACTGCCAGCGGTCGGAACGGCCTGCAGCAATGAGGAGTTCTGCGAGAACGCCACGTGCAAACCCTTGGGCTGCGTCCCGGGCGCCCTGTCTTGTAAAGACAAGAACATCTACAACTGCGAGCCCAACGGGCCAATGTTGTACACCGAATGCAGCGCCGGCGAGGCGTGTCTAGCCCTGGTTGGCAACGCGGATCTCCCTCCAGAGTTCAATCCCAACGTGGTGACCTGCATGCCGCTTTCCTGCCCTCCCGGGCAGACCGGATGCTTTCTCAACAAGCTAGGCACCTGCGCAGCGGACGGCGCGAGCCTCAGCGAGGTGACCAACGACTGCGCGGCGAGCAGCCAAGTCTGCACGACCACCGGAACCTGCGCCGCGAGCGTCACCGACACGGTTGGGCTGGACAAATTCGCGGTGACCAATTCAGATGGTCCTTACATCGGCAATTTGCTCGAGGTCCACTCATCCCGCAAGCTGACCGAGCTGCAAACGTGGATCGCCTTCGCCTCTCCGCGTGATCTGCGCTGGATAGTCTATGAGCAGGTCGGCAACGACCTAATCCTCAGAGCCGAAAAAACCACGACCATCGCCAGCAGCGTCGGTTTTGTCGGCTCGGGACCGCTCAGCTTCAACTACACGCTGGAGGCCGGCAAGCGCTATGCGCTGGGCGTAGTCACCCCGGGCGAAAGCATCGGCTACGCCGACTCGGGGGCCCCCCTGCCCCTTTCGGAGAGCCCCTCGTTCGGGGCCCTGCTCGGCGCTGTGTACGCGTACGCGGAGTTCTCCAAGCTCAGCATCACGTCCAACTTCTCCGTGCACAATGTGTCGCTGATGAAGGTAACGACCGAGTTCCCCTGAGCTAGCGAATGCTGGCGCACAGGCCGCCGATCGGCAGCTTGCTCGGTACTTGGAAGCCGACCGCAATCGAGCCGAGCTTCACTTGGTGCTCGCCAACCGTCAGCGGCTGGCCGAAGTTGCAATCCGCGTGGGCCGTTCCGCAATCGGCGGTGCAGGGTTGGCCAGGCTTGGCGGTATTCGCCACGCAGAAGTTGGCTTTGACGTCGAAGGCGGCGCCCGAGGCAATCGTGCACGATGCCTCGACCACTTTGGAGCAGCTGCTCGATAAGCAACCCGAGCTGCGCACGGTGATCTGCAGCGGATCGCCTGCGGCCACCAACTCGCCATCAGCGGTCGCTTTGCCCCGCACGCACAGCTCAGCAGGCTCCTGGGACTCGCAAGCGGGTGCAGGGTCCGGCTCCACGGTCACGTAGTTCCAGCCGCACACGTTCTTGATACAGGCAAAGCCATCCGCGTACGGAAGATCACAGGTCGAGCCACCCTCGCTGGCGCAGCCGACTTCGGCAACCTTGGCTCGCTGCGCCAAGTACGAGGAGAGATCGGCATCCTTACGAGCGATCAGATCGCGCGTACCGCCACAGCTCGAGCCGGGGATCGGCTGACCGCACTCCGCCGCCGATGTGCACTTTTGGACGCTGTTCAGCGTGGACTGCAGCTCGCTGACGAGCGACTCACACGAGGGGTCCGGCGTGGTACAGGCTCTTTGGGTGCAAACGACGGTCCCCGAGACCGAGCAGGAGCAGGAGTTGCAATCACCGCTGGGGACCGGTTGTCCGACTTGGTAGCGCGTGCCCCCGAGCATACAAAACACATCGGTAGGGACGGGTCGGGGCTCGCACGCGACTAGCGTACATTGCGCCTGGCCTCCCTCGTCACACGAGCACTGGTTGCAACCGTCGCTGTCGGGAAATGTATCCCCTGCCGCGTATTGCTTGCCGTTGTACACGCAACCAGCGTTGTTCTGGACGGAACCGGAACAGCCCGCAAACGAAGCTACGAGAGCGAAGAGCCCTAGAACCAATCCGGCCGACAGTGCATGGGACTTGCGCATGTCAGCCATGAAGCATGGGGCGTGCCGAGCAGAAAGTGCCGGCGTTTTGCAGCGTAAGCCAAGCGCCCCCCGATCGGCCCGCCAGGGGGTTGTGCCGACCTGTGCCGCGCGGGGCGCCCTCTAGCCCTCGGCGCCGATCACGATTACCCCTGCCAACCAACTCTGCCATGGCTACCGAACCGACCGACGGCGCAAAAAAGTCAGCGTTTTTGCGGCTACTGCGCGAGCCCACCCTGCATTTTTTCGCACTCGCTGCTGCCGCCCTGTTGCTGCAGCGCTCGCTGGTTGGCGACGCGCAAACGATCGAGCTGACTCCAGCGCTCAAAGCAGATCTGTCACGACGCTTTCACGACCAGATGGGTCGACCAGCGACGCCCGAGGAGGCCGAGGCTGTCCTAGCGAACTGGAAGGCTGAAGAAGCACTGTATCGCGAGGCGCTGCGCGAAAGACTGGACCGCGAGGATCCGACCGTCCGCAATTTGCTGATCAGCAAGATGCGCGAGCGCCTGCTGCTGCAAACGCCGCTCGGACAACCCAGCGAAGCAGAGCTGGAGCAATTCCTCGAACAACACCGAGCCGACTACGAGGCCCCGCTGCTGTACGAGCACGAGTACGTGGTATTTCCAAAGCAGGAGCCCGGAGCCGAACAGCTGCGCGCCAAATCCCAACCTCGACTCGCGGCCGGCGCGACGCCCACCTCGCTCGGCCTGCGCAGCACGGTCGCCAACGTGAATCGTGAGCGAATCGAGCAAGAATTCGGGCCCGCGGTCGCCGACCAAATTCGTAGCTTGGCGCCGGGACAATGGCACGGGCTGGAGACGAACGATCGTTGGCTGTTGGTCAAAATGAACCAGATCCAAGGCGGCTTGGCGCCACCAGCCGTGCTGCACGCGCAATTGCTCGCGGGCTGGCAGGCGGCACGCGCGCAAAAGGCCGTGGAGCAGGCAACCGAGGCCGTCAAGCAGCGCTACCGCTTCCAGGAAAAGTCGCCATGATGCGGCTCTTGTTCTTGTGCGCGGCGCTGCTGTTTGCGACGCAGGCACGAGCGCATTCTTTCGATGCCGCGACGTTGACGCTGACCGAGGTGGCCGACGGAAAGTTCACCGTCGATTGGCAGACCACCGCCAAGACGCTCGAAGGGCTGCGTCAGCCAGCGCAATACCCGAAGTCCTGTCAGCAGCAAGGAGCGCTGCTCGAGTGCGGCCCGCTCGGGTTGGTAGGCACGATCGATTTTCCGTGGCTGGCCGGCGGAGAGTCCAACGTCACGGTGTTGATCGATTGGAGCAACGGTTCGCGCCTCATGCGCATACTCAACGGTCGCTCGCCGAGCCTCACCGTCTACGGCATCCCCGCCTCAGCCGGGCTGCGTTTCTTGCAGCCCATTGCGCTCGACTACACCCGGCTCGGCGTCGAGCACATCTTGACCGGCTTCGATCATCTGATGTTCGTGTTGGCGATCACGCTCTTGGTGCGGAGTCGCAAAAAGCTGATCGCGGCGATCACCGCCTTTACCGTGGCTCACAGCCTAACCTTGGCGGGCACCGTGCTCGGCTGGCTGAACCTACCGTCCGCGGCGGTCGAAACCACGATCGCGCTGTCGATCGTGCTCGCCTGCAGCGAGTGCCTCCGTCCCAGCGACTCCCTGGCACGCCGCGCACCGTGGCTGGTCACGTTCGCCTTCGGTCTCTTGCACGGCATGGGCTTCGCATCCGCGCTGCTCGAGACAGGCTTGCCCGAAAAGCACGTGCCCTCGGCGCTCTTATTCTTCAACGTCGGAGTCGAGCTCGGCCAACTCGCAGCGATCGCGCTGTTCATTGCCCTGGGCTCGCTCGTGACACGCATCGACCGACGCCCCGTCTGGACCACTCGCGCGTTCGTGTACGCGATGGGTAGTGTAGCGGCCTTTTGGTCGCTGGAGCGGGGCATCGCGATGTTCGCTAGCTGACGACTACTCGATCGTCACTGCGCCGGCATCCAGCGTTGCTGCAAGCCAAACCCGACGTTTACTCACCCCGTTTCAACGTGATAAGACCCCTGTTGAAGCAGGGGAATTCCTGGCACCGGGAAACGCCAAGAGACAACGACCATGACGCATCCACACCTTTCTAGGTCATTCATATTGGCCGGTTTGGCGATTTGCGCCGCGTGCAGCGGGCCACATCGCAACTTCCCTGGCAAACCCGGGACTGGCGGAAACGCGGGCAGCAGCGGAAACGCGGGCAGCAGCGCAAGCGCAGGCAGCAGCGCAAGCGCAGGCAGCAGCGCAAGCGCCGGCAGCAGTGGCCGCGGTGGTAGCAATGGCACTGCTGGCGGTAGCTCCGGGGGAAATAATGCGGGTGCGGGCGGCGATGACACAACTCCGATCGACCCTTGCGTGGGCGTCGTGTGTGACTCGGCGCCAATGTCCAGCTGCACCAGCGCCCAGGAGTACCGGACCTACGACAAACTCGGAAGCTGCACCGAAGGCGTCTGCAATTACGCCGAGCATCTGATCGCGTGCACCTGCCAAGGCAACGCTTGCACCAGCGATCCCTGCGCCACGGTCACGTGCAACTCTCCGCCAAGCGCAAAGTGCACCGCGACCAACACGCTGACAGAGTACGCCGCGAGCGGGACCTGCAATGCCGGCAGTTGCAGCTACACTGCCACGAACAAAACCTGCAGCTTTGGCTGCGCAGGCGGCGCTTGCAATGCCGATCCGTGCGCGTCGCTCACGTGCAGCACGCCACCAGCGGCCAAGTGCAAAAATACCACCACCAAAACGACCTACGCCAGTAGCGGTACGTGCAGCGCAGGGAACTGCAGCTACGCCGCAACTGACGCGGCTTGCCCCAGCAACCAGGCCTGCAGCGGGCAAGCCGTGTGCGCGCTGTGCAATACCGACGCGAGCTGCGGCGCCACTTGTGCGGCTTGCACTGGCAGCACGCCAAAGTGCAAAGCACAGAGCAGCACCTCAGCCTGCGTGGGCTGCCTTTCGAACGCCGATTGCAGCGGCGAGACCCCCGTCTGCAACACCTCGACGAACGCCTGCCAGGCGCGTCCCTCCTGCCTCGGCTTGGCCAAGACCTGCGGCCCGGGCGGCAACCAGGACTGCTGCAGCTCGAGCATCGTGACCGGCAACACATTCAACCGCGGCAACGACCCGGCCTACCCGGCCACGGTCAGCACCTTTCGGCTCGACAAGTACGAAGTCACCCTCGGGCGCTATCGCAAGTTCGCTGCCGTGTTTACCCAGAGCACCCTTGCTGCGGGCGCCGGCAAAAATCCGAATAACCCAAGCGACCCCGGTTGGAATACTGCCTGGGCCGCCAACCTGCCCAGCCCCGCCGTTGGCTGCATGGCACCGGATGCACCGGTCTGGACCGCGAGCCCCGGGAGCAACGAGAGCCTACCCATGAACTGCATCGATTGGTACGAGGCTCAAGCATTCTGCATTTGGGATGGCGGGCGCTTGCCGACCGAGGCCGAGTGGAACTTCGCGGCCGCGGGCGGGACCGCGCA